>NZ_DASZTJ010000236.1:0-25145 GCF_035548235.1 Rhodopila sp.
CGTATCGGAGCGTTATGTCGACCTGGCGCGCGACGCCCAGGCGCGGACCGGCATCCCGACCCTGCTGTTCGACGGCGCCCTCGACCACATTCCCCGGGTCGCCCGCACGCTGGGCGCGATCCTGCACCGGCCGCAGCAGGCGGAGACGCTGGCGCGCGTTGCGGAAACCATCCTGGCGATGCCGGCGGCGGACACCGCGCGCCACACCGTTTATTACGCGCGCGGCAAGGATGGCCTGCTTGCCGCCGCGCCCGGCACCGACGTCACGCGGGTCTTTTCATTGCTTGGCTGGACCGTCGTCGCACCAGGCGGGAACGGAACGTTCCGCACCGCGACCGTCGATGAGATCGCCAAGTGGGACCCCGACATCATCATCCTCTCGGATCCCGCTGCGCGCGGCGTGCTGGCATCCCCGGCCTGGTCCGGCCTGCGTGCCGTGCGGACGCATCACGCCGTGTTCGCGCCATCGGTGCCGTTCGGCTGGATCGAGGAACCGCCATCGATCAACCGGCTGCTGGGCCTGGCCTGGCTGAAAGGAAGTGACCCGGTCGGACTGGCCGCCCTGTTCAACGCCGCCGTGTACGGCCGAGCGCTCGACGCCACGCAGATGCGGGCGATCACGGACAACACGATTTCGTTTCACTGAGGTCTTGCATGAAACTCCTACTCACCTTCCTGCTTTCGTTCGTTCTGATACCTCTGACGGCCTGGGCGCAGCCGGTGACGGTCTTCGCCGCCGCCAGCCTGACGAACGGAATGAAGGATGCCGCCGCCCTGTGGGCCAAGCAGGGCCATCCGGCGCCGACCATGTCCTTCGGTTCCAGCTCCACCCTCGCGCGGCAGATCGAGCAGGGGGCGCCGGCCAATGTCTTCGCCTCGGCCGACGAGCTGTGGATGGACGACCTGGCGAAAAAGAGCCTGATCGTGCCGGACACGCGGCATGACCTGCTGGGCAACGAGCTGGTGCTGATCGTCCCGGCGTCCCATCCCATCAAGGTCGACATCAAGCCGGGCTTCGACCTGATGCACATCCTGGGACCCAATGGCCGCCTGGCGGTGGGCGACCCGGCCCACGTTCCGGTCGGGCTTTATGCCAAGCAGGCGCTGCAGCGCCTGGGCGTCTGGGACAAGGTCTCTCCGCATATCGCGGCGGCGGCGGACGTCCGGTCCGGCATGCTGCTGGTGGAGCAGGGCGAGGCGCCGGCCGGCATCGTCTACGCGACCGACGCGGCGATCTCGAAAAAGGTCGTCGTCGCCGGCGTCTTCCCCGAATCGTCGCACGACCCGATCAGCTATCCGTTCGCGATCGTGAAGGCGAACGATACGCCGGACGCACGCGCTTTCCTCTCGTTCCTCGCCGGTTCGCAGATGCGCGCGGTCTGGACCAAGCTGGGGTTCAAGGTCCAGTAAACGTCAGGGCACGTAAACGTCAGGGCACGTAAACGTCAGGGGCGCGCGGCCAGGGCCGCCGGCTGCGCGTCCACCATGTGCAGGCCGAACTGCGCGAGCTTGTCGGCGATCTCGTCGAAGGACAGGCGGCCCTCGGGCTGGTACCAGGTATAGGCCCAGCTCACCATGCCGCCGATCGCCAGGGCGGCGACGCGGATATCGGCGATGCGGAACGCGCCGGCGTTCGCACCCTCTTGCAGCAGCTCGCTCAGCACGCGGTCGAAGCGCTTGCGCAGGGCGTTGATCTCCGCCAGCCCTGCCTCCGACATGTGCTTTTCTTCGCGGAAGTAGACGGCGATGTTGGCTTGGCGCTGCAGGATCACCTTGGTGAAGTTAGCGATCCCATTGTAGAGCCGTTCCGCAGGCGTCCCCGGTTCCTCCGCCGCGCGGGCGATGGCGTTCAACGACATTTCGATGGTCGGACGGCAGATCGCCTCCAGCAATTCCACCTTGCTGCGGAAATGCGTGTAGATGAACGGCTTGGTCACCCCCAGCTTGCCGGCGATGTCGTCGAGCGTGGTCCCGCTGAACCCGCGCTCATAGAAGAGTTTCACCGCTTCTTCGAGGATCCGCTCACGCTTATAGGCTGTTATTTCGTCACGCATCCCGCTCTGCCGTGGAAGAATCTCCCCGCAAGCGGCATAGTTTAGTGAATCCACACGCAGCGGTCCAGGATGATGGTTCACGATGCCTGGTCGTGACCCATGGCGAGGAACTTCTCGCGCCGTTTCGCCAGCAGATTGGCCCCGTCCAGCGGCGCCAGCTCCGTCAGCGCCGCGGTCACCGCGACCCCAACGGCCTGGATCGTTGCCGCCTTGTCGCGCTGCGCCCCGCCCAGCGGTTCGGGCACGATCTGATCCACCAGCTTCAGCCGCAGCAGGTCGTCGGCCGTCAGCCGCAGCGCCTCGGCGGCCAGGCTGGCCTGGGCAGCGTCGCGCCACAGGATCGAGGCGCAGCCTTCCGGCGAGATCACCGAGTAGATCGCATGCTCCAACATCAATATGCGGTCGCCGGCGGCCAGCGCGATGGCGCCGCCCGATCCGCCTTCCCCGATGATGGTGGCCACGATCGGCACCGGCGCTTCCAGGAACGCCTCGATCGAGCGGGCGATGGCCTCCGCCTGGCCGCGCGCCTCGGCGTCGATGCCGGGGAACGCGCCGGCGGTGTCGATGAAGCTCAGGATCGGCAGTTGGAACCGCCCGGCCAGCTCCGTCAGCCGCCGCGCCTTGCGGTAGCCTTCGGGGCGCGCCATGCCGAAATTGTGGCGCACGCGGGATTCGGTGTCGGAGCCTTTCTCGGTGCCCATGACCACGACCGGCCGGTCGTGGAACCGCCCCAGGCCGCCCAGGATCGCCGCGTCGTCGGCGAAGGCCCGGTCGCCGGCCAGCGGGGTGAACTCGGTGATCAGGCCGTCGATGTAGTCCTTCGCCTTCGGCCGGTCGGGATGGCGCGCGACCTGGGTTTTCTGCCAGGGAGTCAGCTTGCTGTACGTCGTGCGGAGCTGCTTGTCGGCGACCGCCGTCAGGCGTGCGATCTCGTCGACAATGTTCATGCCGTTCGGATCCGACAGGCGCCGAAGCTCCTCGATCTTGCCTTCCAGCTCGGCGATGGGTTTTTCGAAGTCGAGGAACTGATTCATGGGCGGGGGGCTTTACCACACTTCGCCCACAAGGGAAGACCCTGGGAGATGGCCGTTCAGCACCGCGCCGGCCATCCCATCACGGCAGGATTGAACGTTCCGGCCGGCCCGGCGCCTTGATTCTGGCCACGCCTTACACACCTTCTGGACTCCGGATGTAGCCTTGGCTACATTCTGCAGTGTCAGGTTCATTTCATGGCGGAAGCTTCATATCCTTGCCTTGGCTGCATCCACACCGGACCGAGAGGATGATCGGCGCATGAGCGAAGCGGTGATGCCGCGGGGACTGTCCGAACGCACGGCGCGGGCCGGCGAGGCCAGCCTGAGCGGGCATCGCCGCGGCCCGTCGGCCTTCCTGCCCTTCATCGGGCCGGCGGTGCTGGCGTCCATCGCCTATATGGATCCCGGCAACATCGCGACGAACATCCAGGCCGGGGCCGGGCACGGCTATTTGCTGCTGTGGGTCGTCCTGCTCGCCAACGTCATCGCCATGCTGTTCCAGGCCCTCGCCGCCCGGCTTGGGATCGTCACGGGGCAGAGTCTCGCCGCGCTGTGCCGGTCGCATTTCCCGCGTCCGGTCGTGTTGGCCATGTGGGTGGGCAGCGAACTGGCGGCGATGGCGACGGACCTGGCGGAATCGGTCGGTGCGGCCATCGGGATCAGCCTGCTGTTCGGCCTGCCGCTGGAGGCCGGGCTGCTGGTCACCTTCGTCGTCACCTGGGTGCTGCTGTCGGTCCAGTCGCGCGGCTTCCGTCCGCTGGAGCTGATCATCACCGGCTTCGTCGGCGTGATCAGCCTGGCCTATGTCGTCGAGTTGTTCATCGCACCCCCGAACTGGGGCGCCGCCGCCTTCCACACCGTCGTGCCAATGCTCGACGGCCCGGACAGCGTGGCGCTGGCGGTCGGCATCGTCGGCGCGACCGTCATGCCGCATGCGATCTACCTGCATTCGGCGCTGACGACCGGCCGGATCGCCGCGCGGTCGGACGTCGAACGCCGCCGGCTGGTCCGGTTCTCCAATATCGAGGTGATGGGCGCCCTCAGCCTCGCCGGCCTGGTGAACATGGCGATGGTGGCAATGGCCGCCACGATGTTCCACGCCGGCCATGCCGACGTGGGAGAGATCGAGACCGCTTATCATACGCTGCTGCCGTTGATGGGCACGATTGCCGCCGGCGCGTTCCTGGCGGCCTTGATGGCGTCGGGCCTGTCCAGCTCCGTCGTCGGCACGATGGCGGGCCAGACGATCATGCAGGACTTCGTCCATATAAGGATTCCGCTGTGGGTCCGGCGGGTGGTCACCATGGCGCCGGCGATGGTCGTCGTCGGGCTGGGCGTCAACGCCACCCAGGCGCTTGTTTACAGCCAGGTCATGCTGAGCCTGCTGCTGCCGGTGCCGATGGTGGCGCTGCTGCTGCTGATCCGCCGGGCGGACGTGATGGGCCAATTCGCCTTGGGGCGGCGCACCCAGGTCGTCGCGACGGTCGCGACGGGGTTCGTGATCGTACTGAATGCGATCCTGCTGTTGCAAACCGCCGCGAATTAGGCAGACCTTGGCCTGAAACAGTGATGCTCACGGGGATGACCGAAAGCCCGATTCGCTCGGCGTTGCCCATGCCGGAGGAGCCGACCCAGGCCAGCCGCTTCGGCAAGGCACGCAGCGCCCAGTCCGGCGCGCTGCTGGAGGACTACGTCGAACTGATTTCCGACCTGCTGACCAATGGCGGAGAGGCGCGGCCGACCGACATCGCCCGCCGCCTGGGGGTGGCGCACGCGACGGCGATCAAGACGATCGGCCGGCTGAAGCGCGAGGGGTTGGCCATCGCCAAACCCTATCGGGGCGTGTTCCTGACCGAAGCCGGCGAGAGCCTCGCTGCGCGGGTGCGGGCGCGGCACCGGATCGTGGTGGACCTGCTGCTGGCGGTCGGCGTGCCGACAGAAGCCGCCGAGGCGGATGCCGAGGGGATCGAGCACCACGTCTCGGACGCCACGCTGGCGGCGTTTGGACGATTTCTGCGGCAGCGCGCCGAGAAATAGCGGCCGTTTCCCGATCGGTTTGTTGGTTTACCGGAAAAAGTCTTGCAACCTTTAAGGGTATAACTATAATGGCGAGATCACCTCAGGTTTCATTCCATGCGAACCGCCGATCTGCCCGCCGTCTTCCTTCGGACCGTCATCCGCCATATCGCCGTTCTTCTGCTTGAAGGCGCGAACGGCGACTACGACGAGGCTTGGGAGGGTGCCGAGACGCTGATCCTTGGGCATAATCCCCAAACGGAGGCCGAGCTTCGCCTGGTTTACCGGGTGATCGCCTTCAACTTGCAGGCCGGGGAGGCGCTTGCCCAGGCCGTCCAGCCGGATATGCCGCTGAACCGTATCCTGCGGCTGCGTACCGGGGCCGTCTCGCTGGCCCGCGAAGCCACCAAAGCTGAGCGGGCGCTGGAAAAACGGCGGGCCGCGTCCGAACGGGACGAGGCGGAGCCACCTGAGGCCCCGCCTGAGCCGGCGCCTTCCGTCGAGAAGACCGGCGCCTTGATCGAGGACAACCGCACGGTCTCGGCATATGCCAAGGCGCACGGGATCAGCTTCTCCGAGGCCCTGCACCGCCGCGCGCGTGACAAGCGCGTGGCCGAACGGGAACGCAAGAAAGCCGCGAAGGCGCAGGCCGAGACAGTCCTGGCAGGTGCTTCCGGCTGACGCCTCGGCTGGATGTCTTGGGTCATGGGCTGGCTTGTCCTGGCTATCGCGGACTTTTGCCAGCCTCTGGCCTGCTGATTTCCGGGACCCCCAGCAGCCGCAGCGTCCGCTCCAGCACCTTCGTCTCGTCGTAAAGTGCCAGCGCCCGCAGCCGCCCGGCGTTCCCCATCTGCGCCCGCAGCCGTGGATCGCCGGCCAGCCGTGCCAGCGCCGCCCCGAGGCCGGCCGCGTCGCCTGCGGCGATCTTCAGGCCTGTCTCTCCCTCGATCACCTGCTCGTCCGGCCCACGGACGCGGGTTGCGACGACGGGCAGACCGGTCAGCATCGCCTCGATCACCGACATCGGCAGCCCCTCGAACCGGCTTGGCAGTGTGAAAATATCGGCGGCCGCCAGCAGGGCGGGGATGTCGTCGCGATAGCCCAGCAGCCGGAGCCGGCCGCCTAAGCCAGCGTCGCGCAGCAGCGCGGTCATGTCCGCGCCGCGGTCGCTCGCCAGGCGTTCCCCCACGACCCATAGTTCCGCGTCCGGCACCGCGTGCATCGCCGCTGCCAGTTCGGGGTAGCCCTTGTGCCAGACGAGGCGGGAGACCGCGATGATCACCACCGTTTCCGGCGCCACGCCCAGCTCTGCCCGGATCCGCGCGCGTGCGGCCGGGTCGGGCCGGAATACCGCCGGATTCCGCCCGTTGCGCACCGGTTCGGCGGCACGGGCGATCCCCAGGCGTCTGGCGTCCCCTGCCTCGGCCTCGGAAACCGTCAGGAAAACATCGGTAAACCGGGCGGCTGTCCATTCCATGAGGAAGGAGGCGACGCGGCGGGAACGGGGCGCCGACCGGTCGTTGAACAGGAACCCATGGCAGGTATACGCGACCTTGGGCACGCCCGCGACCCGGGCGGCGAGCCGCGCCAGGAACCCGCTGATCGGCATATGCGCATGCACGAGGTCCGGCTTCTCCGCCCGCAGGATCCCCACCAGGCGCCAGAACGCGCGGAGATGCGACAGCGGCGAGACGCGGCGGACGAAGGGCAGGGCGATCACCCGGAACCCCTCGGCGCGCACGCCGTCCAGCAGTGGGCCCTCGGCGCAGCCGCCCACGACCTCGTGGCCGCGCGCCCGCATCGCGCGCATCAGCGGCAGCAGGAAGTGCCGCAGCGAGAAATCCACGTTGGTGATCTCGATGATCTTCATGCCGGGGTTCTTCATGCCGGGAGAGGCCCCGGCTACCCGCCGCGCTCCACCTTGCTCAGCGCCCATTTCACCTGCTGCGGGCCGTCCGCGAACCCGGTCAGGACGATCTGCTCCGCTCGGCGCGGTTCGGGGCCGCCCAGGTAGATCGTCTCCTCCAGGTTCAGCCGCGCGCCATCCGCCCGCAGGCGCCAGAAGCTGCCGGACTTCAGGCGCAGAAGCACGGTACCGCCGTCCTGCTGCAGGCTCGCCTGGACATCGGGGTGCAGATGGAAGCGCAGGGTGAAGGGCTGCGGTTCGGGGGATTCGACGAGATCCTCGCCGCGGATGTCCTCCCCGCTCTCGGCCACGTACAGGCGCCGGCGATGGATGGCGTTGAAGCTGCGCTTCCAGCCGTCATGCGACACGTCCAGCCAGTGTGCGCCGGCGGCTTCCTGCCGCTGCACCTCGACGGCCGTGGGACGCCGACCCAGTCCCTCGGGCTTCAGTTCGCTGCTGTTGACGTCGGCGATCACCAGCGTCGAATGCGCCGCGGTCGAGCGCGCGGCGTCATGCCATTCGGGCGGTCCGGCGAGAAAGGCGCCGCAATTGACGATCAGCCGATCGCGGCCGATGGAAAGCTCCATCGACAGGGTGCCGGCATGCGAAAGCCGGTCCAGCCCCGGCGGCGGCGGTGTGCCGCAGTCGACGATGAGCACGCTGCGTCCCGCTTGCAGGCGGTGAAACCCCCCGTCTGGCAGGTGCGACACGCTGCGCCCGCCGCGCCCTGCCTGGGTCAGAACGATATCGATCTGCGTGGCGTTCCCTTCGCTGGCGCCGTTGAACAGGGCCAGTCCGCCATCGCCATGCCGCAGCATGCGCAGGGCTGGCGCCATCCGGTCGATCGCCGCCGCGAGGGCCGGCGGCGGCTGCGTCTGGGACGTCTGCAGCAGTGCTCGGATCTCCGTCAGATCCTGCAGCGCCTGCAACTGGGCGGCGGGGCTGCGTTCGGCGTGGCTGCCGTCCGGCAGGACCTGCCGCGCGATTTCCTGCGGCAGGAAGCGCAGCGCGCGGGTCAGCAGGCCGGTGTGCTCGCGCAGCGTCACCGCCGCCGCCACCAACCCCTTCATTGCCGTCAGCGCTCGAGCATCGAGCTCCTCGGCCGGCAGGGCGGCGGACAGGCTGCGGGCGTCCTGCACCAGCCGCCCCATCAGCCGCTGGCGGAACCCGTCATCGGCGGTGGCGGCGAAAAAGTCGTAATGGCCCAGCCAGGCGGTGATCCGCGCGCCGATGACGTCGGGGCGACTCGCGATCGGGTCGGACGGCGGATTGGCGATCCAGTCGGCGACCAGCCCGCGTGCTCGCAACCGAGCGGCGTCGGTGCCCAGGGCGCGGAGGTCGCGCAGCCAGGTGAAGCCGAAGGTGATCGCCCGCGGGACCGGCGATCCGCCGATAGTGCCCCAACCGTTCGGCTGCAATTGCAGGACGACGTTGCCGATCACCAACTCGCCCTTGAGCAGGCGTGCGCCCAGCGTCGGGTCCCCCGGCCAGGGGTCGCGGACCGACAGGGCGGGCGCGTCCGGGACTCGCCCCATGCGCAGCGTTGGCAGCCTTGCCATCGCCAGACGAGCGCCACGCAGCCAGCGGCGCGGCTGCGTTCCGCTCATGCGCGGGCCTCTTGCCGCCGCAGCGCGGCGATCGCCGAGGCGTAGTCCTGCGCCTTGAACACCGATGTCCCCGCGATCAGCGTATCGGCCCCGGCGGCGAGGACCGAGGGCGCCGTCGCCGGCGTGATGCCGCCATCGACCGCGAGCCGGACCGGATGGTCGGCCCGATCGATCAGCCGCCTGATATGGGCGATCTTCGGGAGCTGGGACGTCAGGAAGGCCTGGCCGCCAAAGCCAGGGTTCACCGACATGACCAGGACGATGTCGACCATGTCCATGATCCACGCCAGCACGTCCGGCGAGGTGGCCGGGTTCAGGACGACACCGGCCTTTTTCCCGGCTGAACGGATGTGCTGCAGGGATCGGTGCAGATGCGGTCCAGCCTCGGGGTGCAACGAAATATGGTCCGCGCCGGCCTGGATGAACGCGTCCAGGTAGGGGTCGACCGGTGCGATCATCAAGTGGACATCGAACGGCAGCTGCGTATGCCGGCGCAGATCGGCCAGGACATTGGGGCCGAAGCTGATATTCGGAACGAAATGGCCATCCATGATATCAAGGTGGAGCCAGTCGGCGCCGGCCGCCTCGATCGCCTGCACCTCCGCGCGCAGACGGCCAAAATCGGCGGCCAACAGACTCGGCGCTATCGTGACGGGCCGGGACGCAGGATCAACCATGATCGTGTTTCTAGCCATGCGGGCCGATGCCGCACAAGGCGTCCCGCTGTTCAAACCGGCGAACCCGGACCCGGTCCAGCCGCGTGATCCGCGGCGAAGTTGGGCCGGCCGGGTCCTTCGCCTATAAATCGTGAACCCTGTCGGGTGAGGCATCGCCCGACATGGATAACGGAAACAGGATTTGCGCGATGTCGGATGACGATCTCAGCCAGCTTTCTTTCGAGGACGCGCTCGCGGAACTCGACCAGATCGTGCGCGGGCTGGAGGGCGGCACGCTGAAACTGGACGCGGCGGTGCAGGCGTTCGAGCGTGGGGTCAAGCTGCGGCGCCACTGCGAGGCCAAGCTCGCCGAGGTGGAGGCGCGGGTCGAAGCGCTCGTTCAGCGTAACGACGGCTCGCTGGGCACGCGGCCCTTGGCATGAAGCTGCGCGCCGATCAGTTGCTGGTCCAGCGCGGCCTGGTCGAGAGCCGGACCCGCGCGCAGGCGCTGATCCTGGCGGGCAAGGTGTTCTCGAACGATCGGCGGATCGCCAAGGCGGGTGACATGCTGGCCGAGGAAACGCCGCTGGACGTACGGGGGCAAGACCATCCCTGGGTGTCGCGCGGCGGTTTGAAACTCGCACATGGGCTGGCGCATTTCGGGTTTTCGCCGGCCGGGCGGATCTGCCTGGACATCGGTGCGTCGACCGGCGGGTTCACCGACGTGCTGCTGGCGCATGGCGCCGCGAAGGTGCACGCGGTCGACGTGGGACACGGCCAGCTTGCATGGAAGCTGCGGAGCGATCCGCGTGTGGTCGTGCATGAGAAGACCAATGCCCGCTACCTCGATCGCGCAACGATCCCCGACCCGATCGAAGCATTGGTCTGCGATGCGAGTTTCATTGGACTTGCAACCGTCTTGCCGGCGCCGCTGGCACTGTGCGTGGCGGGTGCTTGGGCGATCGTGCTGATCAAGCCGCAGTTCGAAGCCGGAGCGGCGGCGGTCGGCCCGAAAGGGGTTGTCCGCGACCCGGAGGTACATCGTGCGGTGTGTGAGCGGGTCGCGGATTGGTGGAAGCAGATTCCTGGTTGGCACGTCGTCGGGCTTACCGAAAGCCCGATCACCGGTCCGGAAGGGAACAAGGAATTTCTGTTGGGTGCTTGCCTGAACGGCTGAATCGTACGGCACGTACGATTTCGGAATGATACGATTTAATTACAGCATTGCGTTGTGTCCAGGAATGTAAACCACAGTAACCATCCCCGCGGAACCTCCCGGGTCACAGCGGCGAGGGACGTTGATTGGTTTCTTCCGGTCCGTCAGACGGATTTCTTCAATACCGGCGATGCCTTGAAACGCACGGTCTTCCCGGCCTTGACCTTGATCGGTTCGCCCGTCCGCGGATTTGTCGCTTTGCGGGCCTTGGTCTTGCGCACCGTGAAGGTGCCGAAGCTTGGCAGCGTGAACTTACCCGACTTCTTCATCTCTTTGATGATGGCATCGACAAGTTCGTTGGTCGCGCGTGTCGCGGCAGCGCCGGTGATCTCGGCGGACTGCTGGATCACGCGGGAAATAAACGCTTTGGACATCTACACTCCTTCTCTCAAAGCAGACCGGACGTGATTGTCTGGCGCTGGCAGGATAGCGTTGTGCGTTCGATTCGCACATTTCGTCAACAAAATTGATTGTCAAAGATTCGATCCGTCCGCTGGTGTTTTTCCTTGGCCACCAGGCGCCCCGAGGGTGATCGGCATGTGTGGCAGATTCTCGACATGCTCGAATGAAACCATCGGTCGGGCATTCGATGTCCGCCGCCACTCACGATTGGGCGGGACGGTCGGCTTCGAACAGGGACTGCAACTCCTGCGTTGCCTGCCGCGTATTTTGGATCAGTTGTTTCTCGTCGTCGTAGATCGCATGGCTTTCAACCAGGTTCTTCTCGTCATGCGTGCGGAAGAAGGCCACGGACCGTTGTGCGTCCGTGGCGGAAACGCCTAGGGCGACCAGCGATTCCTCGGCCAGTTTCAGCGCTGAATAAAAGGTCTCCCGCACGATCACGTCCGCACCCCGATCCATCAGCAGATGCGTGTGGCGGCGGTTCCGCGCGCGCGCCATGATCTTCAGATTGGGAAAGTTGCGGCGGGCGACTTCCACCAGGCGCAGCGTCCCTTCGGTGTCGTCCTGCGCGGCGACCAGCAGCTTCGCCTGTTCGGCGCCGGCCGCGCGCAGCAGGTTGGGTCGTGCGGGATCGCCGAAATAGACCTTGTTGCCGAAGCGGCGCACGACATCGACCTGGCCCGGATCACGTTCCAGTGCGGTGAAGGGAATCCCATGCATGCGCAGCACCCGTCCGACGATCTGACCCATGCGGCCGAATCCGCAGATGATGACGGGTGCCCCCGATGATTCGATCGTATCGAAATCGGGCGGCGGATCGACTTCCAGGCGTGGGACCAGGAACTTTTCCGACGCGGCGAACAGCAGCGGAGTCGCCGCCATCGACAGCGCGGCCGACAGCGTCGCCAGATCCGCCGTGCCTTGCGCCAGGGCGCCGACCCCTACCGCCGCGCCGAACAGCACGAAGCTGAATTCGCTGGCCTGCGGCAGCGCGAGGCTGAACCGCACGGCGTCCACCAGGGTCTGCCGCGCCAGGCGCGCAAGGCCAAAGCAGACGACGATCTTCGTCGCCAGCAGGATCCCCGTCATCGCGAGCAGCATCCCCGGTTGCACCCGCGCCAGCGACAGGTCCGCCGACATGCCGACCGAAATGAAGAAGAAGCCGAGCAGCAATCCCTCGAACGGCGCGATGTCCGCTTCAAGCTCGTGCCGATACTCGGACTGCGACAACAGCACCCCCGCCATGAACGCGCCCAGCGACATGGAAAGTCCCGCCAGGCTGGCGATATAGGCGGCGCCTGCGACGATCAGCAGGGAGATCGTGGTGAACACTTCGGGCGTGCGGGCACCTCCGACCATGCGGATCACCGGCGGGATGGCGAAGCGGCCGCCGACCAGGATCAGCACGATGGCCCCGGCGGCGCGGGCGACGTCCAGCCAGGCGACGTGCTGCGGCAGGCTGTGCTCCGCCAGCATCGGCAGCAGTGCGACCAGCGGGATGAACGACAGGTCCTGGAACAGCAGCACCGAGAACGCATCGCGCCCCGCTCGGCTGGGCAGCAGCTCCCGCTCGCCCAGCATCGGCAGAACGATCGCGGTGGACGACATCGCCAGGCCCAGGCCCAGGGTGATGGCACCCGACCAGACGAAGCCCGCCATGTGCGCGATCACCGCCATGACGGCAGCGCACACCAGCACCTGCGCGCTGCCCAGCAGGAAGACGGCCTTCCGCATGACCCAGAGGCGGCGGGGCCGGACCTCCAGCCCGATCAGGAAGAGCAGCATCACCACGCCCAGTTCGGCGACGTTGGCGATCTGGTCGACATCGCTGACGAGACCGAGGCCCGAAGGCCCGATCACCACGCCGGCGACGAGGTAGCCCAGGACGCTGCCCAGGCCCATGCGCCGCGTCAGGGGAACAGCGATGGCGGCGGCCGCCAGCAGCGAGACGAGGGTGGTGAGCATCAGTAGCCGCGAACGGTGTCGAAATGGTTGGGCGGCGTGCCGCCGGCCTGCCAGATGCAGAGGTTCTCCAGGAAGATGTCCAGGCTGCGCGGATTATAGGTGTTCGGATCGTCGGCCGACGTATGCGGGCTGATGATCAGGTTGGGGGTCGTCCACAACCGGTGCCCGGGCGGGATCGGTTCCGGGGTGAACACGTCCAGCACCGCGCCCGACAGGCTGTCCTGGTCGAGCGCGTCGCACAGCGCGTCCTGGTCGATCAGCCCACCCCGGCCGATGTTCAGCAGCGATGCGCCGGCCGGCAGCAGGCCCAGGCGGCGGCGATCGATGATGTTGCGCGTCGCCTCGGTCAGCGGGCAGGCCAGCACGAGGAATTCGGTGACCGGCAGCACGTCGTCGAGCGCGGTCGTGCCCAGCACCTGCGCGCAGTCGGGATGCGGCGAGGGATTGGCGCGGATGCCGGTGACCACCATGCCGAATCGCGCGGCATGCGCGGCGACCGCGCTGCCGAGCGTGCCGAGGCCGACGATGGTGACGGACCGTCCGGCGAGGACGTTGCCCCAGATCCCCTTCCACAGGCCGGCGCGTTGGTTGGTCACCATGCGGGGAACGCGATTGGCAAGCATCAGCAGCGCCATGATGCCGAACTCGCCCGACTTGGCGGCATGGGTGCCGCGGTTGTTCATCAGCACCACGCCGTGGGGCAGCCAGTCGAAGGGCGCCAGTCGGTCCAATCCGGCGCTGGTGATGAAGACCAGTTTCAGTCTCGGCGTCGGCCGGCCGAACACGTGCCGGATCGAAGTCGTGTCGGTGACGATGGCCTCGGCCGTGGGCAGGGCGGCGGTGAAATCGTTCGGGGTGGTGCCGATCGTGACCTGATGCGCGTCCGCGGACAGGCGGGCCCGCGCTGCCGCCGCGTCCCACATGGCGCGATCGAAGGTGAAAAGGGTGTCGCCGACCGGGTTCTGCAAATGGATGTGCATTGCAACATGGTGCCATGCGCGCTCCCGTTTGGACAGGCGTGTTCGACGAAATTCGCAGGGGCCGGGCTGATAGCTTCAATCGTTGCGGTGTCGTCCGTTTCGGTGTGCTCCCGGGGGCTTGGCCCCGTGTCGCGACGGATCAGGCCGACCGGTTACGTCCTGCCAACGATCGAACCGCCGCTTCCACGGCGTCCAACGCGTTCGGCAGGACGGTGAAGCGTTCCTCCCGCTCGAACAGGTCGGCGAGCCGTGGGGGCAGCGGGGGATGGATGCCGGTGGCCCGCTCGACCGCGTCGGGGAACTTCGCGGGATGGGCGGTTGCCATTGTCACGATCGGCACGCCGCCGTGGCATGGATGGGCCCGCGCGGCCGCGACGCCGATCGCGGTGTGCGGGTCGGCCAGGTAGCCGCAGGCATCGTGCAGGTGCCGCATCTCGGCCTCGGTGCCCGGATCGTCGAGGCGGAAGCCGTGGAACACCCCGCGTGCCCGGCGCCACACCGGTTCGGCCACGAGCATCCGGCCGGTGGTGCGGAAATCCTGCATCGTGGTCCGGGTCCGGTCCGCGTCGCGATCGAGCAGCTCGAACAGCAGCCGCTCGAAATTGGAGCTGACCTGGATGTCCATGCTGGGCGACAGCGACGGTTCGACGGGCCGCATCGACATGTCGTTGTCATTCAGGAACCGCGTCAGGATGTCGTTGCGGTTGGAACCGACGATCAGCCGCGACACCGGCAGCCCCATGCGCCGTGCGGCCCACGCCGCCAGCACGTTGCCGAAATTGCCGGTGGGCACGCTGAACGCCACGTCACGGTCCGGCGCCCCCAGCGCCAGCGCGGCGGCGACATAATAAGGTATCTGCGCCGCGATGCGCGCCCAGTTGATGGAGTTGACCGCCGACAGCCGCATCGCCTGCCGGAACGGAGCGTCGGCGAACATCGCCTTCACCAGGTCCTGGCAGTCGTCGAACGTGCCCTCGATCGCGACGTTGGCGACATTGGCGGCATGCACCGTCGTCATCTGCCGGCGCTGCACCGCGCTGGTGCGTTCGTGCGGGTGCAGGATCAGGATGTCCACCCGGTCGCGGCCGGCGCACGCCTCGATCGCGGCGGAGCCGGTGTCGCCCGACGTTGCGCCGACGATCGTCACGCGCGCATCGCGGCGCGTCAGCACATGGTCGAACAGCCGCCCCAGGACCTGCAGCGCCATGTCCTTGAACGCCAGGGTCGGGCCGTGGAACAGCTCCTGCGTGAACAGGTGCGCATCGAGTTGCACCAGCGGCGCCACCGCCGGATGGCCGAAACCGGCATAGGCGTCGCGGCAGATGCGCGACAGGTCGGCGAAGGCGATCGCCTCCCCAACGAACGGCTGCATGATCCGGGCGGCGAGGTCCGGATAGGAGAGGGACCGCATGGCGCGCCAGTCGGCGGGGGCGAAATGCGGCCAGGACTCCGGGACGAACAGCCCTCCGTCCTCGGCCAGGCCGGCGAGCAGCACATCGGCGAAGTCGCGTGCGGGCGCCTGCCCGCGGGTGGAGACGTAACGCATGGCGGCGTTCTACGCCCGCGTTCCCGTCGCCGCCAGCATCGTATTAACGCAAAGGGATGGACGATTAACGCCGCTATCATGCTCCGCGCTCGCAGCTCCCTTAAGGACAGGGCAGCGCCAGGAAAGGCGGAATACAGCTTGAGCATCAGTTCGATGGACTCCCGATACGCCGGACTGCTGCGGACCTGGCGGCGACGGCGGCGCATGGCGCGTGGCGCGTTGGCGCAGGACGCGGCGATCTCCGCGCGGCACCTTGGCGCGCTCGAGTCCGGCCGGTGCCGGCCGGACCGCGCCACCGTGCTGGCGCTGGCGGATTGCCTGGACATACCGCTGCGCGATCGCAACCAGATGCTGGCCGTCGCCGGCTTCGATCCGGAGTTTCCGGAGCGCCGCTTCGCCGATCCCGATTTCGCCTCGGCGCGGCGGGACGTGGCAATGATCCTGGAGGCGCATGCGCCTGGCCCGGCGCTGGCGATCGACCGGCATTGGACCATCATCGCCGCCAACGCCTCGGTTCCCTGGCTGTTCGCCGGCACCGAACCCGGCCTGCTGCACCCGCCCGCCAACTTCCTGCGGCTGTGCCTGCATCCCGCCGGCATCGCGGGGCGCATCGTCAACCTGCCGGCCTGGCGCGCCTGCCTGATCGCGCGGCTGCGGCGCCAGGTCGACCTCACCGGCGATCCGGTGCTGATCGAGCTGCTGGAGGAAGTGCGGGACTACCCCGTTTCGGCCGGCCACCGCCCCGCCATGGGCGACAGGGATGCCGAGCTGGCGGTGCCGCTGCGGCTGGCCACGATCGACGGCGTGCTGACCTTCATCGGGACGACGACGACGTTCGTCGCGCCGGCGGACATCACCCTGGCCGAGATCAGCATCGAGGCCTTCCTGCCCGGCGACGCCCGGACCGCCGAGTTGCTGCGTATGCGGGCAGGGTGCAATGGTGGGCGCGATGACGGGCGCGTCAGGCGGGAGCGGCCAGCAGCAGTCGATTGACCCGCTCCAGCGCCGTGAAGGTCGCCCGCCAGGCCTTGTCGAACGCATCCGGCTTGATGCCGCGCCGACCCAAGGCATTGCGGATATCGGCCACCCGGCTGGTGCCGTCGACGAGCGGCAGGATCGCCGAGGCCAGCGGCGGCAGCGCGACCGGGACACGCAGCCCGTCGAAATGCACGACCAGGGTGCCGTCCGGCCGGATCCCCTTCGCAAGCGCCGTCCCATCGAGCTCCCGCAGCACCGGCACGGACGAATCGGCGGCCGGATCGGCGCGGGTCACCGGGGCGTCGGCGCGGACGCAATAGACGATGTGCATCGCCATGTTTCCGGCCAGGGCCTCGGCCACCGCCGCCCGTTCGGTCGGCGTCATCGCCTCCAGCCGCGCGCGCAGCCTGGGGTCCGGCAGCATGGCGACCGGATCGTATCGCACCGGCTCGACCCAGCAGGCGACCTGCAATCCGACCGAGGCCAGCAGCGCATCCAGCTCCGGGACCGTGTACGCCCGGTCGCGCGGGTTGAGCAGGAGGTCGTAAAGCCCGGCGTCGCCGCCATTGATGTGGTCGTCGAAATGCCGGTTCATGCGCAGCCACTGGGTTTCCGGCAAGTGCCGCATGACCCGCCGCGCGACGTCGAGCCGCTGCTGCGGGGTTTCGGCCGGCGGCGCGAGGCGGCGGAGCGCGTCCTGCATCATATAGACCCCGGTGCGGCCATGCGGCGCGTAGACCATCAGCCCCAGTCCGCCGTGGGGCGCGAGCACCGACAGCAGCGCGCGGAGTCCCGCCTGGGGGTCGGGCAAATGATGCAGCACGCCGCAGCAGTCGATGTAGTCGAACGGGCCGAGGCCCGACCCCGGCAGCTCCAGCAGCGACCGCTGCTCCCAAACCACGTTCCCCAATCCGCGCGCCGCCGCTCGGCCTTGCGCCACGGCGCGGGCGGCGGCGGAGCGGTCGAGCCAGGTGACCGTTCCGGGCCGTCCGAGGGAGGCCATCTGCTGCGCGAGCATGATCGTCGCGTCGCCGGTGCCCGCGCCGGCGACCAGGGCGTTCAAGGGCCGGCCGGCGGGGCGGGTGGCGCCGAAGATCCAGTGGTCGATCTCCCGGAGATGGCTGGGGCTGCCGACGATCAGTCGCTTCGCCTCGTCCCGCGGGTCGCGCTTCGGGTAGGGGAACGCCTCGTATTGGCCCGCGAGCTGTTCGTCTGTCGTATCCGTCATATCTCCGGCATAGACCGGCCGTCCCGCTGGGGCCAGATTGCCATCGTTCGCCGTCACGGCGAACGACGTAATGATGCTATGTCGGCGCCGCGCTTGTTTCATACGATCCCGGTGCTTTATGGGTGGGTCCATGATGTCCAAGTCTCCTGCTTTCCTCGCTTTCGCGGTCGCCGTGATGTCGTCTTCCGCACTGTTGGCGTGCGCCCCGCTGGCGCAGGCCCTGGCCGCGCCGGCCCACAAGCCGGCACCGGCCCGCAAGCCGGCGCCCGCCGCCCCGGCCGGGCCAAAGGAGATCGGCAAGTTCCAGGATTGGACGGCCGCGACCCATGAAGAATCGGGGCAGACCGTCTGCTATGCGTTCGTGCGGGCGCAGAGTTCCGTGCCGACGCTGCCGAAGCGGGGGCCGGTCATCCTGACGGTGACGGAACGGCCGTCGCTGCGCGACACGATCGCGATCGACGCCGGGTTCAACTATGCGCCCAACGCCTCGGTGACCGTGCAGGTCGACCAGACGGGGCTGGAGTTCTACACCTCCGGCCGGGACGCCTTCGCGCGTGACGGCAAGGCGGCGGTGACGGCGTTCCAGAAGGGCAGCCGCGCCATCGCCCGGTCGCCCGGCGCGAAAGAGGTGACGGATACGTTCAGCCTGCAAGGGTTCAGCGCGGCGTACGCCGCGATCGTGAAGGCATGTCCAGCGAAGTGATCGACCTGACCGAGGGCGAGCGCGCGCGCGTCCTCGCGAAATCGGCGCTGTTCGACCCGCCGGACGTCGTCCTGGCGGACGGGCGGCGCGACCTGGTGGGCATGGACCGGGCGGAGCTGGCGGCCGAGATGGCGGCGATCGGGGAGCCGGCGTTTCGCGTCAAGCAGCTCTGGCACTGGATCTACCACCAGGGCGTCACCGATTTCGCCCGCATGTCGACGATCGCCAAGCCGCTGCAGGTGCGGCTGGCGGAGCGGTTCGTGATCGGGCGGCCAGAGGCGGCGGTGATGCAGACCAGCACCGACGACACGCGCAAGTGGCTGTTCCGGTTCCGCGACGGGCAGGAGGCCGAGACGGTCTATATCCCCGATCCGGTGGAGGACCGCGGGGCGGTCTGCATCTCCTCGCAGGTCGGGTGCACGCTGTCCTGCCGGTTCTGCCATACCGGCACGCAGACGCTGGTGCGCAACCTGGGCGCGCCCGAGATCGTCGGGCAGTTCATGGCGGCGCGGGACTCGTACGGCGAATGGCCGTCGCCGAAGGGGGAGACCCCGCGGCTGCTGTCGACCATCGTGCTGATGGGGATGGGCGAGCCGCTCTACAATTACCTCAACGTCGCCAAGGCGATGAAGATCGTCATGGACGGGGAGGGGATCGGCTTGTCGCGGCGGCGGATCACGCTGTCGACCTCGGGCGTGGTGCCGATGATGGACCGGTGCGGGGAGGATCTGGGCGTCAACCTGGCGGTGTCGCTGCACGCGGTGCGCGACGATTTGCGCGACGAGTTGGTGCCGCTGAACCGGAAATATCCGATCAAGGAGGTGCTGGCCGCCTGCCGCCGCTATCCGGGGGCGTCGAATGCGCGGCGGATCACCTTCGAATACATCATGCTGAAGGGCGTGAACGATTCCGAGGCCGAGGCGCGGGAGCTGGTACGGCTGATCGCCGGGCTGCCGGCGAAGGTGAACCTGATCCCGTTCAACCCGTGGCCGGGCTCGCGGTACGAACCGAGCGGGAAGGCGGCGCTGGAGCGGTTCGCACGGATCGTGAACGACGCGGGGTTCGCGGCGCCGGTCCGCACGCCGCGGGGGCGGGATATCCTGGCGGCGTGCGGGCAGTTGCGGACGGAGAGCCGGCGGGAGCGGGTTTAGGGGGTCTGGTTTCGATCCATGGGATGCTCCTGGCCGCGGAGCACGCGATCATCGAGGCGGTCATTCGCCTGGCTGGGATCGCCGACGGTTTGTGCAGGTCGGGCCGTCGGGGACCCGCTTGGTGGGTGGGCTGTCGGCGGGGGCGGGGTCCCGTGGAAATGGAACCGCAAAGCACGCCGAGCACGCAAAGTCCGTTGACTGTCTTAGAAGTCCCGGACCATTCGCTTGGTCTCGAGCGGAGCTTGCCGAAATTGAGCAGCAGGCGCAGGCCCGTGGTTTTCAATCGTGGCTTTCAGGTCATTCAGGCACTGCGCCCGATGGATGTCGTCGGTCACCTTGATGACCTTCGATTCCATCAGAACGATGCTCTCCACCCGCAGGTCCGTGGTGTGATCCCCGAGCACGACGTCATCGTAGCCATGCGATGTTGTTGCGCGACCGTGATCCCTGCTTTGCGCAACGCGTGCACCAAGGCGTTCTCATAGACTTTCTCCAAGAACCCGGTCCGGTCCCCGGAGTACGCATCACCGTCAGGGCGCAGCCGATGATCTGCCTGGGTAGGGCATCAAGCCTATCCCGACAGTCATCCATTTGCGTGTTCGGCGTGCTTTGCGGTTCCATTGTCCTTACCCGCCCGCACGATCCCGTCCATTCCTTTAACGGACCACCCGCTTCCCAACCAAGCCTGACATCCAGGCCCTGACACTACGTCTCGTCGCGGTCCGGAGCCCCTCAGACCGTCGCCGGCCGCGCCCGCTCCGGACCGCGAGCGACAAGTCAGCTCAACGGCAGCCAATCGTCCGATCGGAGGCCGTCGACCCGGCGGAACGCCCGCAGATCGCTCGGCCGTTCGATCAAGCGGCGGCAGGCTGTCGCCGGTTCCTATTTGACTCTCGTCCGCCATCCCGTCATAAGCCGCCGATCCGGGTCAATCCGTTCGCCCGGTCCCCGCCGCATGCGGGGGCTACGCCGCTCCGCGAAGGTTCGCGCAGCGGCGCGCAACTGTTTGGGAAGGCGCTAGCCAGTGTTTGAAACACTGTCGGACAAGCTGTCAGGGGTCTTCGATCGCCTCCGCGCCCGCGGGGCGCTGAGCGAGGCCGACGTCACCGAAGCGCTGCGCGAGGTCCGCCTGGCGCTGCTGGACGCCGACGTCGCCCTGCCGGTGGTGCGCGATTTCATCGCCAAGGTGCGGGAACGGGCGATCGGCGCCGAGGTGCTGGCCTCGGTCACGCCTGGCCAGCAGGTCGTCAAGATCGTCAACGACGTGATGATCGATGCGCTGGGCGGCGAAGGCGCCGTCCCCATCAACCTCAACGCCGCCGCGCCGGTGCCGATCCTGATGGTCGGCCTGCAGGGCTCCGGCAAGACCACGACCTCGGGCAAGATCGCCCGTCGGCTGAAGGACCGGCTGAAGCGCAAGGTCCTGCTGGCCTCGCTCGACACCCAGCGCCCGGCCGCGCAGCTTCAGTTGGCCCAGCTTGCCGACCAGGCGGGCGTTCCCAGCCTGCCGATCGTGCCGGGCCAGACGCCGGTGCAGATCGCCCATCGCGCGATGGAGACCGGGCGGCGCGAAGGCTTCGACGTCGTCATCCTCGACACCGCCGGCCGCCTGTCCATCGACCAGGAGTTGATGGACGAGGTCAAGGCGGTCCGCGCCGCCACCAATCCGACCGAGACGCTGCTGGTCGTCGACGCCATGACCGGCCAGGACGCGGTGAACACCGCCAAGGCGTTCAACGACGCGCTGCAGATCACCGGCATCGTCATGACCCGCATGGACGGTGACGCCCGCGGCGGCGCGGCGCTGTCGATGCGCGCGATCACCGGCGCGCCGATCAAGCTGGTCGGCGTCGGCGAGAAGCAGGACGCGCTGGAGGACTTCCACCCCGAACGCGTCGCCGGCCGCATCCTGGGCATGGGCGACATCGTCGGCCTGGTGGAACGCGCTTCGGAAACGATCGACCAGGCGGAAGCGGAAAAGCTCGCCGCCAAAATGATGAAGGGGAAGTTCGACCTGGAGGATTACGCCAGCCAGCTTCGCCAGATCACCAAGATGGGCAGCCTGAACAACATCCTGGACATGCTGCCGGGCATGGGCAAGCTGAAGGGCCAGCTTGCCGGCAAGGACCTGGACACTGCCGTGTTCAAGCGCCAGGCGGCGATCATTTCGTCGATGACGATCAAGGAGCGGCGGCAGCCGGACATCATCAAGGCGAACCGCAAGAAGCGCATCGCAGCCGGGTCGGGCACCACGGTGCAGGACGTGAACAAGCTGTTGAAGCAGTTCGACGACATGACCGAGATGATGAAGAAGATGAACAAGCTGGGGCAGAAGGGCCTGATGCGTCACGGCCTGGGCGCCCTGATGCCGAAAGGGGCGGGCGGCGGTGGCAGCCCGTTCGGCGGCAGACGTCCTTTCTAGAGTAACCGTTTCAGGAGTTAACGAAACCTATGGGTCTGAAGATTCGCCTCGCCCGCGCCGGCGCCAAGAAGCGGCCGTACTACCACATCGTGGTGGCCGACAGCCGCAGCCCGCGCGACGGCCGGTTCATCGAGAAGGTGGGCAGCTACAATCCGATGCTGCCGGCCGACCACACCGACCGCATCCGGTTGCAGACGGAACGTCTGTCGCATTGGCTGCATCACGGCGCCGTCCCGACCGATCGCGTCGCCCGCTTCCTGGGCAAGGCCGAGCTGATCCCGATGCCGACATGGAATGAGCAACCGCTGCAGTCGGCGCCGAAGAAGAAGGCGCAGGAGCGCGCCAAGGCCGCCGCCGCGGAAGCGGCCGCGTAACGACCGATGCCGGAGAGCCGCATCGAGGTTGGGGTGATCGGCCGGGCGCACGGCGTCCGGGGGCTGGTGAAAGTGACCAGCCATACCGCCGATCCGTCCGATCTGACCGCGTATGGACCGTTGTCCGACGCGGCGGGGCGGCTTTATCGCCTGCGCTGGAAAGGCGACGGCATCGCCGAGGTCTGTTGCCTCGCCAATGGCCAGGAAACCCGGATCGCCGACCGCACCGCCGCCGAGAAGCTGACCAACACCCGGCTGTTCATCGACCGTTCGGCCCTGCCGCCGGCCGAGGAGGACGAGTTCTATGTCTCCGACCTGGTCGGGCTGCGCGCCGTCGGGGCGGACGGGGCGGACCTGGGCGTGGTGGAGACGGTCCACGACTACGGCGCCGGCGCGAGCCTGGAGATCCCGCGGGCCGGCGGCGCACCGCTGATCGTGCCGTTCACCGCCGCCTGCGTGCCGACGGTCGACATCGCGGGCGGCAAGGTCGTCTTGGTCCCGCCGCACGAAATGGTCGTGACCACGGAAGACGCGGCAGCGCCGCGTGAACCTGTCGTGACGATGTCGCGCGAACCTGTCGTGACGATGCCGCGCGAACCTGTCGTGACGACGTCGCGCGAATCCGTCGTGACGACGTCGCGCGAATCCGTCGTGACGATGTCGCGCGAATCCGTCGTGACGACGGAGGGCGCGGCATGACCTGGCGCGCCTCCGTCCTCACCCTCTTCCCCGCCATGTTCCCCGGTCCGCTCGGCCAGTCGCTGGCCGGCCGGGCGCTGGAGAAAGGGCTGTGGTCGCTGGACGTGACGAACATCCGCGACTTCGCGACCGACCGGCATCGCACCGTGGACGACACGCCGTTCGGCGGCGGGGCCGGCATGGTGCTGCGGCCGGACATCGTCGACGCGGCGGTCGATGCCGTCGCCGACGGGCGGCCGATCGTCTGCCTGACGCCGCGGGGCCAGCCCTTCGTTCAACCGGCGGCGCGGGAATTCGCCTCCGGCGCCGGCGTGATCCTGGTCTGCGGTCGTTACGAAGGCATCGACCAGCGGGTCATCGACGCACGCCGGATGCACGAGGTCAGCATCGGCGACTACGTGCTGTCGGGCGGCGAACTCGCGGCGATGGTGCTGCTGGACAGCATCGTCCGGCTGCTGCCCGGCGTGATGGGCGCGGCCGAGAGCGCCGAGGAGGAAAGTTTCAGCAGCGGGATGCTGGAATACCCGCAATACACCCGCCCCGCCGACTGGCAGGGGCGTACGGTGCCGGACGTCCTTCTGTCCGGCCACCACGCCGAGGTCGCCGCCTGGCGCCGCTCGGAATCGGAACGAATCACCCGTGAGCGGCGGCCCGATCTCTGGGCCAGCGCCACGAAGCATTGAGAAAGGACCAGACGGATGAACACCATTCAGAAGCTCGAAGCCGAGCAGATGGCGAAGCTGAAGGAAGCGCGGCCGGTGCCGGATTTCATTCCGGGCGATACGTTGCGCGTGTCGGTGAAGGTGGTCGAGGGTGAGCGCACCCGTACCCAGGCGTTCGAGGGCGTGTGCATCGCGCGCTCGAACAGAGGTATCAACAGCAACTTTACCGTGCGGAAGATCTCCTATGGCGAAGGCGTGGAACGCGTGTTCCCGCTGTATGCGCCGACGATCGCCGACATCACGGTGGTGCGCCGCGGCGATGTGCGCCGGGCGAAGCTGTATTACCTGCGCGGCCGCAGCGGCAAGTCGGCCCGCATCGCCGAACGCGCCCGGCCGACCGGCGCGGCCGCCGCCGCCGCCCCTGCCGAGGCGCCCGAGGTCGACGCGGCGGAATAAGCCGCCGCCCGCCACGGCCGGCGGCTGCCCGCCTGGCCATCGTCCGCCTGGCCATCGTCCGCCCGGCCGCCGCCCGCCCGTCCCGCCAAGCGGCTGCCCATCATGGCCAAGCCGCCGCCGGCCCGGGCAAACGCCCACCCGTCATGGCCCGGCTTGGCCGGGCCATCTCCTTCCCCTCGAGGCATGGGATGGCCGGGCCATGACGCGGACGGGAAACGCTCTTCCGCGGTCCGGCTTCATTCCGGTCTCGGCGCTGCTATGACACGTTAGGGGAATATTCCCCTGGCACAGCGTTCGCATGCCCATCCGACGTCTTGATGTCAGCAAGGCCAGGATGGGAGAAATCATATGTGCGGGCACTTCGGTTCCGAGACATTTTCTGCGATCCAAAAGAGCAGTTTCAGCCGCCGCGGCTTCCTGCGTGCCTCCGCCGCGAGCAGCATCGCCTTCGCAGTCAGCCACGGCGTCGCCCATGCCGGCGAAACCCACATCAAATCCGTCCACGGCTCCGGCTTCTGCAACCTGAACTACTTCCTCGCCAATGCGCTGCAGACGGCGAAGGACGACGGCGTGTACCTGGATTTCGTGCTGACCCCGACCTCGGCCGAGATGGTCACCTTCCTCGGCACCGGCCAGGTGGACGCGGCGCTGATCCCCTACACCAGCTTCATCGCCCTGCATGACAAGGGCGCGCCCGTCACCATCGTCGGCGGCGGCGGGATCGAGGGGCTTGTGCTCGTCGCCCAGCCCGGCCTCGACACGCCGGAGAAGCTGAAGGGCAAGATCCTGGGCACGTTCCAGATGGATACGCTGGAGGTGCTGCCCTACGACTGGTTCAAGAAGCACAACGTCGCCTTCAAGGACATCAACGTCCGCTACATGGGCAACACGCCCGAGGCGGTGGAGGCCTTCAAGGCCGGCGCGCTGGATATCATCTGCACGATCGAGCCGTACGGGTCGGCGCTGCTGAACGACGTCAAGGGCAGCGTGAAACTGTCCGACGGCACCGACATCTATGGCCATGGCTACACCGACTGCGTGCTGGCGGTGCGCAACGACCTGATCAAGCGGAATCCCGCCGGCATCAAGG
>NZ_DASZTJ010000237.1:0-5011 GCF_035548235.1 Rhodopila sp.
CGGTCTACTCCGATGCGCTGTCACCGCCGGGCGGGCCGGCTGCGACGTATCTGACGATGCTGGATCACAACACGAAGCTGTTCGCGGCGGCGATGCGGGGGCAGCAGGCTTAGGCGGCATCATGGGAAAGCCTATGGCCGGTGCAAGGCCGGCCATGGCAGGAGGGGGTCGACCGGTCAGGCCCGAAACGGCCTTTCGCAGCCTGCCGCAACCGGCCTGGCCGGCCTATGCGAATCCCTCGAACCGCATGAAGTCCCGAGCAGGCGTTCGGATGGTCTGCAGCGTGTTCTCGGGGGCGTCGGGGTCGGCGTAGCCCAGGGCCATGCCGCAGACCACGATCTCCTCCTCCGCCAGGCCCAGCACCGGACGGATCGCGCGGTGGTAGTGCGACCAGGCGGCCTGCGCACAGGTGTCCAGGCCCCGACCGCGGGCCGAGACCATGATATTTTCCAGGAACATCCCGTAATCCAGCCAGGATCCGGTCGCCAGGCCGCGATGGATGGTGAAGATCATCCCCACCGGCGCATCGAAGAACTGGAAGTTCCGCCGATGCTGGGCCTTCATCTTCTCCCCGTCGCGGCGGCCGATGCCCAGCAGGCCGTACAGCCCCCAGCCGACCTCGCGCCGGCGCGCCAGGTACGGTTCGAAGAAGTCGTCCGGGTAGTATTGGACCTCCTGCTTATGCTCAGACGAGCCGGCGTCGTACTCAGCCTGCACGGCTGCGACCAGCCGCTCCTTCGCCGCCCCCGCCAGCACATAGCCCCGCCACGGCTGCATGTTCGACCCGCTCGGCGCCCTGGCAGCGAGGTCCAGGATCTCCTCGACCGTCTCGGACGGCACGGGTGTCGGCAGGAACCGCCGGATCGACCGGCGGCTGGAAATCGCTTGATCGACGTCGTTCACGAATGTGTCCTCTGGATAGGCCGGTGCATGGGCCAGCGAAGGGTCAGTCGCGGTCAGATAAAGGGCCGGATGGCGCGACGCCAACCCCAGGTCCGGCGACGGACGGGACGGCGGCGGTGGACGCCCCTGCCCCGGCGTGATCCAGTAGGCCCAAAATCCCCGAGGAGACCGCCATGGAATTCGGCATCGCCATCCCCACCGCCGCCGACAGCTACAAAGTCGTCAAGCGTGCCGAGGAACTCGGGTTCACCCATGCCTGGTTCTATGACACCCAGATGCTGTGCGCCGACTGCTTCGTCGCGATGGGCATCGCCGCGGCGCAGACCAGCCGCATCCGGCTGGGCACGGGGGTGCTGATCCCCTCCAACCGCATCGCGCCGGTGACGGCCAATGCGTTCGCCTCCTTGAACGCGCTGGCACCCGGGCGGATCGACTTCGGCGTCGGCACGGGGTTCACCGGCCGGCGCACCATGGGCCTGGGCGCCATGAAGCAGGCCGATATGGAGGAATACATCCGCGTCGTCATGGCCCTGCTGGCCGGCGAGACCCCGGATTTCGAGGTCGAGGGCAAGCGGCGCAAGATCACCTTCCTCAATCCCGAGCTTGGGCTGATCAACCTGAAGGACAAGGTGGCGCTGCACGTCTCGGCCTATGGTCCGCGCGGCCGCGACCTGGTGGCCAGGCTCAAGGCCGGCTGGCTGAACTTCGTGGGCGACGTGGCGGGCGGCAACGCCGCGATGCAAGCCATGCAGGGCAGCTGGACGAAAGCCGGCAACGCCCCCGCCAGCCTGACCGCGGTGGCGTTCGCCCTGGGCTGTGTCCTGGAGGACGGCGAGGCGGCCGACAGCCCCCGCGCCATCGCCCAGGCCGGCCCGCGCGCCACGGTGCTGCTGCATCGCGCGGCGGATGAGGCGCTGTCGGGGCTGCCCAACACCTCGCCCGTCCCGTCCGAGGTCGCCGACGCCGTCAACGGCTATATCGAGCTGGCCCGCCGCTTCGAGCCGGAGGATGCGCGTTACCTGGAGAACCACCGCGGGCACCTGATGGCGGTGAAGGACATCGAGCGCCCCTTCGTGACGGCGGAGCTGATCCGCCGCACGACGTTCACCGGGACGCGTGCGGACCTGCTGGACCGGATCGCGGCGCTGCGCGACGGGGGATACACGCAGTTCACCATCCAACTGATCCCCGGCCAGGAGGCGGCGATCGAGGATTGGGCGAAGCTGAAGGCGGCTTTCTGATCCCACCGTCAGCATGTTGTGGCCAGCCTGCAACATCACCCCTATATTGTGTGAAGACACGGTCATAAACGTTTGCCGTGAATCCGGATCGCCGACGAGAAAGGGGCTTCTGACGTGACATTACCGGGGGAGACCGCCGTGGAGGCCGCAATGCTTGATGCAGTCCAGATGCCGGGTCGTTTTCAGGTTCACGTCGATCGTTCCCGGGATTCGCTGCTGACCGATTTCGGCAAGGCCACGCTGACCGACCGCTACCTGATGCCGGGCGAGGAATTCCAGGACCTGTTCGCGCGGGTCGCGTCCCAGTACGGCGACGACCCCGCCCATGCCCAGCGCATCTACGACTACATGTCGAAGCTCTGGTTCATGCCTTCCACCCCCATCCTGTCGAATGGCGGCACCAACCGCGGCCTGCCGATCTCCTGCTTCCTGAACGAGGCGTCCGACTCGCTGGAAGGCATCGTCGGCCTGTGGAACGAGAATGTCTGGCTCGCCGCCAAGGGCGGCGGCATCGGATCCTATTGGGGCAATCTGCGCTCGATCGGCGAGAAAGTGGGCGCGGTCGGCAAGACTTCGGGCGTCATTCCGTTCATCCGGGTGATGGACAGCCTGACGCTGGCGATCTCCCAGGGCTCGCTGCGCCGCGGATCGGCCGCGGTCTACCTGCCGGTCTGGCATCCCGAGGTCGAGGAGTTCGTCGAGATCCGCCGCCCGACCGGGGGCGATCCGAATCGCAAGGCGCTGAACCTGCACCATGGCGTCCAGATCTCCGACGCGTTCATGCGGGCGGTCGAGCGGGACGACGAATGGGCCCTCCGCTCCCCCAAGGACCACAGCGTCGTGCGCAAGATCTCCGCTCGGTCCCTGTGGATCCGCATCCTGACGGCGCGGATCGAGACCGGCGAGCCATACCTGGTGTTCTCCGACCATGTGAACAACGCGCGGCCCGAACACCACAAGCTGGCAGGGCTGGAGGTGAAGACCTCCAACCTGTGCAGCGAGATCACATTGCCCACCGGCACTGACCACCTGGGCAACGAACGCACCGCGGTCTGCTGCCTGTGCAGCCTGAACCTGGAGAACTGGTTCGAGTGGGAGGACCACCCGACCTTCATCGAGGACGTGATGCGCTTCCTCGACAACGTGCTGCAGGATTTCATCGACCGTGCGCCGGACGGGATGGACAAGGCGCGCTACGCGGCGATGCGCGAACGGTCGGTCGGCCTGGGCGTGATGGGCTTCCACTCGTTCCTGCAGGCGCAGAACGTGCCGTGGGAGAGCGTGATCGCGAAGGTCTGGAACAAGAAGATGTTCCGTCACATCCGCGCGCACGCGGACGCGGCGTCGCTGCGGTTGGCGAAGGAAAAAGGGGCCTGCCCGGACGCCGAGGAATACGGTGTGATGGAGCGATTCTCCCACAAGCTGTCGATCGCGCCGACCGCGTCGATTTCCATCATCGCGGGGAATTCGTCGCCGGGGATCGAGCCGATCGCGGCGAACGTGTTCCTGCAGAAGACGCTGTCGGGCAGCTTCTCGGTGCGCAACCGGCACCTGAAAAAGCTGCTGGCCGAAAAGGGGATGGACAACGAGGAGATCTGGTCCTCGATCACCCTGGCGAAAGGCAGCGTGCAGCACCTGGATTTCCTGAACGAACAGGAAAAGGCGGTCTACAAGACGGCGTTCGAACTGGACCAGCGCTGGATCGTCGAGCATGCCGCCGATCGCGCGTCGTTCATCTGCCAGAGCCAGTCGGTGAACCTGTTCCTGCCCGCCAACGTGCATAAGCGGGACCTGCACCAGATTCACATGATGGCCTGGAAGCGCGGGGTGAAGTCGCTCTATTACTGCCGCAGCCTGTCGATCGCGCGGGCCGACAATGTCAGCGAGAAGGTTACCGGTCCGGTGGTGTACGATAATGTCGTTGCCAAACAGATTACTCCGGCAAACGAGCAGGTGCGGCTGCCGCTGGTGGCGATGGGGCAGCAGACGACGAATTATGAGGAATGCCTGGCCTGTCAGTAGCTTTCACAAATGACGTCAGCGGCGGCTAGTCTTCGAGATTGTCATCTTCGGGATCGGCCTCCGTGTCGATTTCCTGAAGTGCAGCCTCGCGCTCATGGAACGTGACGATGGAGTCGGGAAGTCCTATCAGAAGGAGCGGGCATGGGTTTCCGACCCCTCTCTGAACGCGACGCTCCAGTTTTTCCCAATGTGTCGTTGCTTCCCCAAATTTGTCACTGACAAATTTCTCGGTGAATGCATCTCGGAATGACAGTGGGTTCTTGGAGCGATTCATTCGCCTTGAAATCTCTGCCCGCTGCTTCGACGTCGGACTGCAATTCCATTGTTCGAGATCCAGAAAACCTTCAATCTGACGTTCATTCAGGAAGCGCCTGACTAAATTCCGCATGTTGGCCTGCAACGCTCGGCCACGTGTGACAATTATCCCGACCGATATCGCACCATCCGCATGGAGTCTTTTGAAGTTCTCCAGGTCTCGGTCGTAAAATGGATCCTTGTTGTTCCATTCGATTTCAAGAGCAATCCGAGCGCCAGATTTAAAGGTACGAACGTGGTCTATCTCATGTGATACGCTCTCTCGCGGCTGTCCATTGATGATTTTTTCGATAATGAAAACAAACTTTGGCCAGTTCAACAATGTCAGCGTTTTACGGAGACGCTGCGTCCCCTTCGCTTCACCGCCGCCTCCCGCGATGATCTCCTCGATCGGAATCGTCGAGGAATTCAGTGCTTGTTCGAGTTCAGCCACGGCCTCCGGAAAGTCGACACTCAAGATTGCCTTGGCATGCGAATGAAATTCGACTTGGAACCCTTTTCCTATCAGCGTTTCGAACATTCGCCAGGAG
>NZ_DASZTJ010000238.1:0-5797 GCF_035548235.1 Rhodopila sp.
CATCTCTAGCCGCACCGCATCTCGGAGGCTTGCATGGCGCGCTGGCGTTCTACCCTGTTGATTCTGCTGGCCGTCGGCATGCCGATGGCGGCGTCGGCGCAGATGATCAACCCGTTCCGGAGCAGCCGCGGCCCGAAGCTGAACACCGACGACCTCGCCGCGCTGAACCAGGCGACGATGCAGCTTCTGCAGCAGCCTCGGCTCGCCGCCGGGGCCAGCGCGCCGTTCGGCAACGCAAAGACGGGCATGTCCGGTTCGGTGACGGCCGGCAACGCGGTGAAGCGGCACGGCCTGGCGTGCCGGGTCACGAACTATACGCTGACCGGCCCCGGCACGGCGCCGGAACGGAAATCGGCCCTGACCTGGTGCAAGACCGGGACGGGTTGGAAGCTGGGCTGAGGCGATGCGTTGGCCCTTGCCCGCCCGCCCCTAATCCAGCAGCCACGGCGCGGCGGCCGCCTGGGCGATCTGGCGCACCTGGTTCAGCAGCCCCGGCCCGACCGGGATCCCCGTCTCCATCCGCTTCGCCGCGTTCTTCCATTGCGGATCGCCCGCCACCATCACCGGCTGGGCGGGATCGACCGGGGTCGTGGCCCGCAGCGCGGTCATGAAGCTCTGGACGTCCTGCTGGAAGTCGCCGGTCTCGCGGAAGATGTCCGGGTCGATCGCCATGAAGAAATGGCCGATATCCATCCCCACCGGCTTCTTCGTGTGCATCGGATCGGTGATCAGCGTCGCCCCGGACAGGCAGGACGCCAGGATGTTCACCATCACCGCCAGCCCGTATCCCTTGTAGCTGGAGTTCTCGGGCGACCCGCCCAGCGACGTCAGGAACCCGCCTTTCTCCTTGGCCACCAGCGGGTCGTTCGACGGCTTGCCCTCGGCGTCGAGCACCCAGCCATCCGGCGTCGGCAGCCCTTCGTTCGCCTTGTTGCGGATGCGGCCCGCTGCCACCGTCGTCGTCGCCATGTCCAGCAGGAACGGCGTTCCGTCGGCGCTGGGGGCCGCGAACGACCACGGGTCGGTGCCCAGCCGCGCCTGCTTGCCGAAGGTCGGCGCCACCTGGATGCCGGACGCCGAGGTGCAGGACATCCCGATCAGCCCTTCCTTCGCCGCCATCAGCGAATAATACCCCGCCGCGCCGAAATGGGCCGAATGCTTGACCACCGCCGCCGCCATGCCGACGGTCTTGGCCTTTTTGATCGCCACCCCCATGGCGAAATGCGCCGGCACGTGGCCCAGCCCGCCGCCGCCGTCCACCAGCGCCGAGACCGGCGTCTCGCGGACGATCGTCGGCGCCACGTCCATCTTCGCCCGCCCCGACCGGCGCAGCCCGTCATAGCCGGGGATCATGGAGATGCCGTGGCTGTCGACGCCGTGCAGGTCGGCCCAGGACAGGATCTCGGCCGTGGTCTCGGCGTTCGCCTCCGGCATGCCCCAGCCTTTCAGGATGGCCTTCAACTGGGCGCGATGGTTCTCATACGATGCGGGCATGCTGGAGTCCTCCGGGTTTCTGTCGCGAATCTTGCGCGTCCCGCCGGTTCCGGCAAGTCTGAGGCGGACGCGGGAGGACGCACATGGCGGATACGCAAGGCTTGTTGCAGGCGCGCTTCGGCATCGACATGCCGGGGGCCGACGTCCCCGACGCGGTCGCACCGCTGGTCGATCGCCGGGTGACCCGGCGCTACACCGAACAGGACGTTCCGGATGCGCTGCTGAACGGGCTGCTGGCCGCGGCGCAGTCCGCGCCGGCGAAATCCGACCTGCAGCAGTTCAGCGTCGTGGTGATGCGCGACAAGCCCCGCATCAAGCAGGTCGCCGACTGGATCGGCACCATGGACTGGATCGCCACCGCGCCGGTGTTCCTGGTCTGGTGCGGCGACATGCGGCGCGGCCAGCGCCTGTGCCAGATGCACGGGATGAAGCACGCCAACAACAACCTCGACACGCTGCTGAACACCGCCGTCGACTGCTCGCTGGCCATGGGGCAGTTCATCGCGGCGGCGGAGCTGATCGGCCTCGGCACCTGCCCGATCAGTTACGTCCGCAACCACATAGAACGCGTCTCGCCGCTGCTGGGCCTGCCGGACGGGGTCTATCCGGTGGCGGGGCTGGCGGTCGGCTGGCCGGTGTTCCGCCGCCCGGTGTCGATGCGCCTGCCGCCCTCGGTCGTCGTGCACCGCGAACGCTATGACGACAGCACGCTGGCCGACGCGGTCGGGGCCTATGACGAGCGCCGCCGCGCCCGCGATCCGATCGCGCCGGGCAGCCTGAAGAACAACGACGTCTACCCCCCGCGCGAGGGCGTGGGCTGGAGCGAGAACGCCGCCCGCCAGCTTTCCGTGCCGGAACGGTTCGGCTTCGGCGCCTATCTGCGGACCAAGGGCTTCGACCTTGCCTGACGACGCCCCGGTCGCCGTGCCGGCCTCCCAGGTCGCCGCCAAGGCCGTGCGGGGGGCCGTGCGTGCGAAACACGCCGCCAGCCTGCTGGTCGTGCGGATGGACGGGGACGAGCCCTGCATCCTGATGGGCATGCGCGGGGCGAAGCACCGGTTCATGCCCAACCGGCTGGTGTTTCCCGGCGGACGGGTGGACGCGGCGGACTACCGCGCGGCCTCCGCCTCCCCGCTGGCGCCGAAGACCGAATGGGCGCTGCGCAAGCGCGCCAATCCCGCCCTCGCTCGGGCGCTGGGCCACGCCGCGGCGCGTGAGCTGCAGGAGGAGACGGGCCTGACCCTGGGCTCGCCCCCGCACCTGCGGCCGCTGGAATACCTGGCCCGCGCGGTGACGCCGCCGAGCCTGCCGATCCGCTACAATGCCCGATTTTTGGTCGTTTCCGCCGACCACGTCCACGGCGCGCTGGGCGGCGACGGGGAGCTGGAGGGGCTGCGCTTCTACGGCATGGACGAAGCCCTGGCCTTGAACCTGGCGCTGCCGACGCGGCTGGTGCTTGCACAACTGAAAGTGTTCATCGCGCTGTCCCCCGCAGAGCGTGCGGCACGGACCCACACGCCCGTGTTGCTGCGCGACCGCGGCTGGGTACCGGAATAGGCGGTCTGGTATCGGAATTGCTTTCAAGGTCCCGGCGGCGTTCGCGCGCCGCTTCACCGTCCGCTATCCGAAGGCTTCTGAATGTCCGACCTGCACCACCTGACCATCGCGGATGCCTCCGCGCTGATTCGGGAGAAGAAGCTGTCGCCTCTCGAACTGACCGGGGCGGTGCTCGATCGCATCCACGCCATCGACGGGACGTTGAACGCCTATCTGCTGCTGCTGGAAGAGCAGGCGCTGGCCGAGGCAGGCCAAGCGGAGAGCGAGATCATGGCGGGCGGGTGGAAAGGGCCGCTGCACGGGATCCCGATCGGGCTGAAGGACATCTACAACACCGCCGGCATCCGCACGACCGGCCATTCCGCGCTGTTCGCCGACCACGTGCCGGCGGAGGACGCCTTCACCGTCACGCGCCTTCGCCAGGCGGGTGCCGTCATAACGGGCAAGCTGTCGACGTGGGAGTTCGCGATCGGCGGCACCTCGTTCGACCTGCCCTGGCCGCCGGCGCGCAATCCCTGGGACCTTTCGCTGGACCCGTCGGGATCGTCTTCCGGTTCGGGCGCCGGCGTGGCCGCGGGCCTGTGCCTGGGCGCGATGGGCAGCGACACCGGCGGCTCGATCCGTGGCCCGGCGGCGTGGTGCGGGATCGCGGGGCACAAGCCGACCTATGGGCTGCTGAGCCGGCGGGGGATCCTGCCGCTGTCGTTCTCGCTGGACCACGCCGGGCCGATGTGCTGGACGGCGGAGGACTGCGCGCTGATGCTGCAGGTCCTGGCGGCGCACGATCCCAAGGACCCGGCGAGCGCGTCGGTCGCGGTGCCGGATTACGCGGCGGGCCTGGGCGGCGGCCTGAAGGGCGTGCGCGTCGGCGTGGTGCGGCATTTCTTCGAGACCGACCTGCTGACCGATCCCGAAACGGTCCTGGCGCTGGAGACCAGCCTGAAGGCGCTGGCGGAACTGGGCGCGACGGTCTCCGACGTCCGGCTGGCGCCGTTCGGCGTCTATGCCGATGTCGGCAGCCTGATCTCCCGCAGCGAGTCCTTCGCCATCCACCAGCACTGGCTGCGCGCGACCCCCGAGAAATACGGCGCCTTCGGCCGCCACCGGCTGATGGCGGGCGCGTTCGTGGCGGCGGCCGACTACATCAACGCGCTGCGCAAGCGGACGGAACTGATCGCGGGGCTGGCCGAGGTCATGACCACGGTCGACGTCCTCGTCTTCCCCACCGCGCGCTGCCCCGCCAGGCCGATCGGCGAGGACTCGATGGCATCGGGTTTCCAGCCGTTCTTCAACCGTGCGTTCAACGTGACGGGCAGCCCGGCGATTTCCGTGTGCAACGGGTTCAGCGAGAAAGGCCTGCCGCTGGCCCTGCAGATCGGCGGCCGGCCGTTCGAGGACGGGCTGGTGCTGAAAGTGGGCGACGCGCTGGAGCGGGCGCTGGGCACGCGGGGGCGGCGGCCGAAACTGTAACGGCCTGCGCCCCTTGCAGACGGAGGATCGAATTCCTAACTAGCCGGATGTTAGAATTTCTCACGAAGCGACCTTGGCCCGTTCCTCTTCCTCCGCCGCCCCGCCCCTTCCCCGCGCTGCCCAGCCCCCCGCTGCCCAGCCCCGTGCTGCCCTTCCCCGCGCTGCCCTGTTCCGTGTCGACGGGCCGATCTGCGACATCATCGTCGACGACGCCATCCGTTCGCTGATGCTTTGCCTGCCGAACGATCCGGACGAGCACGAGACGCACCGCAACCGGCGGATCTACGCCGCGATCCGCGCCGTCGAAGCCTTGGGGCCGCGCGACGAGATCGAGCTGATGTATGCCGTCCAGGCCGTCATCGCCCACTACGCCGCCCTTGCCTGCTGGCGGCTGGGCATGAACGGCGCGGCGCCGAACGGGGAGAATACGCGCCATCTCGCCGCCGCCAGCGCCGCCGTCCGGACCTATGATGCGATGGTCAAGAGCCTCGAGCGCCGCCAGGCACGCGCCATCGAGGCCGTTCCGGCCGCGAAGCGGCGGGCTGCTTCCTTGGCTACTCCCTTGGCCGCTGCCTCGGCCGTTCCCTCGGGTGGGCCGGCGGAGGATCCATCGGGCCGTCCTGGTGGCGACGCCCCCGTCGGCTACGTCCCGCCTGGCGATACGCCCGCCGATACCCCCGCCGATACGCCCGTTGATGTGCCCGCCGATATGCCCACCGATACGTCCCCTGGCAACGCCTCGGACGATCGTCCCGGCACCGCCGCGCCCGGCACGCCCGGCACGCCCGTTGACGTCCCGCCTCCGCCGCTCTCCGGCAATTCCCTGGAAGGCCCGTGGAGCAGGCGCGACCTCGGTCGGTTCATCGCGGCGCTGGAGGAACGGCTGCGCCCCGACCGGGACCCGGCCGCTCCGCCGCCGGTGTTGCTTCCACCGGGGCCCTCGGCAGCCTCACCGTCGACCGCCGGGACATGTCTTCCCGAAACGCCGTTCCCCGGGACAGTGTTGCCCGAGACGCCGGCCGGCAAGGCGCCGGCCCCGGTCTGGACCGAAGCGATGATCGCCGAGACCGAGGCGCAGCCCGCCCCGGCGGCGCCCGAACCGCCGCCGATCGAGGGGGTCGAGCCCGACGGCAGCATCGTCGTGCCCGAGAACCCGAGCCCGGAGCAGGAAACCTATATGGGCCTGCGGATCATCCGGAACATGCGCGAGACCTGGACCGAGGACATCCTGGCCGGCCGGTCGCCGAAGATCGGCCCGCTGCGCCCCGGCGACCGG
>NZ_DASZTJ010000239.1:0-21846 GCF_035548235.1 Rhodopila sp.
GCCTGCTCCTCGACCACCGCGATCAGGCGGTTCCACATGATCTGGCGGTGGATCTGCGCGAGGGCATTGGTCTCGTGGGACATGGGCGCTCCGGTCGGTCGAAGCCCCCAGTATAAGGCCCCCGTGCCCGAGGGCTAGTCCGGAGTCATCACGCCCGTATGCACTAGCCGGGCAGCCCCGGATGGTCCGCCGGCCGCGTGCCGAGGGGCCAGTGGAACAGGCGGTCGGCCGCGCGGACGGGAACGTCGTTGATCGAGGCCTCCCGCCGGCGCATCAGCCCGTTCTCGGCGAATTCCCACTGCTCGTTGCCGTGGCTGCGGTACCACTGGCCGGAATCGTCGTGCCATTCATACGCGAAGCGCACCGAGATGTGGTTGCCGGTCTGGGCCCAAAGCTCCTTGACCAGGCGGTAGTCCAGTTCGCGTGCCCATTTGCGGCGCAGGAACGCCACGATCTCGGCGCGGCCGGAGAAGAACTCCGCCCGGTTGCGCCAGCGGCTGTCCGGCGTATAGGCCAGGGCGACGCGTTCGGGGTCGCGGCTGTTCCAGGCATCCTCCGCCATGCGGACCTTGCGCGCCGCCGTCTCGGCGTCGAACGGGGGGAACGGCGGCCGGGCTTCGGGATCGGTCATGGTTCGGCTCCTTGCGGGGACGGGGTCGACAGGGACAGGCGGGCGCGCAGCGCCGCGTTCTCGGATTCAAGCGCCTCGATCCTGGCCTGCAAGCCCGACAGCGTGGCCGCGACGTCGGCGGCATCGAATTTCTGCGGGATGTGCTGGCGGCAGTTGATGTCCCACGCCTCCACCTCGAACACGATCACCTGCTCCGGCCGGGCCTTGTAGCCCTCCGGCATCAACCGGACGAGCAGGTCCGGGTCGTCCTCCACCACGCGGGCGCGGCCCCAGAGCTTCACCCGCTGCTGGTGGGCGTAGTCCATCAGGAACAGGAACGCCCTGTCGTTCTCGGCCAGGTTGCCGGTGGTGACGTATTGGCGGTTGCCGGCATAGTCGGCAAAGGCCAGGGTCTGGCCGCCGAGGTGGCGGATGAAGCCCTTCGGGCCGCCGCGATGCTGGGCATAGGGCTGGCCCTCGGCGCTGGCCGTCGCCAGGTAGGCGGTGTCCACCGCGCCCAGGAACGCGACCAACTCCGGCGTGAGCGTGGTGCGGAACCCGCCGCGCCGCTCGAACATCGCGCGGGAGCCCTTGCGCGCCTGCACCTGTTTGACCGTGTCGGTGAAGGCGATGTCGGATGAAACCTGCATGGCGGCCTCTCTGCTGGACGTCTCTGTCGGGCGTCCCTGTCGGGCGTCTCTGGCCGGCAGCCTCAAGGGGCGGGCGCCGGCGACGGTCGCGAATATGATTGCTTCCGTCCCTGGCGTTAATCCACCATGCTGGGAAGGGATTATTCGTGTTCCAGCAAAGACGATGACAGACCGCTTCGACGCCATGACCGCCTTCATCGCCGTCTGCGACGCCCGCGGCTTCTCCGCCGCCGCGCGGCGCCTGCATGCCGCGCCGTCGGTGGTGACGCGCCTGGTCGCGGGGCTGGAGCAGCGGCTGGGCGCGCAACTGCTCAGCCGCACCACCCGCTCCGTCCGGCCGACCGAGGCGGGGGAGCGGTTCCTGGACCATGCCCGCCGCATCCTGGCGGAGCTGGAGGAGGCCGAGGCCGCCGCGGTCGCCGAACGGACCCGTCCGCGCGGCCGGCTGGTGGTGTCGGCGCCCCTGCTGTTCGGCCGGCTGCACGTCGCGCCGCTGCTGTCGCGGCTGTTGTCGCGGCATCCGGAGCTGACGGCGAACCTGCTGCTGTCCGACCGCTATGTCAGCCTGATCGAGGAAGGCATCGACCTTGCCATCCGCATCGGCCACCTTCCCGATTCCGCCCTCATCGCTCGGCGTCTGGGGGAGACGCGGCGCGTCTTCGTGGCCGCGCCCGCCTATCTCGCGGCGTGCGGCGGGCCGCCGGCGCACCCCGACGACCTCGCGCGGTTCGAGCTGGTGGGGTTCGAGCCGCTGTACGCCGGCCCGGAATGGCGTTTCACCGCGCCGGACGGACATGAGTTCCGGGTGGCCGCGCGCCCTCGCTTCTCCAGCAACAGCGGCGACGCGGCGATCGGGCACGTGCTGGCGGCGGGCGGCATCACCGCGGCGCTGTCGTACCAGGTGGCGGACCACGTCCGCGCCGGGCGGCTGGTGCGGGTGCTGGAGCCGTATGGCCCGCCGCCGTCGCCGATCCAGGCGGTGTTTCCGGGCGGGCGGCTGATGGCCGGGAAACTGCGCGCCTTCCTCGACCTGGCGGAAGAGGTCGGCAGGGACTGGCAGTTCGCGTGAGGTGGCCGGTCCCGGTTGCGTGAAATCGGGGCCGGCGGCGTTTCAGTTACGATCGAAACGACCTCAGCATGGATTGGCGGAGGTGCCGTTGGTGCAGGTCACGCTGGACCCCGGCGGAACGACGACCGTGGTGTTGCGCGGCGGGGGCGGGTTCTCGTGCAGGCTCAGGCAGCCACCGAGCGCGAGGGGAACGAGGATGGCCAGAATTCGTTTCTTCATGCGATGGATCCTCCAGGAGCGTCGTGACGGGCACATGGTTACCCCGGCGCGGCCGGGGAACGTGCCGGCGCTCAATTGAGCGTGTCGGGATCATCACGAAACGGGTAGCGGAATGAAAATCGGGCCGGGCGGCACCGCGCCCTTCGTCACCGGGTGTGGGCGCCGAGACGGGCAACGCATGGCGCCGGCGCTGCCCCCTTTGGTCCGCCCCCTTTGGCCCGCCCCCTCAGGCCCGCCCCCTCAGGCCCCCCTTAGGCCCGCCCCCTTACACCCTGGTCCCCGGTGGCCCTGACCTCCGGGCCCGTCAGCCTGGACAGCAGCGCGGGGATGAACACCAGGCTTGCCAGCAGCTTGCAGGCCAGGCTGATCAGCAGCAGCTCGCCCATGCTCGCGGTACCCGGATGCGCCGACAGCGCCAGGGACCCGAAGGCGGTGCCGGTGGTCAGGGCCGAGAACAGGATGGCCCGAGCGGTCGGACTGCCCAGGGGACGGCGTTCGCCCGCGCGCCAGTTCATCACGAAATAGATGTTGAACGACACGCCGACGCCCAGCAGCAGGGGCAGGGCGATGATGTTGGCGAAGTTCAGCGGCAGGGGCAGCAGCACGGCCACCAGCAGCGTCAGCAGCGCCGACATCAGCAGCGGGGCCATCACCAGCCCGACGTCCAGCGGCTTGCGCAGCAGCACCGCCAGGATCACGGCGATGGCGATGACGGCATAGGTCGCGGCGGAGCGGAACGCGCCGACGATCGTGTCGCTGGTGGCCTCGATGGTCACGGCGGCGCCGCCCGCGTCGGGGGCGACGGCGGTCACCTGCTCGACGAACTGGTGCAGGCCGGCGGGCGACTGCGCCGCGGGCTTCGGGTTCACCTGGATCCGCGCGCGGCCGTCCGGCAGCAGCCAGTCACGCGCGAAATCGGCCGGGATGTCGGCCGCCGTGATCGGCTTCGCGCTCAGCGCCGTGCGCAACTGGTCCAGCTCGGTCGGCAGGAAGTGGGTCAGCGCGTCGTTCAGGGCCATGACGGTCGCGTCCGACGCGGTCTCGACGCGCTTGAGGTCGCCCGCGATCGCCGCCAGCGGGTGGTCCTGCGGCAGCTTCTGCGTCGCCGGCTCGATCTGCGACAGCGCCGTCTTGGCAGCCAGCCTGACCTGGTCGGGCGTGATCGGGGCGGCGCTGCCGTGCGGCGCCAGCGTCGGCGCCAGGATGTTGTCGGCGTCCGCGATGATCGCCAGCTTCTGCTGCTGGTCCGCGGGGATAAAGCTGTTCAGGCTGATCGTGCCGTCGACCAGCGGCAGCTTGTCCAGCTTCTCCGACAGCGCCGCCGCCGCCTTCAGGTTCGGGGTCAGGATATCGATCGTATAGGGGTTGGTGACCGGGTTGTTGATCAGGTCGCGCAGCGTGCGCATCGCCTCGGTGTTCGGGTTCTTGGTGTCCAGCGGGTCCGAATCGAATTTCAGCATCGGCGAGACGGCGACGGCGAGGACGGCCAGCACGCCGAAGCCGACCAGGATCCGGCCGCGGTTGTGGATCACCGGCGGGTCCAGCCGGGCGGCCCAGGCGAACCCGACCTCGGCCATCTCGCCGGGCGGGCGGAACACGGTGATCGCGGCGGGCAGGAACGCCAGGGTGCAGAGGAAGGCGATCAGCATGCCCGCGCCGGCGATCAGCCCCAGCTCCGCCACGCCCTGGAAGGCGGTCGGCACGAAGGCCAGGAAGCCGGCCGCGGTCGCCAGGGACGCGATCAGGATCTGCACGCCCACCCGCCGCGCGGTCTCGGTGATCGCGCGGCCCGGATCGCCGGTGAGGTAGCGGTATTCGCGGTATCGGACCGAGAACTGGATGGCGAAATCCACCGCGATGCCCACGAACAGCACGCCGAAGCCGACCGAGACCAGGTTCAGCGTGCCGACGAAGACCGCGGCGAACAGCACGGTCAGCATCAATCCCAGGATCAGGGTCATCAGGATCGGCACGATCAGCCGCCAGGAATGCACCGCCAGGAACAGCCAGATCGTGATCAGGACCAGGCTGCCGATCATGCCTTCGACCGCGCCCTGGGCGACCGAGGCGAACTCCTCGTCGGCCAGCGCGACCTGGCCGGTGATGCGCACCCGGGCGTCGCCGGCCTTGACGTAAGGCAGGTCGGCGATGATGGCGCGCATGGCCTGCGTCGCCTCCCCGCCGGGCTGGAGCGAGCCGAAGTTCTGCTTCACCTGGGCGAGCACGAACTTATAGGGACCGGCCAGCTTGCTGACGCCGCCGCCCAGCAGCGTCTGCCACGACAGCGGCTGGGGATGGCCGTCGAGCGCGGCGGCCATGGCTTTGTGGAACCCCTCGATCGGCGTCATGTACGGCGTCAGGTCGGCATTGGTCTGCGTCACGCCCATCCCGAGCAGCGACAGCGCCGAGAACAGGCCCCGCGCCGAGGGATCGGCGACGAGCTGGCCCAGGAACGGCTGCGCGTCGATCGTCTGGTCCATCAGGTCGGACAGGTCTTTCTTCGACAGGAACAGCAGGCCTTCCTGGCGGAAGAAGGCGTTGTCGTCCGGCCGCTGGACCATGGTGAAATGGGTCTTGTCCTCCTCCAGCCGTCGCGCCAGTTCGGCCGCGGTCGCGTCGGCTTCCTCGGGGATGCGGGCGTTGACGACGGCGACCAGCAGGTCGTGGAACTGCGGGAAGTCCTTGGCCATCTCCGCCCCCTGCTTGCGCCAGGGCAGGTTGGCCGAGAACATCTCGTCGGTATTGGTGGTCACGCCGAGATGGCCGGACGCGTACCAGGCGGAGAAGGCGGCTAACAGGATGCCGCCCAGCAGGAAAAGGGCGGCGAAGCGGCGGCTGACATCGACCAGGCCGACAAGGCATCGGATCAGCATGAAGCGGGGGCGTCCGTGGGGGAGTGGGTGGGGGTTGCAACGAGCGACCACCCGTCTAGACGCACCTTCGTGCTCAGGTCCATGCCAAAGCGGCCGGCCGGTGTTCAAAATGCCCGACAGGCAAAGGGGAAACGTTCTGTTCCTCCATGGCCAGGCCCTCCATGGCCAGGTCATGACGCGGCGAGCGTCTTCGGGCTTGAGCGGACGGACCGGGCCCGCTATACGCGGCGGCTTGCGCGGCCGGTCGGGATCGGCGGCGCCAGCAAGGACAGCATATCATGAAGCCGGGCATCCACCCCGATTACCATACGATCACCGTCATCATGACGGACGGCACGCAGTTCACCACCCGCTCCTGCATGGGCGCCGAGGGCGACACGCTGCGGCTGGACATCGACCCGAAGTCCCACCCGGCCTGGACCGGCGTGCAGCGGATCATGGACACCGGGGGTCAGGTGGCCAAGTTCAACAAGAAGTTCGCCGGTCTCGGCATCAAGAAGTAGCGGACCCGCGGCGGGGGCGACGTTCGGCCGCCCCCTTTCGTTGCCGCTCCTCCGCTTGGTGCCTTGCGCACACGCGCCGCACCGCCGCGTTTTCCGTGGCGGCCACTTGACGGCGCATTTCGCCCTTCTTACCTCCTGCGGTGTCGGGAACGCCCAATGCGGGTTCCCGGGCTTTCGACCGGATCTGCCAATACCGGAGATCCAGACAATGACCTTGCTTTGCAGGAGGTTTGACCATGACGACTGTCGATTTCGCACCTTTGTTCCGTACCGCGATCGGTTTCGACCGTCTCGCCCGGCTCGTGGACAGCGCGGCGTCCGGGGCGGACGCACAGACCTATCCCCCCTACAACATCGAAAAGACCGGTGACGACACTTATCGCATCACCATGGCCGTCGCCGGATTCCGTCCGGAAGACCTGGAGCTGACCGCCAAGGAGAACACGCTGGTCGTCTCCGGCCGCATCCCGGCCGAGGCCCAGAAGCACGAGGTTCTCTATCGCGGCATCGCCGGGCGTGCGTTCGAGCGCCGCTTCGTGCTGGCCGACCATATCGTCGTCGAAGGCGCCGATGTGGACCTTGGCCTGCTGCATGTGAACCTCAAGCGCGTGGTGCCCGAGGCGCTGAAGCCGCGGAAGATCACCATCGGCGGCGCGGCCGCGCCTTCCATCGCCAACGACGGCGTGACGGCCAAAGCGGCGTAAAGGCCCAAACGGCACAACGCCGGCAACGGCTTGATCGGCCGGAAAAGGCGGGGGTCGCAAGGCCCCCGCCTTTCTGCGTTCACGCCGATGGCTTGCGGAAGAACGCGTCGGCGGCGGAGCGATGGCTCTGCTTGCGGTGGATGTCCGCCTCGACGCGGCCGATCTCGCCCTTCAGCGCCTCGATATAGGCGTGCAGCTCGTCGACGCCCAGCGTGTCGAGGGGAAGGGGATCGAGCCAGCGGCGTTTGCGGATGGGGGTGTCCTCGTCTTCGGCCATGCGAACTCCTATATTGTCCGGGACAGTAAACCCTGGCGCACCGGAGACGGCCAGCGGGGCGACCGGTGGCCGGCCAGCGGGGTGCCCCAGCGGGGTGCCCCAACGGGGTGCCCCAGGGAGGCGGTATCGGATGACCGCGGGGCGGAGTTTGGAAGGCGTTGGCCCTCAAACCCGCTTGACCCATCCGGATTCGCTTGCCATATCGCGCCCTTGCCGTGGTCTGGATGCGTTCAGGGCGCAGAATAGCCAGGATGCAACCCCCACCATAGGCCACACCTCGGCCCCAAGAGAGTGTAGAACCATGACCCTTCCGCTGATGCCAAAGGCCACCGCCGTGTGGCTGATCGAGAAAACCGCCCTGACCTTCACTCAGATCGCGGAGTTCTGCGGCATGCATCCGCTTGAGGTCCAGGCGATCGCCGACGGCGAGGTCGCGCAGGGCATCGTCGGCTACGACCCGGTCGCCAATTCCCAGGTCGCGCCCGAGGACATCCGCCGTTGCGAGGCCGATCCCAACGCACGGCTGAAGCTTCTGGTGACGTCCATGCCGGCGCCGAAGCGCCATCGCGGCGCGCGCTACACGCCGGTTGCCAAGCGCAACGACCGTCCGGACGCGATCGCGTTCCTGCTGCGCAACTATCCGCAGCTTTCGGAAGCGACGATCGGCAAGCTCCTGGGCACCACCAAGGACACGATCCAGAAGGTACGCGACCGCAGCCACTGGAACAGCGCCAACATCAAGCCGCGGGATCCGGTGATCTTGGGGCTCTGCAGCCAGACCGACCTCAATCATGCGGTGGCGCAGGCCAATGAGCGTCTGGAACGGGAAGGCCGCACCGTTCCGCCTCCGCCGCCGCCGGAGGCGGAAGAAGCCGCCTAGCCGGCGAACGGGGGAGGGTCGAACGGGTGTCCGATCAGGTCGTGAGGGTGCGCAGACGCTCCATCTCGTCCTTCAGGCGCAGTTTCTCCAGCTTGAGTCGTGTCAGGGCTTCCGTGTCCGGGCGGGGCCGATTGTCTTCATCGGAAATCCGCGTTTCGAGCGACGCGTGGCGTTCCTTAAGGGCGTCAATACGCGTATTCAAGCTCATGGACTGGGTACCTCCGTTTTCAAGCGGTCCGCCAGCATCCGCCGCAGCGGATGCGGCAAGGCACTGTAACGCGACTGCCACCCGCCTGAGAAGACACAACTTGCAAAGAGGCAGAGTTCAGGATTCTTCTACCTACGGTAGCTGTCATGCTCACCGATAAGGACTCCCTCCTCCGGAAACTGCACGGATTGCGCAGCGAGCACCGCGACCTGGACACGGTCATCGCACGGCTGGCCGACCAGGGAGCGTCCGACCAGTTGCACCTGCAGCGGCTGAAGAAGCGCAAGCTGGTACTGCGCGACGAGATCGCCTGGCTGGAAAGCCGCCTGATCCCGGACGACATCGCCTGAGATGAGCGGCTCCGGGACGCCCCTGGTCGGGATCATCATGGGCAGCCAGTCGGATTGGCCGACGCTGACCCATGCCGCGGAGACGCTGGCGAAGCTGGGCATCGCGCATGAGGTGCGGATCGTCTCCGCCCACCGCACCCCCGACCGCCTCCGCGATTACGCCACCGCCGCTCGGGGTCGCGGCCTGAAGGTGATCATCGCCGGCGCCGGCGGGGCAGCGCATCTGCCGGGGATGTGCGCCGCCTGGACGCCGCTGCCGGTGCTGGGCGTGCCGGTCGAGAGCCACGCGATGAAGGGCATGGACAGCCTGCTGTCGATCGTGCAGATGCCCGCTGGCATCCCCGTCGGCACGCTGGCGATCGGCCGGTCCGGCGCGGTGAACGCGGCGCTGCTGGCGGCCTCCATCCTGGCGATCGCGGACCCGGCCCTGGCCGGACGGCTGGACGCCTGGCGGGCGGAGCAGGCGGCATCGGTGCCGGAGGCGCCGCGGGACGTGCCGGCATTGCGGGACGTGGGGGCGGCCGCGGTACCGCGGGGCACGGCGGGGGCATGAGCGGGTTTCCGCTGCCGCCCAACGCCACGATCGGCATCGTCGGCGGCGGACAGCTTGGCCGCATGTCCGCCATGGCCGCCGCCCGCCTGGGCTATCGCTGCCATGTCCTGACGCCCGAGGCCGACAGCCCGGCCGGCCAGGTCTCGGCCGCCGTCACGCTGGGCGGCTTCACCGATCCCGCCACCCTGCGCCGCTTCGCCGAGGCGGTCGACGTCATCAGCTTCGAGTTCGAGAACGTCAGCGCCGAGGGGTTGGACCTGCTCGCCTCCATCCGGCCGGTCCGGCCGGCGCCGTCGGTGCTGCGGATCAGCCAGGACCGGATCGACGAGAAGACCTTCCTCAACGCCGCCGGCGTCGCGACGGCGCCCTGGCGTTCGGTGGAGACGATGGCGGAGCTTGAGGCCGCGGTCGCCGTGCTGGGCCTGCCGTCGGTGCTGAAGACCACCCGCCTGGGCTATGACGGCAAGGGCCAGGCGATGCTGCGTTCGGCCGAGGACCTGGCGCCGGCGTTCGAGCGGCTGCAGCCGAAGCCGCTGATCCTGGAAGGGTTCGTCGATTTCGCGCAGGAGATCAGCGTGGTGATCGCCCGCGGCGCCGACGGGTCGATGGCGGCGTTCGACACGGTGGAGAACCGGCACGCCAACCACATCCTGGACCTGACCCTCGCACCGGCCCGCATCCCCGGGGCGGCGGACGAGATGGCGCAGGCGATCGCCCGCCGCGTGGCCGAGGCACTGGACCTCGTGGGGCTGCTGGCGGTCGAGATGTTCCTGGACGCGCAAGGCCGGGTGCTGGCGAACGAGATCGCGCCGCGGCCGCACAACTCCGGGCACTGGACGATCGACGCCTGTCCGGCCAGCCAGTTCGAGATGCATGTCAGAGCGGTCGCGGGCCTGCCGCTGCCGCCGGCGACGCGGCACGCGGACGCGGTGATGAAGAACCTGATCGGTCCCGAAGGCATGGCGCTCTGGCCCGCCGCGGTGGCGGAGCCGGGGCTGATCCCGCATCTCTACGGCAAGACCGAGGCGCTGCCCGGCCGGAAGATGGGCCACGTGACCCGGCTGTTCCCGCGCGGCGCGCTGCCGGGCGATCTCGGCGTCGAGGCGGCGCTGGGCCCGCTGCTGAGTCCGCTGCTGAGTCCGCTGGGGGTTATTGCCTGAGGCGCGCGCCCCGGGAGGGCCGGTGCCGGACCGGCTCCGGCGACGCGGACACAAAAACGGGCGCCGCCGGGGCGCCCGTTTGCTTCGTCCTGGCAGAGCCGGGCGAGGAGGGTCAGGCCACCGCCTCGGTCAGCGGGCGGGGCGGCAGGTCCGATGGGGCCTGGTCGGTGATCATCTCGATCCGGCCGGTGATCTGGCCGCCGTCCTCCACCTGCAGGCGCCGGCACTTCGCGGTGCCCAGGACCTTGCCGGTGCTGCGGACGATCAGGCTGGTGCGGGCGGTCAGGGTGCCGTCGATGGTGCCGGCGATCTCGGCTTCCTCGACCTCGATCTCCCCCTTGAAGATGCCGCCCTGGGCGATCGACAGCTCCGACGAATGGACCATCGACGCCTCGAACGTCCCTTCCACCACCAGGCGCTCCGCGTCCTGCACCGTGCCCTGGACGCTGATGCCGCGGCCGACGACCAGCGTGCGGCGCTCCGCGGGATCGCGCATGGGCCGGGGCGTCATGGTGCGGGCGGCGAGGGGCGGGGCCGACGGGGTTCCGCCGGAAGCGGGGATGGACGGCGTGAATGGCGGTCTGGACATGATAGGCCCTTCCTTTGGCGGAGCGGGACGAAACGGCGGTACACCGAGGCCGCTATCGGACGGAAGCTGTCCTTGGCCTATCGGGGCGGAACGAGACTCGGGCTCGTGATCGGAAATGGAGTGGTCCTCCGGCAGAGGGGGGAGGCCGGGAGGCAGTCCGGCGGGCAGCGAGGACTCCTGGGCGGCCGACATCAGTTCGTCGGGTTTACGGCGTTTGAACAAGACACTCACCCGGTGCAAACGTGGCGTCTCCGCCTAGCATGGCGGGCGCGACGATTCCAGCCTCCCCCCAAGCATTTATAATATAACGATTTGTTACGGGATCAGAAGGCAGCGGCACGGGGCGGTACCGTTTCGGTGATGATCTGATCCATCAGGTGCACCATCGCCGCGGTGCCGATGATGGGGATCAGCAGGTTGACCAGCGGCACATAGGCCGCGAGCGCCAGGATCGCCCCGACCGCCAGCACCGGGGACCGGTTCCGGCCATAGACCGACTCGGCGACCGGGCGCGGCATCCGCCGCATCGCGACCGCCACGAACAGGCCCCGGCCGATGGCATAGGCGGCGATGATCCAGCCCAGCAGCCAGCCGATCCCCGGCAGCAGCAGCGCCAGCACCAGCGCCACGACGTTCAGCGCCAGCACCTTCAGTGCGACCACCACGCCGTCCCAGGCCTGGATCGACAGCGACGCCCCCTCCGGCGGCGGCAGGTGCGGATAGAACCGAGCCTCCACCGCGCGGCTGATGCGCTCGAAATAGAGCATGCCGATGGCGGCGGCGACCGGCAGGAACAGCCACATCGCCAGCAGCGAGGCGCCGACGGTGCCCAGGATGTCGCCCAGCCAGGCGGCCCAGGCGGGGAGGGCAAGCTGGTGGACGCCCCAGATCGCCAGGACGTGCAGGGCGGCGAAACACGCCACCGACCAGGCGACCGAGCGCCACAGCACGCCGATGAAGACCGGGTCGTTCGTCTGGCTCAGCGCCCTGGCGACGGGCTGGAACGGGTTCACTCAGGCGGCTCCTTGCCTTGCCGGTCGCGGGATACGTCCGTGCTTGTGCCGGTCATCCGCGACTTTAGCCAGTCACGAAAGGCGCGGATGGCCGGGACGGGCGCGGGAAGACGGGCGCGGGAAGACGGGCGCGGGAAGGGGAAGAGGGGCACCCCCGCCTGCCGGGTCCGCGCCATCGGCGACACGGCCCGAACGCGTTGAACCATGCGGGCTTACACCGAATTTAGGCCCGAAAAGCGGCGGATCGCGGCCCTGTAAGCCGGATATGATCGCTGGTTCGAGCAGACCAGTGAACTGCTGGTTGGCGCGGCCGGGGAAATACGTACATATCCCCGCCCATGACAGGTCCGTTGACAGCCGGCGAGCGACTCAGCCCGACAAGCCGCCCAACCAGGAACCGTGACGGCAGAGGTGGTTCCAACGGGGGCGGCTCCAACGGGGGCGGCTCCAATGGGGGCGGCCACCACGGCGGGGGCGGCGACAATGGCGGCGGAGACGACGGCGCCCCGCCGCCGAAGCCGCGCCGGCAATACCGTCCGCCCTTCCTGGTGCGGTTCGCGCGCGGCATCTTCGCCGCGACGCTGGGGATCGTCGTCCTGGGCGGCGCCGTCGCCGCGGGCGGCGGCTACATGGTCTACCGCCACTACGCCGCCGACCTGCCGGACGTGGACGGCCTGCGCAACTACAAGCCGCCGGTCATGAGCCGGGTGTTCGCCGGCAACGCCCGGCTGCTGGCCGAACTGGCGACGGAACGGCGGATCTTCGTCCCCTTCGGCGCCATCCCGCCGATCGTGCGCCAGGCCTTCATCTCGGCCGAGGACCACAACTTCTACAGCCATGGCGGCGTCGATCCGGTGGCGATCGTCCGCGCGGCGGTCTTCGACCTGCTGCATGCCGGCCAGCGCCGCCCGCTCGGGGCCTCGACCATCACCCAGCAGGTGGCGAAGAACATGCTGCTGGACAACCAGATGTCGCTGTCGCGCAAGATCAAGGAAGCGATCCTGGCCATCCGCATCGAGGACACGCTGACCAAGGACCGCATCCTCGAACTCTACCTGAACGAGATCTACCTGGGCCTCGGCTCCTATGGCGTCGCGGCGGCGGCGCAGGCCTATTTCAACAAGCCGCTGGACCAGTTGACGATCCCCGAGGCGGCGTTCCTGGCCGGGCTGCCCAAGGCGCCGAACAACTTCAACCCGTTCAAATACCCCGAGGCCGCCCGCATCCGCCGCGACTACGTGCTGGACCGCCTGGCCGAGGACCATGTCATCACCGCCGCGCAGGCTGCCCAGTTCAAGACCGAACCGATCGTGCCGGCCGAATTCCACCGCCCGCCGCCGATCCCCGGCGCCGACTGGTTCACCGAGGAGGTCCGCCGGCAGCTTATCGCCCGGTTCGGGCAGGAGGCGACGACCGAGGGCGGGCTGATGGTGCGCACCAGCCTGGACCCGGCCTTGCAGGCGGCGGCGGAGAAGGCGCTGCGCAACGGGTTGATGACCTATGACCGCCGGCGCGGCGGATGGCGAGGGCCGGTCGGCCACCTGACCGTCGCGCCGGCCGATTTCAGCAGCCGCTGGCCGACCGCGCTGGCCGCGACGGCGCATCCGCCGGGCATGCTGCCCAACTGGCGCCTGGCCATCGTCGCCAGCGCCGGCGACGCCGACGCGCAGGTCGACTGGCTCGGCGACAACGGCGAGCATCGCACCGCCACGCTGGCCCTGTCGGACACCACCTGGGCGCGGCCGGTCACCGACGGCAAGCCCGGCGCGACGCCCCGGCGGATGGCCGACGTCGTGCAGCCCGGCGACATCGTGATGATCGAGCCGGTGCAGCCCCAATCGGCGCAGCCCCAATCGGCGTCGGCCCAATCGGCGTCGACCCAAGCGGCGTCGGCCCAAGCGGCATCGGCGGACTCGCCGAAGGTGCAGCCGGCGGACGCCTCTCCGCCCGGCAAGGCCAAGGCCGCCGCGCCGGCCGGCCGCGCCTATCTGCGGCAGATCCCCCTGGTGCAGGGCGCGCTGGTGTCGCTGGATCCCCGCACCGGCCGTGTCCTGGCGATGGTCGGCGGCTGGAGCTTCGAGGAGAGCCAGTTCAACCGCGCCGTCCAGGCCAGCCGGCAGCCGGGGTCGAGCTTCAAGCCCATGGTCTACCTGACGGCGCTGGAGAAGGGCATCTCCCCCAGCCAGCGCTTCCTCGACGCCCCGGTGGTGATCGACACGCCGGACGGCAAGTGGCGGCCGGGCAACTACGAAGGCACGTTCGGCGGCCCGACGCCGCTGCGCGTGGCGCTGGAGCAGTCGCTCAACCTGGTGACCCTGCGCGTGGCCGAACGGGTCGGCATGTCGGCGATCGCCAACACCGCCATCACCTTCCACATGGTCGACCAGATGCCCAAGGTGCTGCCCGCGGCGCTGGGCGCCGTCCAGACGACGGTGATCCGGGAGGCCGGCGCCTATGCCTCGATCGCCGCCGGCGGGCGGGAGGTGGTGCCGACCCTGATCGATTCGGTGCAGGACCAGGACGGCCACGTGGTGATGCGGGCGCAGGGGCAGGATTGCAAATGCTCCGACCCGTCGCAGCCGCCGTTGCTGACCGACGACCGCCCGCAGATCGCCGATCCCGCCAGCGATTACCAGCTCATCAAGATGATGGAGGGCGTGGTGCAGCGCGGGACCGGGATCCCGGCGGTGAAGGGGCTGAACCGCCCGATCGCCGGCAAGACGGGGACGACGCAGGATTTCAACGACGCCTGGTTCTCCGGCTTCACGCCGGACCTGGTGACCGTCGTCTGGGTCGGTTTCGACACGCCGGCGTCGCTGGGCGAGAACGAGACCGGCGGCAACGTGGCGGGACCGATCTGGCATGACTACATGGCCACGGCCCTGACCGGCCATCCCATCCTCCATTTCCCGATGCCGCCGGGCGTGACGCTGGCGCAGTGGCAGAGCGGCACCGGCATGGTCACCGACGCGTTCAAGCCGGACCAGGTGCCGGGCGCCTCGGGCCCGCTGGGCGGCGGCGGCAGCGTCGTCAGCGCGTCGTCCGGCGACAACGGCCAGGGTTCGTCCGGTTCGTCCGGCGGGTCGGGCGGGATTGATAACGGCCTGGGCGGGCTGTATTGACGCTCGCTTTCGCTCCAGACCCTGCAGGCGCCTAGGATCATGTCCGCCGAAACCGATGCCCTCAACGAACAGATCAAGCAGTCCGTCGCGCTGCTGAGGAGGCATCTTTGACTGGGATGTCGCTGAAGCCCGCCTCGCGGAACTGAACAACCGCGCCGAGGACCCGTCGCTGTGGAACGACGCGGCGACGGCGCAGAAGGTGATGCGCGAACGCAACCAGTTGGCCGGCGCGATCGAAGGCGTCCGCAAGCTGGAGCAGGAGGTCGCGGACGCCCTGGAGCTGATCGAACTCGCCGAAGCGGACGGCGACGCGGACATGCTCGCCGAAGCCACCGGCGCGCTGAAGGCCGCGGCCGAGGAGGCCAAGCGCCGCGAGATCGAAAGCCTGCTGTCCGGCGAGGCCGACGGCAACGACTGTTATATCGAGCTGAACGCCGGCGCCGGCGGGACCGAGGTGCAGGACTGGGCCGAGATGCTGATGCGCATGTACATGCGCTGGGCGGAGCAGCACGGCTACAAGGTCCAGTTGATGGAAGAGTCCGAAGGCGAGCAGGCCGGCATCAAGTCCGCCACCCTGCTGGTCAGCGGCCCGAACGCCTATGGCTGGCTGAAGACCGAGGCCGGGGTCCACCGGCTGGTCCGCATCTCTCCCTTCGACGCGAATGCACGCCGGCAGACCAGTTTCGCCTCGGTGTGGGTCTATCCCGTGGTGGACGACTCGATCGAGATCGAGATCAACGAAAGCGACCTGAAGGTCGACACCTACCGCGCCTCGGGCGCCGGCGGGCAGCACGTCAACAAGACGGAAAGCGCGATCCGGATCACCCATATCCCGACCGGGATCGTGGTCGCCTGCCAGACCGACCGCAGCCAGCACCGCAACCGCGCGACCGCCATGGCGATGCTGAAGGCGCGGATGTACGAGGCCGAGCTGCAGAAGCGGGAAGCGGCGGCGACGGCGCAGGAGAACGCGAAGACCGATATCGGCTGGGGCCACCAGATCCGGAACTACGTCCTGGCGCCCTACCAGTTGGTGAAGGACCTGCGGACGAACGTCGAGACCGGCAACCCCGACGCGGTGCTGGACGGCGACCTGGATGCGTTCATGGCCGCGGCCTTGGCGGCCCGCTCCGGCGCCACGCGATCCGAGGCGAGCGCGCAGGCGCGGTAAGTGGGGGTGTCTGCGGGACGATGACCGGACAGGCGGTGAGACCAGACGGGCGGTGAGACCAGACGGGCGGTGAGACCGGACAGGCGGTGACCGGCCGCTCTACCGCCGGCGGTCCAGCCGTGGCTCCGCCCGCGGACCGCGCACCACGGGCGGGTCGCTCGGCCGCTGCGGACGCGCGTTGGGTGCCGGGGCAGGGCGCTCGAACGGCCCTTCGTCCTCATAGTAGTCCTGCGCCGTCGGCGGAATCGGCGCCCGGTCGTTGATCACCGGCTCCTGCCGGCTGCCGCGCATCGCGGCCGGCGCGTAGACGTCCTCGAAATCCATCTCCCGCTGCCCGCCCGACAGGCCGTTGCCGATCAGGCGAAGCTGGTGGCGGATCTCCTCCAACTGCATCTCGATCGCCTCCAGCCGGGACTTCACCCCCAGGACCGAGAACGGCATGAACAGGAACGCCAGCGCATACAGCAGCGCCGGCACCAGCAGCACCAGCGGCACCCACCAGGGCACCCAGTCGGGCAGGGAGAACGGAAGCGTCATGACGGCGCGTTAGTAGCACCGAACCGGACCGCGGTGGATGGATTTCTCGGTCCCGCCATGCGAGTTTCGGGCGATGCTGCTTCTGACCCCCGGTCCCGTCACCACGCGTCCCGAAGTGCGCGCCGCGCTCTGCGAGGACATCGCCCCTTGGGATAACAGCTTCAAGGACTTCCTCGCCGACCTGCGCGCCCGCATCCTGGTGCTGGCCGGCGGCGTGACAGGGACGCACGCGACCCTGCCGCTGCAGGGCTGCGGCCATTTCATCACCGAGGCGGCGCTGCGCACCTTCCTGCCGCCGGGCGGGCGGATCCTGGTCCCTGCCTCGGGCGCCTATGCCGACCGCATGGTCCGCCTGGCGCGGGAAGCCGGCCGCGTGCCCGTGCCGCTGCCCATCGACCAGGGCCGCCCGGCCGATCCCGCCGCGATCGTCCGGGCGCTGGCCGAGGACCCGACCCTGACCCATGTCGGCGTCGTCTATTCCGAAACGGGCAGCGGCGTGATCCATGACGTGCCGGCGATCGGCGCCGCCGTGCGCCAGGCCGGGCGGCGCATGATCGTCGACGCCGTCTCGGCGATCGGCGCCCTGCCGCTGGACATGTCGGCGCAGCCCGAGATCGACGCCGTCGTCTTCACCACCAACAAGTGCCTGGAAGCGCTGCCGGGCATCGCCTTCACCGTGGCCCGCGTCGACCGGCTGCTGGAAGGCGAGGGACAGGCGGGAAGCTGGTCCTTCGACCTGACCAGCATCTACCAGCATGCGCTGCGGTCGGGCTGGGGCAGCTTCCGCTTCACCCCGCCGGCGCAGGTGCTGAAAGCCGTCGGCCGCGCCCTCGACTTCCACGACGCCGAAGGCCGGCCCGCCAGGCTGGCGCGCTACACGGCCAACATGCGCACCCTCTATGCCGGGGTGCGGGCGATGGGGCTGAAGCCCTGGCTGGCGGAGCAGGCCCAGGGGCCGGTGATCGTCAACGTCCACGCGCCGGCCGACCCGGCCTGGGACCTGCAGCGCTTCGTCGACGCGCTGAAGCGGCGCGACGTCCTGATCAGCAATTTCCACAACACCCCGACCCCAACCTTCCGGGTCGGCTGCATCGGCGCCATCACGCCCGACGACATGGGCCGCGCCGTGCAGGCGATGCGGGAGGCCCTGGACGAGATCGGGGTGAAACAACGGGAGCCTGTCCTGACATGAACCCAGACCTCGCGATCGCCAGAGCGGCGAAACTCCGTCCGATCCAGGCGATCGCCGACAGGCTGGCGATACCGCCGGACGCGGTGGAGCCGTATGGCCGGCACAAGGCCAAGATCGCGCTGGATTTCGTCAAGGACGCGGAAAGCCGCCCCGACGGCGCGCTGGTGCTGGTCACCGGCATCAATCCGACCCCGGCGGGCGAGGGCAAGACGACCACGACGGTCGGCCTGGGCGACGCGCTGAACCGGATCGGCAAGCGCGCGGCGATCTGCCTGCGCGAACCCAGCCTGGGGCCCAGCTTCGGGATGAAGGGCGGCGCGGCCGGCGGCGGCTATGCGCAGGTCGTGCCGATGGACCAGATCAACCTGCACTTCAACGGCGACTTCCACGCCATCACCTCGGCCAACAACCTGCTCGCGGCGATGATCGACAACTCGATCTACTGGGGCAACCCGCTGGGGATCGACGCGCGGCGGATATCCTGGCGGCGCTGCCTGGACATGAACGACCGGGCGCTGCGCGCCATCGTCGGCAGCCTGGGCGGCGTGGCGAACGGGTTCCCGCGGGAAGACGGGTTCGACATCACCGTTGCGTCCGAAGTGATGGCGGTGTTCTGCCTGGCGCGCGACCTGGCCGACCTGCAGGTCCGGCTGGGCAAGATGATCGTGGCGCAGCGCCGCGACGGGACGAACGTGACGGCGGCCGACCTGAAGGCCGACGGGGCGATGTCGGTGCTGCTGAAGGACGCCATCGCGCCCAACCTGGTGCAGACGCTGGAAGGGTCCCCCGCGCTGGTGCATGGCGGCCCCTTCGCCAACATCGCGCATGGCTGCAACAGCGTGATGGCCACGCGGCTTGGCTTGAAGCTGGCCGATATCGTGGTCACCGAGGCAGGGTTCGGCGCCGACCTGGGCGGCGAGAAGTTCCTCGACATCAAATGCCGCGCCGCCGGGCTGAAGCCGTCCTGCGCGGTCGTGGTCGCCACGGTGCGCGCGCTGAAGATGCATGGCGGCGTGGCGCGCAGCGCGCTGGGTCCCGAGAACGTGGAGGCGGTGCGCAAGGGCACCGCCAACCTCGCCCGCCATGTCGAGAACCTGGGCAAGTTCGGCCTGCCGGTGGTGGTCGCGGTCAACCACTTCACCTCCGACACCGAAGCCGAGTTCGCCGCGATCCGCGACGCGATGGCGGCGCTGGGGGTGGAGGCGATCTCCTGCACCCATTGGGCCGATGGCGGCGCGGGGGCGGAGGCGCTGGCCCGAGCGGTGGTCAGCCGGATCGAGTCGGGGAAGGCGGCGTACAGGCCGTTGTATCCGCTGGAGCTGAAGCTGGCGGACAAGATCCGCGCGATCGCCCAGGGCATCTACCGCGCCGCCGACATCGCGGTGCCGGAGGCGGTGGCCAAGCGCCTGGCGGCGTTCGAGGAGGCCGGGTTCGGCAACGTCCCGGTCTGCATCGCCAAGACGCAGTACAGCTTCACCGCCGATCCCACCGTGATGGGCGCCCCGACCGGGCACGTGCTGCCGGTGCGGGAGGTCAGGCTGTCCGCCGGCGCCGGCTTCGTCGTGGCGATCTGCGGGGACATCATGACCATGCCCGGGTTGCCGCGCGTGCCGGCGGCCGAATCGATCTTCCTCGACCCGGCCGGCGAGATCGAGGGGCTGTTCTGAGCCGCCATGAACATGGCCTTTCCCGTCTCCGTCCTGCTCTGCGTGCTGGGCTACCTGCTGGGGTCGATCCCGTTCGGACTGCTGCTGACCCAGGCGGCCGGGCTGGGGGACATCCGCGCGATCGGGTCGGGGAACATCGGCGCGACCAATGTGCTGCGGACCGGCAGCAAGGCGCTGGCGGCGGGGACGCTGCTGCTGGACGGCCTGAAAGGGGTCGCGGCGGTGCTGGTCGCGCGGGCCTTCGGGGGCCAGCCGGTCGCGCTGGTTGCGGGCTTTGCCGCCGTGGTGGGGCACATGTTCCCGGTCTGGCTGGGCTTCCGCGGCGGCAAGGGGGCCGCGACCGGCCTGGGCGTGCTGCTGGCCGCCGCCTGGCCGATCGGCGTGACCGCCTGCGCGGTCTGGCTGGCGGCCTTTGCGATCGTCCGGATCTCCTCGGTCGGCGCCCTGGCCGGCTTCGCCAGCGCGCCCCTGGCGGCCCTGGTGATCGAAAATCCTGGCGCCTTTAAGCTGGCGTTAACCGTCGCCGTGCTGGTGTTCATCCGCCACCACGCGAATATCCGCCGCCTGGTGGCCGGCCAGGAACCGCGTGTGGGACGCCGGAAGACGGGAGCCGCCTGAGGGGGGTGCCTGATGGGGTTGCCTGAAGGGGGTTGCCTGAAGGGGTCGCCAGATGGGGTCGCCAGATGGGGTCGCCAGATGGGGTCGCCTGAGGGAGATCGCCTGGGGGATCGCCTAATGAGGATCGCCTGAGGGGGATCGCCTGAGGAGGATCACCTGAGGGGGATCGCCCCGGGAGGACGGCCTGACGGGAACGCCCGAGGGCTGGCTCCAGGCTGACCTGGCCGTGCTTCGCGGCCGGATGGGGAACACGCGCCGCCATGGCAGAGCCGACCGATCGCTTGCGCCTGATCCGGACCGAAGGGGTCGGTCCCGTGACCTATCGCCGGCTGATGGACCGGTTCGGCGGCGCCGGCGCGGCGCTGGAGGCGCTGCCGCGCCTCGCCCGAGCGGGCGGCCGCAGCCGTCCCCCGGCCATCCCCACCCCATCCGAGGTCGAGGACGAAATCGCCGTGACCACGAAGGCAGGCGGGCGGATGCTGTTCCTGGGGGAGCCGGCGTATCCGAACCTGTTGGCGATGATGGACGACGCGCCGCCCTGCCTGATCGTCCAGGGCCGGATGGCGCTGGCGGCGGGCTGCTGCGTGGCGGCGGTCGGCGGGCGGAACGCCTCGGTCAACGGCCAGCGCATGGCGGACATGCTGGCGGCGGACCTGGCGACACGGGTCACGGTGGTATCGGGCCTGGCACGCGGGATCGACACCGCCGCGCATGTCGGCGCCATGCGGACGGGCGGGACGATCGCCGTCATCGCCGGCGGGATCGATTGCCCATACCCGCCCGAGAACGCCGATCTGCACCGGCGGATCGCGGAGCGCCACCTGCTGGTGACGGAGGCGCCGGTGGGGACGGTCCCCCAGGCGCGGCACTTCCCCCGCCGCAACCGCATCATCGCCGGCCTGTCCCTGGGCGTCGTCGTGGTCGAGGCCGCGCCCCGCTCCGGCAGCCTGATCACGGCCCGCATCGCGCAGGAGCAGGGGCGGGAGGTGTTCGCCGTGCCGGGCTCGCCGCTCGATCCCCGCGCGCGCGGGGGCAACGACCTGATCCGGCAGGGGGCGATCCTGGTCGAAAGCGCGGCCGACGTGCTGGAAAGCCTGCCGATGGCGCCAATGGAATTGCGGGAAGGCGCTCGGCCGCTGCCGCCTTTCCCGGCCGGCCCGGAGGCGCTGCCATCCAGGGGTGCGACGGGCGCCGATCCGCACGCGGCGGTGTTGTCCTGTCTGTCCGCCGACCCAACAATGGTTGACGATCTGCTGCGGCGCTGCCAACTGTCACCATCCGTCACGATGGCTGTTCTTCTGGAATTGGAACTGGCAGGGCGTGTAGAGACCTTGCCGGGCAATCGAGTTGCACGCTTAGCGGACGCATCTATTTAGGATTACGCGCGGATCAATGTCGGACGTCGTCGTCGTCGAATCTCCGGCCAAGGCCAAGACCATCAACCGATACCTGGGCGGCGGCTACACCGTGCTGGCCAGCTTCGGCCATGTGCGCGACCTGCCGCCCAAGGACGGCAGCGTCCGGCCGGACGAGGATTTCGCGATGGACTGGGAGTCCGACGCGCGCGGCGACAAGCAGGTCGGGGCCATCGCCAAGGCGCTGAAAGGCGCGAAGAACCTGTATCTCGCCACCGACCCGGACCGTGAGGGGGAGGCGATCTCCTGGCATGTCCGCGCCATGCTGGCCGCGAAGAACGCGCTGAAGGGCGTCAACGTCCGCCGCATCACCTTCAACGAGATCACCCGCAACGCCGTCCAGCACGCCCTGGCGCATCCCCGCGACCTGGACCAGCCGCTGATCGAGGCCTACATGGCCCGCCGGGCGCTGGACTACCTGGTCGGCTTCACCCTCTCGCCGGTGCTGTGGCGCAAGCTGCCCGGC
>NZ_DASZTJ010000240.1:0-5763 GCF_035548235.1 Rhodopila sp.
ATGACCGGGCTGGCGGACGCGCTGATGATGGTCGGGCTGCGCTATGGCTCCGAACAGGCGGCGGCGCGGGCGGCGTATTGGGCGGGGCTGATCAGCCGGGAGGCCTACCTGGCCTCGACCGAGCTGGCGGCGGAGAAGGGGGCGTTCCCGCTGTTCGACCGGGCGGCGTACCTGGCCGGCGAGACCGTCAGCGGCCTGGACGACGACGTGCGCGCCGCGATCGCGCGGCATGGCATCCGCAACGCGCTGCTGACCTCCATCGCGCCGACCGGGACGATCTCGCTGGTGGCCGACAACGTCTCCAGCGGCGTGGAGCCGGTGTTCGCGCTGGCCTATACGCGCAAGGTGCTGCAGCCGGACGGCACGCGGATCGAAGAGGAGGTATCGGACCACGCACTGCGCTGTTTCCGGGCGCTGCACGGCGACGATGCGCCGCTGCCCGATTATTTCGTGACCGCGCAGGACCTGACGCCGGCGGAGCATGTGCGGATGCAGGCGGCGGTGCAGACGCACGTGGACAGCGCGATCTCCAAGACCGTGAACGTTCCGGCCGATATCAGTTTCGAGGCGTTCCAGGCGGTGTACCTGGACGCTTATCGCAGCGGCTGCAAAGGCTGCACGACGTACCGGCCGAACGACGTGACCGGGTCGGTGCTGACGGTGGCGGCGCCCGCGCCCGCGCCGGGTTCGGCTCCCACCCCCTGGGCGTTGATCGAGCGGGCGGAGCGGCTGCGCGGCGCGACCTATAAGCTGCGCTGGCCGGACAGCGAGCACGCGATGTACGTGACCATCAACGACGTCGAATTGGACGGGGTGGTCCGGCCGTTCGAGATCTTCGTCAACTCCAAGAACCTGGAGCACTACGCCTGGGTGGTGGCGCTGACGCGGATGATCAGCGCGGTGTTCCGCCGGGGCGGCAACGTCGCGTTCGTCGCCGAGGAGTTGAAGCAGGTGTTCGACCCGCGCGGCGGGCAATGGAGCAACGGCCGCTACGTCCCGTCCCTGGTGGCCGCGATCGGCGACGTGATCGAGCGGCACATGATCGAGATCGGGTTCCTGGCGCCGGTGGAGACGTTGGGGACGAAATCATCCCTGGTTGCCCCCTCGACAGCCACGCCGGCGATGGCGGTGGGCCCGCTATGCCCCCGCTGCAGCCAGCCGGGGCTGGTGCGGGAGGCCGGGTGCCTGAGCTGCGTGCATTGCGGCTGGTCGAGGTGCGAGTAGGGGGGATGAGCGCGGCGCCGGCGCCTGTCCGTCATGGTCGGCGAAGGCCGACCGTCCACGACTTCCGGTGTTAGTGGCGAGAAAGTCGTGGATGGCGGGCCTGCGCCCGCCATGACGGGAAAGACGCGCCGAGGGGACGCCGGGGCTACCCCCGCGGCCAGTTGTAGACGCGCCGCAGCGACCCGCCCATCAGCGTCGCCTTGTCGCTGGCCGACAGCCGGTCGGTCAGCTTGAACGGCTCGACGCCCTGCTTATAGGTCAGGAACGCCACCGCCCGCGTCCAGTCCGTGCCCCACAGGCAGCGGTCCAGGCCGAACGCGTCGAAGATGCGCGCCAGCGGGTCCCAGATGTCGGGATACGGATAGGGCTGCTGCGCCAGCGTGCCGGCGCCGCTGATCTTGATCGCGACGTTCCTGTGCTGCGCCAGCGCGATCACCGCCGGGACGTCGGCCCAGGGTTCGGCGGGCTTGGGCGGCTCGAACGGCTGCTGCAGGCCGATATGGTCGATCACCAACTGCGTGTCGGGATTGGCCGCTGCCAGCGCCTTGGCCTGCTCCAGCCGGCCCCAGGCCAGCAGGTTCACCGGCAGCCCATGCCTCGCCGCCGCCTGCAGCACGGTGCGCAGGCCGGGGTCGTTCGGATCCTTGGTCTCCCGGTTCAGCATGATGCGGATGGCGACCGTGCCGGGCGTCGCCTTCCAGTCCGCGATGGTCTCGGCGACCTTGGGATCGGTCGGATCGACCGGTTTCACCAGGGCGAACTTCGTCGGGTATTTCTTCCAGACCTCCAGCGCGTAGCTGGCGTCGAAGCGATACAGCGCGAACGGAGACACCAGGATCGCACCGTCTACGCCGACATCGTCCATGGCCTTGACCATCTGGTCGCCGGTGACTTCCTCCGGGCCGTGCAGGTGGGCAGCCCAGGGGCGGGCCGGGGTGTTCTTCTCGTAGCAATGCACCTGGGAATCGTAGATGGGCATTGGTTCGGTCTCCGTCTCAGGGTTTGGTCAGGCGGTACACGCGGGCGGCGGTGCCGCTGAACAGGGCGGTCTTTTCCGATGTCGACGCGCCGGACGCAATCCGTTTGAAGGCGTTCCACAGTTCCGTGTAGCCGCCGGACTGCTTGTCGGGCGGGAAGTTGCTTTCGAACATGCAGCGGTCCGGGCCGAACGCCTCGATGCAGGGTTCGATATACATCCGCCACGCGGCGGCCAGGTCTTCCGATCCGGGCGGGGTGTCGCGTTCATGGAAGTCGAAGCCGAAGGAGGTCATGCCGACGCCGCCCAGCTTGACGTTGACGTTGGGGCACTTCGCCAGTTCCTTGATGTTGGCGAGCCATTTGGCATGTTCCTCGGATCGTTTGCCACGATACGGGCCGACGCCCAGCACGCCGCCGACATGGTTGAGGATGATGGTGGTGTCCGGGAACGAGTGTGCCAGGTCGATCGCGTCGGGTAGTTGCGGATGATACTGCCACGACTCGAAGGAGAGGCCCAGGGGCGCGAGTTGCTTGAAGCCCTCGCGCCAGGTTTTGTCCATGACGGCGTGCTGCGGCACGCGGCGGGAGGCATGGCCGCCCACGACCGGATCGGCGTCCCAGGCCACGCCGTAGCGGATGCCACGGAAGCGTCCGCCTCCTGCCGCGATTTCCGCTTCCAGGGTTTCTTTGACGCGGCTGCCGAGCGCGAGGTCGGCCCAGCCGATGATGCCCTCGGCGACGCGGCAGGGGCCGTAATTGCCGGATGCGCTCATGGCGGCGATGCCGTTGACGAACTCGATCTCGCCGACGGGGGCGAGTTCGGGGGGGCCGTCCTTGCGGTACATGGCCTGGCATTCGAGGAAGACGGTGGCGACGATCTTATGTTCGGTGCCGATGTCGGCGAGGAGGTCCTGGAGGAAGTAGGTGCCGCGGGCCGGGGTGTCCCAGAAGTGGTGGTGGGGGTCGATGATCGGCAGGTCGGGCTCGAGCGCGGCTTCGCGCGGGCGCTTGGCGAGCCAGGCCTTCAGGTCGGCGTCCTTGCGGTAGACGATGCCGGTGTAGGTGCCGGTGCTGTCTTTGGGTTGTGGCATTTCCGTCCCCTGGTGGTTGTTGGGGGGAGGATGGCGCGGGTTGGGGAGGGGAGTCTAGGCGTAGGTGAGGCACTTGGTCAGCGCGAATTCGCTTGTGTCGCCTATGACATCACGCCTATGTGATATCGATACTTGGTCCAAGCTCAACTTCTGGACTGAGGAGAACGTCCCGGAAGAAGAGAAGGATCCTGAAATTGGCCGCCGAGTTAGACGAAATCCTGAAGTCCGTTGACGAACTTGCGGTTCGGGGGAAGATTTCCCGTCAGCGTGCTTTTGCCGCCTGGTTCGCTATCAACTTCTTTGGCCTAGATGAAGATGATGCGCTTGAAGCGGCAGCGGCAGATGGCGGAAACGATCAGGGAATTGACATTGCTTTCGCCGATGAGACCTCCCAAGAGCTCATCGTCATCCAGGCCCACTGTCCCCAAAATCTTAGGAAGATCACCCCCAAGTCCAAGTGGGATGCGCTCATAGCTTCCCTTCCATTTGTTGCAGATCCAGAAAGCTTATCAGATGCTGGACGACCCGATCTGGCAGAATCTCTTCTCGAAATTAGAAAGATTCATCCCGATTACCCCGTTTCCGTTGGTCTCATAACGCTTGGTCTAAAATCAGACTCTATCGAGGCATCATTGAAGGCCCATGAAAGCCAAGAAGCTTATGAGGGTTTCAATTATTTTTATTTTCCACAGCAGGATATTATCAATCGTTATCGGAGTCTAGTTGATTCAGAGGCTGGCATTCCGGAGGATATTCTACATTTCAGCGGCGCTCATTTCGAAGATAGCGGAGCATATGGGCGCGCCTGGGTTGGATCAATTAGCGCTGCCGAGTTGAAACGACTCCATTCAATCTATCAAGATAGGCTATTCGCGGGCAATGTACGGTTGTTCATTGGCGCGCGAAAGGGGGGCATTAATGAGCAGATCATCAAGACAGCCAAAGAGGATCCAGGTAATTTCTGGGCGCTCAACAATGGCATCACGATTGTGGCGGATACTGCAACACCTGGGAAAGCTAAGGACTCCTCTTCAACTCTGGAGATCAAGCGGTTCAGCATTGTGAATGGTTGCCAGACAACTTCAAGCCTTGTGCGTGCCGATGCTGGCCCGACTGCAAAAGTATTGGCACGAGTTATTGCGGCGAAGGCGACGCTCCGAAACGAGATTGTTCGTTATAACAATTCCCAGAACGCGGTCAAAATCTGGACGGTACGAGCTGTTGACGATATCCAGAACCAGTTACGTCGGGAGTTTTCGGCATCAAATATTAACTATGCTCCCAAACAGGAGGGGGCCCGAAAGACTCGGAATACGTCCATAATTGAATTGGATAAAGTGACGCAATATCTTGCGGCGTCGCAGGAGAGTTTCCTTATACAGGCGATCGACAATAAGGCAGCACTTTTCGACCAACCCTACCAAAAGTTGTTTCGTCGTGGAATCAAAACTCCAGAGGTATACTTGGCATGGTTGACGGGAAGCTTCGCCGATGAGGAGCGGCAGAAGCTCGTGGACGGTTTGGGCGACGATACGAATTCTGGATTGCTTGGTGTAGCAAGCGGTTATTGGATCATCTTTTGTGCTTACAAATTGATGGAACGACTTTCGGATGTGAAGTCTTCGCAGATTACTCTGGAGCGGATGAAGAGCGTAGAATTCTCAAACGCACTTCGAAAATACGTCAAGATGGCGGCCACCATGTTCTACGACGCCGCCGTCGATACCTATGACCGTGAGGAGTATGGTTCCTTCAAAAGCACGTTGCGCTCGGTTAAGTTCTTTCAGCGTATCAATAGCAAAATAAATAGTCGTATCGCGCGTTTGGAGAAGAGGGCCCTTCCTGATCTTGTCGCTGTCTGTCGAACGGCAAAAATTATTAACAATTAGATTGAACTTGCTAACAAAAATGTATGGTTTGCATGATGGTTTTGAATCCTTCTCTAATCAGGAAGGATGACCGATGATCGTAAGCCTTATCCACCAATGTCAGTGACGATAAATGGTCGTTGGTTGTCCCCTATCGGGCGCTGGTCATCGAGGATTCACCGCAGCGAGACTATACGCTTGATTGTGTGCAGTGTGTAGTTCGTTACGGCTTTGAATGGCGGGCAATGCCAAACGATTTGCGGCTATGGTCTGCCGTCTATCAATGACCCGGCATTTGGTTGGCTGCTGACTGCTTCGAGATTTTGACGCAAGATCTGCGAGCCGTGTTGTGAGCCGTCTCCCGTTCATCCAATTTGTATCAATACGCCTCATGTTCAGAAATTACACCATCTAGCATAGAATTTTTCGGAGAGACTCTTATCAGTCCACTGGGCATTTTAACGAAACTATTTCGATATCTGATAAGGTAGTTCAACTCGCCTATACTCCATTCCCCCGCCGGCGGTCCGGCAACACCGGCACCTAAAACCCCATCGCCTGGCTCACATTCAGCACCGTGGTAAATTCCGGACGCCCATCCT
>NZ_DASZTJ010000241.1:0-8410 GCF_035548235.1 Rhodopila sp.
ACGCGTGCCGCAAGACCTGAAGGCGGTCGGCCGTGATGCCGCAGGCCGCCGCGTTGAAATAGCGGCGGTCGGTCGTGTTCATCAGGTGGGCCTGCATTTCGTTCATCATCAGGTCGTCGTTCGCGGGATCATAGCCCTGGCGCGTCAGGAAGCTGCGGAAGATGCTGCGATCCGAATCCGTCATGCGCGTCGCCCAGAACTTTTGGACGTACGAGGCATAGCCCGGGTCGGTGAAATATTCCCCGTGCGAAAGCTCATGCCGCAGCAGGCTTTCGCGGCCGGACTCATCGACGAACGGATCGCTGCCGCGGCGCGGGATCGAGATCACCGCCTTGTTGGCATAGGGCTTCAGGATGCCCTCGGCGTCCAGCAGCGTCCTGAGGCCCCGCTCGGGCGGCGTGAGCGGGAGGTGTTCGGCATCGACCGTGGCATAGAAGCGCTGGATGTCGGCGGCGCGGTAGTCGTGACCGTAATAATAGGTCGCGGCCGTCGCGTTGTCGGCCTGGATCGCCTCGGCCAGCTCCGCGTCGTTCAGGACCCGGTCGTGCGGGATGCCGCGCTTTTCGATGAAGGCGGCCATGCGGTTGAACGCCTCGCCTTGCGCGATGAGGCTTGGGAAGTCGAGCACGAGGATGTTCGGGTTCTCGAGGAACCAGGACGGGGTGAGCGTATCGACGTCTTCCGCCAGGATCTCCGCCTCGGTCCGCTCCGGCGTAACGAGGGTGGCCAAGGGGGCGGCCAAAGGGGCGGCCCATGGGGCCGCCGAAGGGGCGGCGGGCGGAGCCGCGGGAGGGGCAGCGGTCGGGGCCGCGGGCGGGGCGACCGGCAACTGCGCGGCGACGGGGGCGCGGGCGGGACGTTGCGTGGCCTTCCACAGCCCCACGCCGCCGACCGCGGCGATCAGGACGGCGACGCCCCCGGCCAGGATCAGGCGCGACGGAGGCCGGGGGACGGGACCGGGGCCCGTGGCCGGTGCCGCCGCGGCGCGGTGCCGTGCACGAACGGTGGCGTCTGGGTCAGCGTCCTGCACGGGCGGTCAGGGTCGAGGTCAGCCGGAGATGTTGACGACATGCACCCGGCGATTGCGCTGGTCCGGGACGTTCGGACCGGTCGGGACCAGCAGCGATTCCTCACCCATGCCGATCGCCTGCAGCCGGTCGGGCGTGATGCTGTAATGCTGCGTCAGGTAGGCAACGACCGCCTGGGCGCGGCGGGTCGACAGCTCCTTGTTCAGGTCGGCCGAACCGACCGTGTCGGTATGTCCTTCGATCCGGAACTTGGAGTCCGCCAGGTCCTTGCTGGACAGCGCCTTGCCCAGCACGTCGAGCGTCTTCATCGCCCTGGGCGTCAGTTCGGCGGAGCCGGTGGCGAACTGGATGTTGAAGTCGAGCGAGGGATGATCGTCCTCGGCCGTCGCCGTGCGGGGAACGACGGTCACATGGGCGGAAGGCGGATGTGTCGCGGCCGAGGCCGGGGCGGTCGCCAACGGGGTGGACGCATCGCTTGGCGGGGCAACGACGGGCCTGGACCCGCGGGACTTGCCGGGGTGCGGCTTCAAGGCGTCGATGACGTCCTGCACCGAGCTATCCTGCGCCGCCCAGGCGCCGGTGGAATAGGCGACGCCAAACATCAGCGTGGTGGAAATCGCCGCTGCCGCCATGATGTTTCTCACGTGACACTCCCTTACTCATGCCAGCGGCGTTATATCCGCGGCCCTGTTCGCTTGCCAGCGATTTCCGCCGGAACGACCGGCGTTCCGCCGAACTGGAACCAGTTCAGAAACGGTCTGCCGAACGATCAGGCAGGGCCGCCGGGCCCGCCGGATCGTTCGGGTTGCAACGATCAGGCGGCGAGCGCCTTTTCGATGTCCGCCAGCGGCGTCGACAGCGTGCCGCGCAGGTCGATCGGCGTGAACGGATTGTCCTGCACCGCCGCGACAAGCTGGTCGGAGGCGACATAGCCGGCATAGGTCCGGGCCTCGTCCAGCAGTTGCTTGTTCAGCGCCTGCCGGTCGGCCTCGCTCGCGGCCTGTGCGGCGGTGAGCTTTTCCTGCAGCGACGGGCCAAGCGTGGTCATGATGGCGTCGAGCCGGCTGATGTTCTGCTGGATCGCGGCGAATTCCGGTTCGTTCTTGAACTCGTCCAGTATCGCGGCGCGCAGCGCCTGCAGGTCGTTCGCGGCCTTGCCGCGCGCCTCGCTCCAGCGTTGCAGCAGCGCCGCGTATTCCACCGGCCCTGCCTTCGCCTGGCCTTGGGACTGGCCTTGGGACTGACCCGCGCCCGTGCCGGTCTGGGTGGGCACCGCGCCGCGCATGGCGGCGACGATCTCGTTGAAATGCTGCTTGGCGGCGTTGGCGTCGAAGGCGTGCATCGCCGCCTGGAACGCCTTGGCCGCCGCGGCGAGTTGCGGCACCGTCGGCCCGTTCGAGCCCAGCAGCTTGCTGAGCGTCGGGAAGATCTTCTCGAAATTCGCGCGCAACTGCCCGAAGGTCGGGTCCTGCGGGTTCGGCTGGGCCTGCTGGGTGGCGGTCTCCTCGGCGTCGACATCCGTATCGTCGGGATCGTCGAGGTCGTCGACCTCCTCGCCGTTCACCATCAGGATGACATGGCTGTAGGGCAGGGGCTTGAAGGCCTTCAGCATCCGGTCGGTCTTCTTCTTCAGGCCGGGGATCTGCTTGCCTTCGAGGTTGAGCTTGACGAACTCGGGCCGGTCCGGATCCTCGACCAGCGTGCCGAACGTCATGACGCGCAGGCCGGTCGCTTCCTGCGCCTGCCGGCCCAGGCTGTTGGGGCCCTTCGACTTGCTGAGCGCCAGGCGGTGATCGGCCGCGGCCTTGCCCAGCACGATGCCGAAGTTCATCGGGTCGCCCCCGGCGGCCTTGCGCAGTCCCTTCAGAAGATACTTCTTGTACTGTACCGCATCGGTGAAGACGTTGTTGTCTTCCTCGTCTTCCTTCACCAGCTTGTCCAGCTCGGCCTTTTCGCTGTCGTAAAGCCGGGTGAATTTCTTCAGCGCATCGACCGTGTTGCCCAGGTCCTCGGCGTCCGCGCCCTTCGGCGGCGCCTTCTTCATCTTGTCCGCCTCGGAAATCACCAGCTCCACCGCCTGGCGGACCTTGCCGATAGCGACGACGGCGGGCTTGACGTCATCCTCGGCACCGGATTTCTGCAGCGCGGCCCGAGCCTTTTCGTAATCTTCAAGCGCTGCTTCGAGGCCCTTGCCCTTGGTCAGGCCCTTCGGTTGATTGGTGCTCCACCACTTGGCCTCGAACACGGGCTGCGCATTCTTTTTCATGCAACGACCTTCCCCAAGATTTCATGCGGTCCGATGGACGGGCGATCGGCAAGGCCCCCGACGACATCAGACCGAAATATGGCTGGACACGACGCAGCCGGCAGCCATTCCCCCTGCTGCCGTACGATACCGCTTCGTCGGCATCATGCCCCAGCCGAACGGCTTATGTCGACACGTTTCTAGACCGCAAGCGCACAATACGACCTGTCTGCATGCAACATGACAATTATGTAAGGATATCGACGACGACCGCGGTGACGTTGTCGCGGCTGTTGTGCTCCAGCGCCGCATGCACAAGCTTGCCCGCGGGGTCTTCGGGCGCGGCGAGCAACTGTGCCGTCAGGGCGTCGGGGATCGTCTTGCACAAGCCGTCGCTGCACAACAGGAACCGGTCGCCGGCGAGCAGCCGGTCCGTCACCTTGTCCAGGTCGAGTTCGTCGCCCGAACCGACGGCGCGGGTGATGACGTTGGCGTTCGGGTGGGTCTCGGCGTCCTCGGCCCGGATCGCCCCGGCCTCCACCATCTCCTGCACCAGGCTGTGGTCGCGGGTGACCTGGGTCATGGTCCCCTCGCGCAGCAGGTAGATCCGCGAATCCCCCGCCCACAGGCAGGCGAAATGATCGCCCCGCGCGATCAGCACGGCGACCGTGCTGGCGCTGATCTGCGGCGGCGCGACGGAGGCGCGCAGCGCCGCGTTCACCTCGGTCATGCGCTGGCGCACCTCGGCCAGCACCTCCCCGGCCGACAGGTTGGGCGGCAGGCCCTCCAGCGCATCGGCGACCATGCGGGAGGCGACGTCGCCGCGCAAATGGCCGCCCGCGCCGTCGGCGACCGCCCAGACGCCGAGGTCGGCGCGGTCGACCAGCGAATCCTCGTTGTGCTTGCGCACGGTGCCGACATGCGTCACCGCCCAGGAGGCGAAACGCCCGTTCGCGTCCTGCGTCTCGACAGGCGCGGACTCCATCTGCGCCTTGCGGACGCGGATCGTGTCGTCCTCCGCCGGCGGCTCCGGCGCCGGGTCGGCCAGCGGATCGTCCGTTCGTTCGGGAAGCGGGTCGGACAGCGGCCGGGCGTGCGCATCGGCCCGGGGACCAGACATCGGATCAGACATTGGATCAGCCAGTGGACCGGACGATGGATCAGACGATGGGTCGGCCAAACGAGGGGGCAACGAAGTCTCCGAGGTGGCGGCGGGTGGGGCCGGGTCCGCCGGCGTGTCCTGGGGCGGGTCGCTCAACGGGTCGCCCGGCGGCCCGGCGTCGTCCCGCGTTTGGGCACGTCCCGGCTGGTCATGTCCCCGCTGGTCATCTCCCCGCTGGTCATCTCCCCGCTGGTCACGTCCCGGCTGGTCATGTCCCGATCGGGCATGTCTGGACTCGCTCATCGTCTCCCCATGTCCTGCCAGATTACGCAAGCCGCTGCGCGAAAACCAGCATTTCGCGCCCCGCTTCGGCCAAGGTTATTATATTTCCGTCTCGATCCGCTGCATGCAACTTGCGCTCATCCCCGACATAAGGACAAGAATGGAATGAACGCCGGTCCATTGGAACATCCCGGCGGGTCGCGCCTGACGTCCGCGTCCGGCGGACCGGGGTTCGGAACGGACGGAAAAGGTTCGGCACATGCAATATGAAGTCAGCTTCGGTCGTATCGGCAACGTCAAGCGGGTCGCGCCGGGACCGGCCTTCCGCCTCGCGGTGCTGGGCGATTTCTCCGGCCGGGCGAACGCCGGCATCGTCCAGACAGGGTCGGACCTGGCGGGCCGCAAGCCGATCAAGGTGGATGTCGACAACCTCGACACGGTGATCGAGCGGCTGGACCTGACGGTGCAGGTCGCGCTGGGCGGCGACAGCGGCGTGGTCAACGTGCCGATCAGGTCGATGGACGATTTCCATCCCGACCAGCTCGCCGAAAACCTGTCGCTGTTCGAAGAGATGATGACGCTGCGGCGCAACCTGGGCAGCAAGGCCGGGTTCGACCGCGCCGCCAAGGAGGTCCTGTCCTGGGCGGGGGAGGAGGCGCTGACGCCGCTGCCCCGCCGCGCCCGCGGCGCCTCGGTCGCCACCGACCGCAGGCTGTCCGACTTCGCCCGCCTGACCGGCATCGCGCCGCAGGAGGAAGCCGAGGCCGACGACCTGATCCGTCGCCTGATCGGCCCCTATATCCAGCCGGCCAAGGACTCGCGGCAGGACGCGCTGGTCGCGCGCGTCGACACGGCGCTGTCGGACGCGATGCGCCGCGTGCTGCACAATCCGGACTTCCAGATCACCGAGGCGCTGTGGCGCGGCGTCGAGTTCCTGGTGCGCTCGATCGAGACCGACGCGCGGATGCAGATCGTACTGTACGACATCTCCGCCGAGGAACTCGCCGCCGACCTCGCTTCGGCCGACGCGCTGGAGGAGACGGGGCTGTATTCGTTGCTGGTGGAACAGCCGGCGCTGGACGCGGGGCAGGGGCCGCTGTCGATGCTGGCGGGGCTGTACCAGTTCGAGGCGACGCCGCCGCATGCCGACCTGCTGGGCCGCATCGCGCAGGTGGCCGCCGCGGCGGGCGCGCCGTTCGTGACGGCGGTCGGCTCCGACCCGCTGCGCACGCCGATGCACGACTGGCATCCGCTGACGAAACAGGCGTGGGAGGGGCTGCGCGGCTTGCCCGCCAGCGTCTACCTGGCGCTGCTGACGCCGCGCTATTTGTTGCGCATGCCGTACGGCAAGAAGACCGATCCGATCGACGCTTTCGCCTTCGAGGAGTTCACCCGCCAGTCCGGCCTGTCCGGCATGCTGTGGGGCCATCCGGCGCTGCTGTTCGCCAACCGCGCCGCCGCTTCCTGGCGCCGCGAAGGCGCGAAGATGAAGCTCGGTTCCCAGGCCACGGTCGGTGACCTGCCGGTCTATGTCTACCAGGATACCGACGGGGAGCAGATCGCGCTGTCCTGCACGGAGCGCCTGTTCACCGAGAGGGTCGCCACCCAGATCGCCGGCACCGGGGTCAACCCGGTCATCGCGCTGCGCGGCCGGCCGGAGGTCAGGATCGGCGGCTTCCTGGGCGCGTCCGGACAGCCCCTGGCGGGCCGCTGGAACCCGGTGGAGGTGAAGCTGGACGGCACGTCCTCGGCCGCACCGCCGCCCCCTCCGCCCGCGCCCGAACCGGTCGCCGAGGTGGCGCCCGAACCGGTGGAGGACGAGGCCGCGGCAGACGAGACCGTGGCGGACGACACGGCAGCCGAGGAGACGGCCGCGGAGGAGCCGGCGGCCGAGGAAGCGGCGCCCGAACCTGCCGCCGAGGAGCCCGCGGCGGAGGAACCCGCGGCCGAGGCGCCGGCGGGCTTGGACGACCTCGATGCCCTGCTGGCCAGCCTGAACACCGACGCCGCCCCGCCTCCGGCGGCAGAGGCCCCGGATGCGATGGACGCCGATCTCGACGCGCTGCTGGCGTCGTTGAAGTGACGGTGCGGATGCTGCGCCGGTGCCGAGGCGATGGCCCGGTCAAGCCGGGCCGTGGCGTGGGGGCCGGGCGATGGCGTGGCCGGCCGGTCGTTGACGTGGGGGCCGGTCGTGGCGTGGGGCGGCGGGCCGTGGCGTGGGGGCCGTGGCGTGGGGCTGGGCGATGGCGTGGGCGGCCGGGTCGCGGCGTGGGTCGGACGGCGTGGGTCGCGCTCGACCCCGCTTGGTGTCAGTCCTTGCTGATGAGGATCTCGATCAGGTCGGCCTTGCTGGCCTGATCGCCGATCGGAGCGGTCCGGCTGCGGGTGATGCGGGAGGCTTCGACGCCGCGCGTGGCCAGTTCGCTCTCGACCATCCCGGCGCGGATATTGGCGAGGTCGCCGCTGAAGCCGGGGGCGTCCTCGGCGACGTAGCTGGTGATGACGATCGGGGCGTCGGGGTTGTTCAGGGCGGCCTCGGCCGCGGCGGCGATGGTGGCGTCGGCCGAGGCGTCGCGCGCCGCCGACCAGGGCGCGAAGGCGACCCCGAAGGCGCCGCCCATCCCCACCATGCGCTTGGTGCGTTCGACGATCGCGGGGTGTATAAGCCAGGGCGGGCCGGACGCGGCGGGATCGGCGACGTTGGCGAACCACAATTCTTTCACTTCGGATTCGGACTCGCACGTGATGAATTCAATGGTAACATGATCGGGCAGCATGTTACCGAGCAGGTCGTCCAGGAACGCCTCGCCGTCGACCATCCAGGTTCGCGAACCGATTTGGGCCAGAACAATGTCAGCCATTGATGATTTCCTTTCGCTTCAAGCGCGGCTCGCGATGCGAGTCCTGGACGTTGTTCTTGGCGGCGATGGCGGCGATCCCCCGGCCTTGTTTCCCGTCCTTGCCGGTGACGCGGGGCGGTCGGCATGCGCCTGATCCTGACGCTGGCCGGCGGCGGCGCCGTTCCGGAAAAGGACAAGATCAAGACCCTGTCCACCGGCAGCATATCCATCGGGCGCGCGGCCGGCAACGACTGGGTCCTGCCCGACCCGGACCGCAGCCTGTCCAAGACCCATTGCACGATCATGGAGCGGAACGGCCGCTTCATCCTGATGGACACCAGCACCAACGGGATCTTCATCAACGGCTCGCCCCAGGCGACGGAGCGCGACAGCCAGACGGTGCTGAACCAGGGCGACCGGCTGACATTGGGCGACTATACGATCGCCGTCTCCGCCATCAGCGACGGCCCGATGAACGCGCCGGATCCCGACATGGGGCTGGGGTACCAGCCGGTGGTGCCGAACCACGACGGGTTCTCGGCGATCGGCGGGCCGCCGATGCCGCAGGGGCCGCTGGACATCGATCCGCTGGACGATCCGCTGGGCCGGCCGGCGCATCCGGGGTACCAGCATCCGGGGTTCCAGCATCCGATCGCGCCGCCGGCGGTGCAGCCGCGCGGCCTCGATCCGTTCGACCAGATCCAGAGCCGGGCGGCCTCGGCAGGCGGGATCGGGCCGGACGACGACCTGTTCCGCGGCATCCAGCCGTCCAACGACTGGCAGGGGGCGTCGCGGCCGGACCATACGCCGGTGATCCAGCAGGCGGTGCCGGCGATGCGCGTGGCCAGCGCGCCGCTGTCGGGCGACATCGATTTCGACGCGCTGATCGGCGACCTGCCGGGCGCGCAGGGAG
>NZ_DASZTJ010000242.1:0-13441 GCF_035548235.1 Rhodopila sp.
ATCCGCCCTTGACGGACTCGTATGAAACGTAACGGTCTCCCGACCGGTAATCGATCCCGCCGAAGGTGATCACCGCCGACGTCCCCTGCGACCCCGCCATCACCGTGCGCGGCGTGATCGAAAACAGCGCCGCCATCACCATGTCGGCGATGCGGTGCGACATCTCGTGATTGGCATAGACCACCGGCGACGGGTGCTGCGCGTTCACCACCGACCCCGGCGGCGCCGTCACCGTCACCGGCCGCCAGCAGCCGGAATTGGGCGGGATCAGGCTTTTCGGGTCGGCGATCATCTTCAGCGCGCAGTACACGCCCGAGGCGGTCACCGTCAGCGGCGCGTTCATCGGCCCGGCGACGGCCGGGTCCGATCCGGTGAAATCGGCGGTGATCGTGTCGCCGCGCTTCGTCACCTTGATACGGACCTTGAACGTCTCGTCCTTGGTCTCGCCGCGTGCGATCACGCCGTCGCCGTCGAAGATGTCGGTGAACGCGGCCTCCCCGTCCGGCAGCGCGGCCAGTGCCTTGCGCATCATCGTCTCGGAGTAGTCCAGCACGTCCTGCATGATCCCCAGCAGCGCATCCGTGCCATAGGCGACCGCCAGGTCCCGCAGCCGCTGCGCCGCGCGGGTATTGGCCGCGACCTGGGCGCGCAGGTCGCCCAGGCGCTCGACCGGGGTGCGGACATTGGCGAAGATGATGGCCTCGATCGCCGGGTCGGGCTGCCCGTCGCGATACAGGCGCACCGGCGGCAGGCGCAGGCCCTCGCCATAGATTTCCGTCACGGCGCCGTAACTGCCGGGTTGCGCGCTGCCGATGTCGGGCCAATGCGCGCGCACGCAGCCGAAGCCCAGCAGGCGGCCGTCGTGGAAGGCGGGCGCGACGACGTTGACGTCCGGCAGGTGCGACCCGCCCTGGTACGGATCGTTGTGAATGAAAACATCACCCTCCCGCACCTCGGGGAAGGCCTTCACCACGGCGCGCACCGCATCGGGCATCGACCCCAGGTGGATCGGCAGGTCCGGCCCCTGCGCCACCATGTTGCCGGCGACGTCGAAGATGCCGCAGGAATAGTCGCCGGCGACCTTCAGCAGCGGCGAATAGGCGGTCTTCGCCAGGACGATCTTCATCTCCTCGGCGGCGGAATAGAGGGCGTTCTTCACCACCTCGAAACGGGCGGGATCGGTGCGTAGCGTGCTCATGAGGCTCCGGTCGGCTGCTGCGGCGCAGCGTAAAAGCCGGCGAAGCGCCCCGTCAATGCAAGGGACAGCCCAACACGGCGATCTGCCGCGCGCAGAGAAAGACCGAAGCGTTGTTGAGGCCGGTCGCAATGGTCGACAGGCCGGCGAGCAACCCGACCACGGCTGCCATCGCGGCGAACCATTTCTGCAGCCGGGTCAGCTCCAGCACGCGCCGGATCTCGATCCGCTGCCCGTCCCAGTAAAGCTGGTTGCGGGAGTCGATGCCCAGGCGGTTCAAATCCTCGACGCCGACCGGCTCGACCCCGTCCGGCCAGCGCGGCGACCCGTCCCCGGTCACGGTTTCCGGGTCTTTTCGATCGCCAGCAGCCGCCGTTCCACGTCCGTCAGCTGGCCGGTGACCCTGTCCAGGATTTCCTCATGCTTCCTGACCATTTCCACCAATTCATCGATCGTCCTGAGCGCTCGGCTGAGGACGTCACCCACCGGAGTCTTAGCCACGGGACGATGGCGCCTGTCAGGAAAGACGCTTCAAGAGCTTATCCGCGCCGGCAGACAAAGCCGCGACCTTCCGTTCGATGCGGGATAGCAGCTCTTCGATCTCTTTCATCTGCACCGGATCGATCGTCTCCACCTCCACCGCGGCGCGTCTTGGCGCAGCGCGACGCGCGGATGCCGCCGGCTTGCGTGTCTTGGGGGGAGCAGCGAGCGTGGACGACATGATGCCTCTCTTTCCAAGCTGACCTTACGCTGAAATGCACCTTCTCATCTAGCGCGGCATGAGTCTCCCTCAAGCCCCCTCGTTGTGCCCCGGCAGCGTGATCGTCAGCATCAGCGCGCTCAGGCTCTTGCCGTGCGGGTCGATCGCCAGCGACCGCGTCACCCCGCCGCCCAGCGCGTTTTCGATGACGAAGTTCAGCGCCCGCAACTGCGGCAGCTCGTAGCGCCGCACCGGGCCGGCGCCCAGGTGCTTGAAATGCGCCAGCACCACCTCCGGGGTCAGCTCGCGCCGCAGCACCTGGAACCCGGCCGCATCATAGGCTGTGACCGAGATGTTGGACGTGTTGCCCTTATCCCCTGCCCTGGCGTGCGCCAGGTCATAGACGCGCACGCTCATGCCGCGGTCTCCATCACGATCTCGGGCCGCACCCAGTCGCGCGGGATCAGCACCGACTTCACCGCCAGGATCTGCTTCGCGCCGAAATTGATCCCGCCGCCGGCGCCGGTCGGGCCTTGCATGTGCAGGCTGCGGACCTCGGCGCCCACCGCCTCGGCGGCCTTCCGGTCCGGCGTGCGGGCGGCGATGCGCAGCCGCACTTCGTAAGGTTCCGCCAGGTGGTCGATCGCGTTGGCGTGCAGCGAGTTCATGCCGATCAGGTCGATCCGCATCTCCGGATACGTCAGGCCGCGGCGGCGCAGGCGCTCCTTCACCACCTCGATCCCCAGCTTGGCGCGCGCCAGGGCGTTGACGCCGGCGAAGCCCATCTCGCCGCTGCCCATATAGCCGTCGAAATAGCCGACCACGACCTTCAGCGTCGGCGTCCGCGGCTTCCCCGCGGCGCCGTGGAATTCCACCCGGTCCTTGGCGATCTGCTCGAACGTCACCTTCGACGCGTCCAGCACGCAGTCCGGCGTGATGTAGGCGGACGGGTCGTGCATCTCGTACAGCAGTTGTTCGGTGCAGGTGGCGACGTCCAGCCGCCCGCCGGAACCCGGCGTCTTGGAGACCTGCACGCGGCCGTCGGCCCAGACGTCGGCCAGCGGATAGCCGAGACCGGCCAGGTCCTCGACCTCCTTCTTCCCCGGATCGGCGAAGCAGCCGCCGGTCAACTGGCCGGAGCATTCCAGCAGGTGCCCCGCCAGCGTGCCGTTCGCCAATTTCGCGTAATCGTCATACGACCAGCCGAAGGCGTGCAGCATCGGCCCCAGGAACAGCGCCGGATCGGCCACCCGCCCGGTGATCACCAGCTCGGCGCCGGTGGCGAAGCCCTTCGCCACCATGTCCGCGCCCAGATAGGCGTTCGCCGAGGCCATGTTGGGCAGCAGGGTCTCCAGCGGCGCGCCGTCTTCCATCAACGGCAGCTCCGGATGCTGGCGCATCAGGTCGGAGACTTCGTCGCCCACCACGACGGCGCAGCGGTAATCGCCGCATCCCCAGTCGCGGGCCTGCCTGCGCACCGCCTTCGCCGCGCCCATCGGGTTGGCCGCGCCCATGTTGGTGACGACCTTGATCCCCTTCTTCAGCGCCGGCGGGAAGATCGCCTCCATCCGCTCCAGCAGCACGGGCGTGTAGCCCTTGTCGGGGTCTTTCTTCTTGTCCAGCGTCTCCCGCGCGATGGTGCGTTCCGCGAGGCATTCCATCGCGAGGTAGTCCAGTTCCCCGCGCTCGACGATCTCCACGCCGGGCGGGATGCGGTCATCGGCGAAACCGGCGCCGCAGCCGATCCTGATCCTGTCTTTTGCCAACTTATTGCCCCTTGGATTCCTCCGTTGCCGCGATTGTCGTCCCCCTCCCGCGGTTCGACAAGCTCCGCCGGCCGGTCCAGAATGCGCGGCCAGGAGGAACCGCCATGAAGATCACCGCCGTCGAGACCTATTGGACCCAGACTCCGTTCGACATGGGCGGGAAGCCGAAAGTGGAAGGCGGGATCAACGCGCAGAAGATGAACACCGTCTGGCTGCGCGTCCGGACGGACGCCGGTATCGACGGCTGGGGCGAGGCCTTCGGCCATGGCAGCAGCGCCGCCTCCCTGGCCGTGCTCGACACGCAGCTCGCGCCGGCGCTCCTGGGGCAGGACGCGCGCGACATCGCCGGGCTGCGCGAGCGCCTGAGCAAGGTGTTCCACCTGTTCGGCCGCAACGGCTCGCACATGTTCGCGCTGTCGGGGCTGGACATCGCGCTGTGGGACATCGCCGGCAAGGCGGCGGGGCTGCCGCTGTGGCGGCTGCTGGGTGCCTCGCCGGTGGGCTCGCTGCGGTCCTATGCGTCGCTGCTGCGCTATGGCGCGGCCGAACAGGTCGCCGCCGCCTGCAAGCGCGCCGCCGACCGCGGCTACCGGGACGTGAAGCTGCACGAGATCACCACGCCGGAGATCGCCGCCGCGCGCGAGGCGCTGGGCCCCTCGGCGCGGCTGATGGTCGACACCAACTGCCCGTGGACGATCCCGCAGGCCCTGCGGATGTGCCGCGAGCTGGAGGATTTGGACCTGACCTGGCTGGAGGAACCCGTCTGGCCGCCGGGCGACCATGACGGCCTGGCCCGCGTGCGCTTCGAGGGCGGCATCCCGATCGCGGCCGGCGAGAACGCCGCCGGCCTGCACGACTTCAAGGCGGCGTTCGAGGCCGGCGCGCAGGACATCGCACAGCCGAGCGTGACGAAGATCGGGGGGCCGTCGGCGATGATCGAGATCGCGGCGCTGTGCAAGGCGCACGGCGTCAGGCTGGTGCCGCACAACGCCTATTTCGGCGCCGGCTATCTTGCCTCGCTGCACTGCAATGCCGCTTTCGCGCCGGACGCCCCGTTCGAGCGGCTGTTCATCGACCTGGAAGCCAGCCCCTATGGCGACATGCTCACGGCGAAGGACGGCCGCGTGACGGTGCCGGACGGGCCGGGGCTGGGGCGGGAACCGGACATGGCCGTGCTGCGGAAATACCTGGTGCGGGAGCCGACGGTGCACGGCGGCTGACCGGACATCAGGACTGGGCACCCCGGGCCGCGGCAATCCGCGGCAAGGCGATCTCGACGACCCTCAGATAGTCGAGGTGAGGAAGTTCGTCAGAGGTGAATCGAGGCGAAGCGCCTGGATGATGTCAGGCGCTATCGTCGTATAGGCCAGATAGTCGTCGTAGATCGCGCGTGCGCCCGGCGGACCGCCGTCGATCGCCGGATCTCGATAGGCGTTCAGCCAGTCGCGTACGTGGCGGATGACCGTTCGCGCGTCATTCCTGTGGAATTGAGGATCGAGGCCGGAGATGTCCGACAACGTCTTGTCGTATTGATGCGCGACCGCATCGAGGATCAGGGTTCTGCGCCCCTTCTGACGCGCTGAGCCTTGCAACCGCAGGCCAAGGTCCATGCCGAGCTCAAGCGGCATGTTGAAGCGTGGCAACCTGCTGGCGCGGTCGAGCTCGACGCGTGAGATATCGTGGATGGAAAACCCGCATTCGGAAATCATCCTGGCGATTTCCACCAGCCGTACGGCGCCGCTGTCGTTGTAATCCAGCGCACAGCGTGGCGTGTAGCCGCAGGCTATGATCGCGAAGCAGGCCGCCCGCATGAGCGGCTTATAGGCTTCGTCGAACGGGCAGTTGATGAAGACTGAACGCGACCAGGCGGGTTTATTTTTCTCGCGCGAATTCGCCGGCATGCTTCGCGATCGCCGTCTCCACGGCTTTCTTGATCTGGTCGCGCGTGAAGCGCGAGGAGCCGGCACTCGGCTGTATCATGACGCCACGATAGGTCGCAGCCCATTTGGGCGCTTCGCGGTACGGCTTGTCGGACGTTTTGGGGGAAGCCCTCATGGGGATGACCATAAGCTATTTTTGCCATGACAACAATGATGAACGTCCGCATTCAGCCGGCAGGCGCGGGCCATGCCGGCCAGGGTTCAGCCGGACTCGTTCAGCCGGATTCGTTCGGCCGGATTCGTTCAGCCGGATTCCCCGCCGGCACGATGCGTGCGGCCCTCCCGGCTCTCAGTGGCCCGGATTCGCCTTCGCGAACGCCGCCTTCTGCTCCGCGCTCGCTTCTTTCTGATACTTCGCCTGCCATTCCTTGTACGGCATCCCGTAGACGATCTCCCGCGCATCCGGGTCGGCGATCGTGACGCCTTTCTCGGCGGCTTCCTCGCGGTACCACCGGCTCAGGCAGTTCCGGCAGAATCCCGCCAGGTTCATCAGGTCGATGTTCTGCACATCCGTGCGCTCCCGCAGGTGCGCGACCAGCCGGCGGAACGCGGCGGCTTCCAGTTCCGTGCGGGTGGCGGGATCGAGGTCGGGTGCGGACATGGCTAAACTCCTGCTGCGACTGGATTGTGTCCCCTGGTGCGGACACGACGCCTTGGCCATAGTATCGGGTGCCACAGTATCTGGCGCCCCAGTATCTGGCGCCACAGTATTTGGGCGCCGCCGCTGCCGGGGTAAAGTCCGGGTACGCACTGCCAACAAGGGGAAACGGCCGCATGGCCTGGACCGACTCCACCGCCAGGAACGCCCTGCGCACCCTGTTCGACACCGCCGTCGCCGCGGCCGACCCGCGCACCGTGCTCGCCGCCCACCTGCCCCCCAAGCCTGCGCGGGGCCGCGTCATCGTCGTCGGCGGCGGCAAGTCCGCGGCCCTGATGGCCGCCGCGCTGGAGGACGCCTGGCCGGACGTCGCCCTGGAGGGCACCGTCGTCACCCGCTACGGCCACGCCGTCCCCACGCAGCGGATCGAGGTCATCGAAGCCTCCCACCCCGTCCCCGACGCGAACAGCCAGAAAGGTGCCCAACGGCTGCTGGAGCGGGTCAAGGGCCTGACCAAGGACGACCTGGTGATCGCGCTGATGTCCGGCGGCGCCTCGGCGCTGCTGGCGGCACCCGCGCCGGGGCTGACGCTGGCCGACAAGCAGGCGATCAACAAGGCGCTGCTGGCCTGCGGGGCCAACATCACGGAGATGAACGCGGTCCGCAAACACCTCTCCGCGATCAAGGGCGGCCGCCTCGCCGCCGCGGCCGCGCCGGCCCGCGTGGTGACGCTGGCGATCAGCGACGTGCCGGGCGACGACCCGGCGGTGATCGGCTCCGGCCCCACCGTGCCCGACGCCACCACCTTCGCCGACGCCCGAGCGCTGATCGCGCGCTATGGCATCACCGCGCCGCCCGCGGTGGCGGAACGGCTGACGCAGGACCGGGACGAGACGCCGAAGCCGGGCAGCCTGCCGCTGGCCGAATTCCGCATGATCGCCACCCCGATGATGGCGCTGGAGGCCATGGCCGCCAAAGCCCGCACGCTTGGACTGGCGCCGCTGATCCTCGGCGACGCGCTGGAAGGCGAGGCCGCGCAGGTCGGCACCGTCCTCGCCGGCATCGCCCGGTCCGTCCGCGCCCATGGCCACCCGTCGAAGCCGCCCGCCGTGCTGCTGTCCGGCGGGGAGACCACGGTCACCATGACCGGCGCCGCCAACGGGAAAGGCGGCCGCAACACGACGTTCCTGCTGGGCCTCGCCATCGCGCTGGACGGCGTGCCCGGCATCTGGGCCTGCGCCGGCGACACCGACGGGATCGACGGCATGGACGAGATCGCCGGCGCGCTGCTGACCCCCGACACGCTCGTCCGCGCCAAGGCCGCCGGCCGCGACGCTCGGGCCGACCTGGGCCGGCTGGACAGCCATGGCTTCTTCGGTTCGGTCGGGGACCTGATTGTCACTGGCCCGACGCTTACCAATGTGAACGATATCAGGGCGATCCTGATCGCCTAACGAGAGGAACCCCCTGCATGGCCGTCCGCCCCAGGCTGCGCCGTCGCCGGCGCACGAAAATCGTCGCCACCCTCGGCCCGTCCAGCTCCACGACCGAAGTCATCACCCGGCTGTTCCAGGCCGGCGCCGACGTGTTCCGCCTGAACTTCTCGCATGGCAGCTACGAAGACCACGCGGCCCGCTTCGCGATCATCCGCGAGCTGGAGGAGAAGTTCGACCGCCCCATCGGCATCCTGGCCGACGTCCAGGGCCCCAAGCTGCGCGTCGGCCGCTTCAGCGGCGGGCGCGTTCACCTGCAGACCGGCCAGCCCTTCCGCCTGGACCTGAACGCCACGCCCGGCAACGCCCAGCGCGTCAACCTGCCGCATCCCGAGATCATCGAGGCCGCCTCGATCGGCGCCACGCTGCTGCTGGACGACGGCAAGCTGCGGCTGCGCGTCGCCCATAAGCGCCCCGACGCGCTGGAGACCGAGGTCGTGGTCGGCGGCCCGCTGTCCGACCGCAAGGGCGTGAACGTCCCCGACATGGTGCTGCCGATCCCGGCACTGACCGACAAGGACCGTGCCGACCTGGAGTTCGCCGTCACCCACGGCGCCAACTACATCGGCCTGTCCTTCGTGCAGCGGCCCGAGGACGTCGAGGAAGCCAAGCAACTGATCAACGGCCGCTGCTGGGTCATGGTGAAGTTGGAAAAGCCCCAGGCGCTGGACAATTTGGACCAGATCCTGGCCCTGACGGACGCGGTGATGGTCGCCCGCGGCGACCTGGGCGTGGAGCTGCCGCCCGAGGAAGTCCCCCTCGCCCAGAAACGCATCGTCCGCCTCGCCCGCCAACTCGGCAAGCCGGTGGTGGTGGCGACGCAGATGCTGGAGAGCATGATCAGCGCCCCGGCCCCGACGCGCGCGGAGGCGTCCGACGTGGCGACGGCGGTGTTCGACGGGGCGGACGCGGTGATGCTGTCAGGCGAGACCGCCGCCGGCCAGTATCCCTATGAGGCGGTCAACATGATGGACCGCATCGTCGCCCGGGTGGAGCAGGACGCGGGATGGCGGGCGATGATCGACGCCTCCCACACCGCGCCGGAGAACAACGCCGCCGCGGCCATCGCCGCCGCCGCCGCGCAGGTGGGACATACGATCGGGGCGAAGGCGCTGGTGGCGTTCACCGCCTCGGGCAGCACGGCGCTGCGCATGGCGCGGGAACGCCCGGAACCGCCGATCATCGGACTGACCCCGAACCAGGTGACGGCGCGCCAGATGGCGGTGGTCTGGGGGGTCCACGCGGTGGTCTCGCCGGACGTCCACTCGATGACCGAAGCGGTCAGCCGCGCCTGCCGGATGGCACTCACCGAGGGCTTCGCGGCGCATGGGGAGGAGATCGTCGTCACGGCGGGCGTGCCGTTCGGCACGGCGGGGACGACGAACGCGCTGCGGGTGGCGGCGGTGAAATAGGCCGGGGACAGCCGTCACGCGAGGCCGTTCGGTTCGGGAAATTGTCGTGGCCCGGTCCAGGTCGGGGTCTCGTGACGGCCCGGCTTGACCGGGCCAAATCCTGCCATGAGGCACCGGATGGCCCGACCAAGCCGAGCCGCGGCGGATGCGGGGTCGAGCCGGGCCATGGCGGATGCGGGTTCGAGTCGGCCGTGGCGGATGGAAGCGGCTCGGATGGGGTGCGGGCCCCGATGGGCGGAAAAATCCCTGCCGGGTCGACGGTCCTTTTCAGACCGTCTTCAGGAACTCCGTCAGCTTGTTGATCGCCGTCTGCTTGTCCGTCTTGTCCAGCGCCGCCAGTTCCGCGGCCAGGCGGTCCATCGCCGCTTCGTAGATCTGCCGCTCCGAGAAGCTCTGGTCCGGCTGGCCGGCGTTGCGGTGCAGGTCGCGGACGACCTCGGCGATCGCCAGCGGGTCGCCGGAGTTGATCTTCGCCTCATACTCCTGGGCGCGGCGCGACCACATGGTGCGCTTGATGCGGGCCTTGCCCTTCAGCACGGCCAGCGCCTCGTCGAACATCTTCCGGGTCGCCAGCTTGCGCAGGCCGGCGGTGCGGGCCTTGGGGACCGGCACCCGCAGCGTCATGCGGTTTTCCTCGAACGTGATGTGGATCAGTTCCAGCTTCTGGCCGGCGATCTCCTCGACCGCGATGCGCATCACCTTGCCGACGCCATGCGTCGGGTAGACCACATGGTCGCCTTCCTGGAAGACTTCAGCCTTGGCAATGGCGCGGGGCGTCAGGTTCGGACCGTTGTTCTGCACTGGGCGACGCTCCGGCTCCCGCACTGGCGCCTGAGTGTCCGGTTCCGCGACCCGATTGGCTATTTCTTCCACTTTTACTCACCTACCCTCAGTTCGATACGTTCAATAATCCACCCTGCCGCGGCCAAGAAGCCGCGGACCGCCGGCCAGCACTCTCCCCCAAGATGCGCAGCGACCCCGCGCCGTCCGGCGGACCCCGGTCGCTGGCTCCAGATTGCCGGCCTTCATCCGATTTGGCCGTCATCCGGTGATGACCCGGGCCGCCTTGTGGCGGGCAAGGCCGACGTCATAGCAGAAAATCGCCGCCAAGTCAGCGGGCAAGCGCGATCAACGCTCGTTTCACCAGGTTACGGTCGCGCCGGCGGTCCCTGCCCCGGCTATGCCTGTCCCGGATCGGACGAGAACAGGTCCGCCTTGCCCGGCTTGTCCTTCCACTCATCCGCGTCGTCCGGCGGCGTGCCCTTGCGCGTGATGTTCGGCCACACGCCCGCGAACTCCCGGTTCTTCTCCATCCAGGGCGTCGCCTTGTCGTCGCTGTCCGGGACGATCGCCTCGGCCGGGCATTCCGGTTCGCAGACGCCGCAGTCGATACATTCGTCCGGGTGGATCACCAGCATGTTGGCACCCACATAGAAGCAGTCGACCGGGCAGACCTCGACGCAATCCATGTACTTGCAACGAATGCAGTTTTCGGTGACCACATAGGTCATAGACAAACCCCTGGCGTTGGAGAGGAAGGGCGGCGTCCCGCCGATCAAGCGTCGGGATATGCCGATGTACCCCGGGCAATGCAAGATGGTGCCGGCACATCGCTGACATCCTCGTACAGCATCCGCGCCTCCGTCGCCGGCCCGCGCCGGATCGCCAGGGCGGAGACCCGCAGCACCCGCACCTCGCCCCGGATCGGGATGGTCAGGACGTCGCCGATCCGCAGCCTTGCATGCGCCTTGGCCGTCGGCTGGCGGTTGATCCGGATCGCCCCTTGCGCGACCAGCGCGGCGCAGTCCGACCGGGCCCGCATCATCCGCGCGCACCACAGCCATTTGTCGAGGCGCTGCCAGTCCCGGTCCTCGATGTCGCTGCCCGCCATCCCGGCCTACCGCCGCAATGCCGCCAAAGCGGCGAACGGACCGGTATGCGCGACCCGCACCGGATCGGCCTCCCGCATCTTGGCGGGCCGTCGCGCCATCTCCCGCTGCGGACGCGGGCGGCGCAGCGGCGTCAGCATCGGCGGCGCCGGCGGTCCCACCTGGTCCGGCGCCAGCCCGCCGGCCGGCAGGACCCGGAACCCGAGGGCCCGCAGCACCACCGGCAGCAGGTCCGGCTTGATCGCCATGCGGGAGGCCAGGCCCGCCGGCAGCACCGCCGGGCCGCGCCGCGCGCGATGCCCCAGTTCCCCGGCGATGCGTTCGGCGATGTCCAGCCGCAGCAGGATCGGTCCGGCCGCGATCCACCCCGCGGCCGCGGCGAATCCCGCCGGCCACGCCGGCTGGTCGGCGGGCACCGAGACCAGCGCGGCGTTCGGCAGCGCCGCCAGCTTCACGCCCTGGAACAGCGACCACAGCCGCATCCGCATCGCCGCGGCGCGCGGCTTCATCAGCGCCGGCATGAACAGCGCGAACCGGCCCGAACGCACGCCCAGTTCCCGCAGCTTGGGACGGATGTCGTGCGCCAGGGTCTCCTCGTCCTCGCCGGGGACCAGGCCCAGCGCCTCGGTCATCCGATGCAGCGGACCGCGCAGGGCGGGCGAGGCCTGGGCCGCCGCCTCGGCCGCGAACAGCGGCGCGAGGTCCGCCGCGATCCGCGCCTGCAGCCAGGCCTGCAGCTTGGCCCGCACCCGCTCGCGCTCGCTGCCGTCCAGGAACTCGCTTTCCAGCACCTGCACGCGCGGCCGCAGGGGCGAGACGCCCCGCACCAGCCGCGCGACCGATGCGCCCTCCCACAGCAGGCGGTGGTCGGGCGTGAAGGCGAAGTCCTCGTCTCCGGCCGCCTCCAGCCGGTTCACCTGCGCCGGCATGCTGGCGCGCAGCGCGCGGCGGGCGGCGCGCATGACCAGTTTCTTCTCCTCGCCCGCCGCCTCCGGGTCGGGGACGAAGCGGAAGCCTTCGATGCGGCCGACCGGGTGGCCTTCGACCATGACCTCGCCCCGGCGGGTGACGGCGGACAAGAGGTCCTCGCTCTCCCCGCTCTGCAGGCGGCGCATCAGGTGCGCGGCGCGGCGGTCGACGAAGCGGCTGGTCAGGCTTTCATGCAGGGCGTCGGACAGCTTGTCCTCGACCTCCCGCGCGCGGGCCTGCCAGTGGTTCGTATCCTTCACCCATTCAGACCGAGCGGCGATATAGGACCAGACGCGGACGCCGGAGAGGCGCTGCATGAGGGTGTCGATGTCGCCCTCGGTGCGGTCCAGCGCCTGGATCTGCGCCGCCAGCCAGTCGGTGGGCAGCGTCGTCTCCGTCGCGACGTGGCCGAAGACGCGGGCGCAGAGCTTGGCATGGGTGTCGTCGGCCAGCTTGCGGAAATCGGGGATCTGGCACGCATCCCACAGCAGCCGCACCTGCCGCCGCCCCTGCGCCAGCTTGCGCAGGTCCGGGTCGCGCGCCAGGGCGGTCAGCGTCTCCAGGTCCGAAGCCTCGTTCCCGCGCACCAGGCCCTGGCGGGCAGGCGGCGCGTTCAGGCTGCCCACGAGGGCGTCGACCGAGGTGAAATCGAGGTCGCTGTTGCGCCAGCACAGGACGTCCAGCGCCTCGAACTCATGCGCCTCGACCGCTTCCACGACCTCGTCGGGGATCGGCGGGCATTCGGTGGTGGTGCCGAAGGTGCCGTCCTTCATGCCCCGCCCTGCCCGGCCGGCGATCTGGCCGATCTCGGCGGGGGTCAGCCGGCGGGGACGATGGCCGTCGAACTTGCCCAGGCCGGCGAAGGCGACATGGTCGACGTTCATGTTCAGGCCCATGCCGATCGCGTCGGTGGCGACCAGGAAGTCGACCTCCCGCTCCTGGTACAAGGCGACCTGGGCGTTGCGGGTGCGCGGCGACAGCCGGCCCATCACCACCGCGCATCCGCCTTTCCGCCGCCGGATCAGCTCCGCCAGCGCGTAGACTTCCGACGCGGAGAACGCGACGACGGCGCTGCGCGGCGGCAGGCGCACCAGCTTCGAGGGACCGGCATAGGTCAGTTGCGACAGGCGCGGCCGGGTCTCGACCTCGGCCTGCGGGACCAGGCGGTGCAGCAGCGGGCGGATGGTCTCGGCGCCCAGGAACATGGTCTCCACCATGCCCCTGGCGTGCAGCAGCCGGTCGGTGAAGACATGGCCGCGATCGGGGTCGGCGCAGAGCTGGATCTCGTCCACCGCGACGAACTCGGCGTGCCGGTCGAGCGGCATCGCCTCCACGGTGCAGGAGAACCACTTGGCGTCGGGCGGGATGATCTTTTCCTCGCCGGTGATCAGCGCGACGTAGCGGGCGCCCTTGCGCGCGACCATACGATCGTAGTTCTCGCGGGCCAGCAGGCGCAGCGGGAAGCCGATGATGCCGGAC
>NZ_DASZTJ010000243.1:0-13850 GCF_035548235.1 Rhodopila sp.
GGGGCGATCCTGGGCCTGGGCGCGGCCGCGGTCATCGGTGGCGTGCTGGCGTCGCAGGCCTATGCCCCGCCGCCCGCAGCCGTCTATGCCCCGCCGCCCGCGTACGCGGCGCCCCCGCCGGTGGTGTATTCTCCGCCGCCGCCTCCGGGGTACTACGGGTACTGAATCAGCAATCCGGCCCCGAAACGTGATGGCGGGCGCAGGCCCGCCATCACGGAGGGTGCCGGAGCCCGGCCGGTTTGCCGGTTGGCATTACGACCACGTATCATCCGTCCAGCCGTTCTCGTCGTAATCGGCCATGCACCGGTCCACCAGCGCTTCCATCTTCGCAAGCTCGCTGCCTTTCGCGGCCCAGGTCAGGGCTTGGGCGCGGATATCCTCCCACCCGCCGGCGTAGTTGCGTTCGTATAGCTCGTGCCGGCCGCCGAACTCGGTGCCGATGCAGTCCCACAGCAGTTTCATGATCTTGATCCGCTCGCGATGCCCGATGCCGTGGCTGCCGCGGACGTATTGATTCAGGTACGGCTCGATCTCGGGATTGCTGAAGTCGCGCACCGAGGACGGCAGGTAGATCAGTCCCGACGTCACGGTACGTTCGACGATGTCCTTGATGCGCGGATAGGCGTCGGGGGCGAAGACGCGATAGGCCTGCCCGGCCTCCAGGTTCGGCAGCACCGCCCCATCGTTCCATGGCGCGGGGTTGTGCGCCATCGCGTTGGACAGCGACCAGAACAGGTTGCGCCACGCAACGGCCTCCCCCAGCAGCACCTGGTTGCCGCGGGCCTCGTCGCCGCCCGTGCAGCGCAGCGCCTTCGCCAGCAGGCCGGTGATGAAGTCCAGCTTGACCGCGAACCGCGTGCAGCCCTGGAACTGGAACCCGTTGGTGAAGCCGGAGCGGGGATAGAAGCTCAGCACGCGGGCGGGATCGCGATAGATGAACACGTCCTCCCAAGGGACGAACACCTTGTCGAGGATGAAGATCGCATCGTTTTCATCGAAACGGGATGACAGCGGATAATCGAACGGGCTGTGCGCGCGCGCCGATCGTTCATAGGACGTGCGGCAGACCAGCTTCAGGCCCGGTGCGTCGATCGGGACGATGAACATCAGCGACATGCTCAGGTCCTCGGTCGCGGTCTTCGAGGACTGGCCCATGAAATTGTAATGCGTGAACGCCGCCGAGGTCGCGACGACCTTGGCGCCCGAAACGATGATGCCGCCGTCCACTTCCCTGTCGACCGAAACGAACACGTCCTTCGACGCCTCCGCCGGAAGGTGGCGATCGACCGGCGGGTTGACGATCGCGTGGTTCATGAACGGCACGGTTTCCTGTGCCCGCTTGTACCAGGCGAGCGCGTTGCCGGCATACGGCCCGTAATACTGGCTGTTGGCACCGAGCGTGTTGGTATAGGCGGCCTTGTAGTCGGGCGTGCGGCCCATCCAGCCATAGGTCAGCCGCGACCATCCGGCGATGGCCTGCTGCGCGGCGACCAGGTCCTCACGCGACCGTTGGACGCGGAAGTAACGATGCGTATAGCCGCCCGACCCGGTATCGGTCGGACAGGTCAGCAGGTCCTTCTGCTTCGGGTCGTGCAGCGCATCATAGAGCCGCGCGATCGATCGGACGGCGTTGCGGAAGGCCGGGTGCGTCGTGACGTCGGCCACCCGCTCCCCGTCGATGTAGACGCAGCGTCCGTCGCGCAGGCTCTGGATGTATTCCGCTCCGGTATAGGGCCGGGCGCGGTCGGCGATGACGTCTTCCGGACGCATGATCTGTCCCTCCCGAAGCGGCGGTATTCCAACCGCTCTCGATCGTGACCTTCCCCCCGGCCATGGCCCTGTCGAGCCGGGCCACGACGAGAAGGGGTCGCGATCGATGCTGCCGGGTCTTAGACCATTTTTTGCCAGACGTCATGGCCAGGCCGCCTCAGTCCTCCAGCAGCGCCACCGCTCGGATGGGACTGCCGGTCCCGCCGCGGATTTTCAACGGGAAGCCGATGAACCGGAACCGCCCCTTGCCGACAAGCCGGTCGAGGTTCACCAGCCCTTCCATATGCGTGAAGCCCATGTCGCGGCAGACATGGTGGACTTCGAAATTGTTGCGCCCGGGCCGGCCGGGGCTGACCGCCTCCACGCCGAACATCAGGATCCCCTTGTTGCCCAGCCACGTCGCCGAGTCCTTGGTCAGGCCCGGAAAATCCGTGATGAACGCATCCGTCCCATGCGTGCGCCGGAAGAAATCCATGTGCAGCAGCACCGTGTCGCGCGGCCTGATCTCCACCCCCGCCGCCTTTTCCGCCGCCTCCAGGTCGGCGATCGAGATGTCGCTCTTCAACGGCTTGTGCGACAGGTCCAGGCACACCGCCTCGGTGAAGTAGTTCTCCAGCGGCATCTCCGCGATGGTCTTCGCCCCCGGCCGTTCGTCGAAATGCACCGGCGCGTCGACATGGGTGCCGGAATGGTCGCCCATGTTCAGCAGCGTCACGGCGGAGGAGAAGACATAGCCGTCCGCCTCGCGCTTTTCCTCATGCGTGGTGAAGGCCGAGAGGCTCACCATCGGGTGGTTGGGCAGCCGCGCCATCTTGTGATGGATTTCGCGGCTCAGGTCGATCAGGCGCATGGAAACGGTCCCTTTCCTTGGATGCCGCCATTAAACCGCCCGCCGATACCGCATGCCAACCGAACAGACGAACAGCCCGGCGCCGACCGCGGCGAAGGTCATCAGCGCGAGGTAGTACGACCCGGTCAGGCTCACGATGAAGCCCACGATCACCGGGATGACGATCCCCGAGATATTGCCGGCGAAATTCATCGCCCCGGCCAGGAATCCGGCTTTCTCGCGCGCGATCATCAGGCCGGGCAGGGTCCAGTACATGCCGCACCAGCGCAGGAAGAACAGCGTCGCGGCCAGCAGCACGATCACCCAGGCCTCGGAATGCACGAAGGCGACCAGGAACACCGACAGGGTCGCCAGCGCGGACGCGAAGCCGAACAGCGTGCGATAGACGCGCGGCACGGCGCCGCCGGCCCGCAGCCAACTGTCCAGCAACTGCCCGCCGGTCAGCTCGCCCGCGAAGCCCGCGAAGAACACCACGAACGACGCCCATCCCAGTGCCCCGATGTCCAGCCCCTGCGTCTTCACCAGGAAGCTCGGCACCCAGGTCAGGAAGCCGTACCACAGCGAGTTGAAGCAGAACCAGCCGACGAACAGCAGCCAGATCTGGCCCGAGGCCAGCATCGCCCGCACCTCCGCCCCCTGGCCGACGCGGTTTTCGACGTCCAGCAGCCCGTCATGGATGTGCCGGCGCTCCGCCGGGCTGACGGCGCGGTGTTCGTGCGGATGGTTGCGGATGTAGACCCAGGCGCCGATGCCGCAGGCGACGGTGCCCAGGCCCGCGGCGACGAAGGCCAGCCGCCAGGACCCCAGCGCGGCGATCAGGCCGGCGATGATCAGCGATCCCAGCGCGGTGCCCAGCGGCGCCCCGCCATCCAGCAGGGCGGCCGCACGGCCGCGCTCGACCGGGGTCATCCAGTGGCCGATCAGCTTGGCGCCGGCGGGGTAGATCGGCCCTTCCGAGATCCCAAGCCCGAGACGGGTCAGCAGCATGGTGATCCAGCCGGTCGTCACGGCGCCGAGGGCGGCGAAGCTGCCCCACAGGATCGTCGACGCGGCGATCACCGCACGCGGCAGGAACCGGTCGGCCAGCATGCCGCCGGGGATCTGCATCAGGCAGTAGGTCCAGAAGAAGCTGCTGAGCAGGATGCCCTGGATCGCCGGCGAAATCGCGAACTCCTTGCCGATCAGCGGCATCGCGACGGACAACGAAGCGCGGTCGATATAGTTGATGGCGACGGTGCCCAGGATCAGGAAGAAAATTCGCCAGCGGACATTTGTCATAACGCCTGTCCTGCTGTCGGTTGTCCCGGTCACGACATCACTCATCCTGCTCTCTCCTGGACGTTTTGAAAGGAAACTAAACGGACGGCCGCATATGATCTCGTATGACAGGATGCCATACAAGGCAATCCGGGCCGGAGGATTCTCTCATCTCTGCCGAAGGCGGGACTCACCGTTTCGACGGCAATAATACATGAGGCGCCGGCGTCTCTCGCGTCATGGTGGCCGAAGGGCCGCCGTCCTCGCCTTGGCGGTGTCGATGCCGGGGCAACGCGCGGATGCCGAGCGCCGGTTCCGGCCCATCATGTCACGCGTGCGGACCAGCACCCGGCCGCGGCTGGACGGACGCCGGGAGGAGCTAACGCCAGGAGGAGCTAACGCCAGGAGGAGCTAAAGCCAGGAGGAGCTAAAGCCTGTCCGCCTCCCAGGCGGCCGGATGCGCCCCCAGCCGGCACGAAGGCCGGTCCCACCGCGCGGGCGTGGCCGGCAGCACCGCGCTGTGCCGGACCGCCCGCAGGCGGCCCCCGTCCGATTGCGTCGTCTCCAGGAACGGTTCGGCGTCCGGCGCCGTCGCCGCCAGCCCGTCCGCCACGCGGCCCAGGTCCCGGATCCAGCGCCCGGTGCGCGCGAGCGACACCTGCACGTGCCAGCTTCCGCCCTCCCGCATCCGGCGCATCAGCGCCGTCATCGCCCCGAACGCCAGCAGGTAGCCCGATCCGTGGTCCAGCGCCTGGCAGGGCAGGGGTTTGGGCGAGGCGATGCCCGCCGCCTCGGCCTCCGCCTGGTTCATCCCGCTGGCCGTCTGGGTCAGGCTGTCGAACCCGCGCCGTCCCGACCACGGCCCGGCGGCGCCATAGGCGGACAGCGACACGGTCACGATCCCCGGCCGTATCCGCGCCACGTCGGCCGGCGAGAACCCCAACTCGGCCAGGCCGCCGGGCCGGTAGCCCTGGACGAAGACGTCCGCCTCGGCCAGCAGCGCGCGCAGTCGTCCGTTGTCGGCCGTCTCGCGCAAGTCCAGGAAGGCGGAGCGCTTGCCGCGATTGGTGTCGACCAGCAGCGCCGGCAGGTTGGGCAGGTTCGGGCTGGCGATCGCCAGCACCTCCGCCCCGTGGGCCGCCAGCGTGCGGCCGCAGACCGGCCCGGCGATGACGCGCGTCAGGTCCAGCACCCGCACGCCCGACAGCGGCCTGGGCCCCGGCGGCAGCCCCCGCGGCGGCGCGTCGCCGATCCGGGTGATCGACACCACCGGCAGCGTCGGCACCGCCTGGCCCTGCGGATGCACGTCCCACTCCGCGAAGCTGCGCATCGCCGTGGCGCAGAGGCCCGCCGCCGCGGCCGCGTCTTCCAGGTCGAACGCGGTCCAGGCTTTCAGTGCGGCGGCCACGGCCGCCTTGTCGTTGGCGCAGCCCATGATCCGCAGCAGACCGTCGCGGTGGTGCGGGAAGTTGGTGTGCAGCCGCACCCAGCGCCCGTCGCCGCACCGATAGGCACCGGCGATCGGGTCCCAGAGTTCCTCGGGCGGCTTGCCTTCGATCGCCGCGTAGCGTTCCGACAGGAACTCGATCGCCGCGTGCGCCATGTCGACGCCGACCGTCTGGCGTGGGCCGCCGCGCAGGTGGTGCAGCTCCGCCGCGGCCAGGGCGGAGGCCGCGATGCTGGCCTGGGCGGCGGTCCCGACGGCGAAGCTGGACGGCAGGACGGGGTCGGCGCCGGTCAGGCGCAGCTGTTCCAGCGCCTGGGCCGGCAGGCCGGCATCGGTCCAGAGGGCGGCGATCGCCTCCAAGGGGCGCGTGGGATCGTGAGCCATGCCGCAGCGTTTCACGAGCGCGCCGCCCGGCACAAGCCCCGCCGACATTTGCAACGCACCGGCTTCGACACTAGCGTTCCCGTCAAGACGACAAGGCGGGAAGCGTATGGCTGACGATCTTCACCTGGTGCGGACGACCGCGCCGAACAAAGCCGATGCCGTCGGCTGGGAGCCCGAACTCGCGGAGCTTCGCCAGCGGCAGGCCTTTGCGCGGGAACTGGGCGGGGCGGACCGGGTCGCGCGCCAGCACGCCGGCGGACGGATGACGGTGCGGGAGCGCATCGACAAGCTGCTGGACCCCGGCAGCTTCCAGGAGATCGGCAGCATCGCCGGCAAGGCGAGCTACGACGCCAAGGGCAACATCACCGGCTTCATTCCCGCCAACTGCGTGTTCGGCCGCGGGACGCTGGACGGGCGGCCGATCGTCGTCGCGGGCGACGACTTCACCCTGCGCGGCGGTTCCGCCGATGCCGCGATCAAGGGCAAGCCGAAAATGTCCGAGGAGGCGGCGACCCGCTTCCGCATGCCGATCATCCGGCTGATCGAAGGCTCCGGCGGCGGCGGTTCGGTGAAGACGATCGAAACCACCGGCCGCGCGAACCTGCCCGGCGGGCTGACGGAGACGACCAGTTTCGATCTGGTCGCGAACCAGATGGCGGAGGTGCCGGTCGTCGGCCTCGGTCTTGGCTCCGTCGCCGGGCTGGGTGCGGCGCGGCTGGTGGCGGCGCATTATTCGGTGATGGTGAAGGAGATGACGGCGGTGTTCGTCGCCGGCCCGCCGGTGGTGGAGCGGCTGGGTGAACCCCGGACGAAGCAGGAGCTGGGGGGCTGGCAGATCCAGCTTCGCTGCGGCGCCGTGGATCACGCCGTCGACACCGAGGAGCAGGCCTTCGACGCCGCCCGCCGGTTTCTGTCGTACCTGCCCAGCTCGGTGTACGACCTGCCGCCGCGGGTCCGTAACTGGGACGATCCGAACCGGCGCGAGGAGAAACTGATTTCAATCGTGCCGAAGGTGAAGAAGCAGGCGTATCACATGCGCCGGATCGTGTCGGCGGTCGTCGACAAGGACAGCTTCTTCGAGATGGGCGCGCTGTTCGGCCGCTCGATCATCACCGGGCTGGCGCGGCTGGACGGGTGGCCGGTGGCGGTGATGGCAGGCGATCCGCTGTTCGACGGCGGTGCCTGGACGGCGGATGCCTGCAGCAAGATCATCCGGTTCGTCGACCTGGCGCAGACCTTCCATCTGCCGGTCGTGCACCTTGTCGATTGCCCGGGCTTCCAGGTCGGTTTGAAAGCGGAAAGTTCCGCGGTGATCCGCTGGGGCGTGCGCGCGCTGACGGCGATCAACCAGACCACCGTGCCATGGTGCAGCATCGTCGTGCGCAATTGCTACGGCGTCGGCGGCCTGGGCCACCAGCCGGTCGGGCATCTGTGCGTCCGCTATGCCTGGCCGTCGGCAAGCTGGGGCTCCCTGCCGCTGGAAGGCGGGATCGAGGCGGCTTACCGAGCGGAGATCGACGCGGCGGAGGACCCGGCGGCGAAGCTGGAGGAGATCGAGGAGCGGCTGAACCGCCTGCGCTCCCCGTTCCGCACGGCCGAGGCGTTCTGGGTGGACGAGGTCGTCGACCCGCGGGACACGCGGCGGCTGCTGTGTGACTTCGCGAACCTGGCGGCGCCGCTGCGCGAGCCCGGGCATAGCCGGTTCGGGATGCGGCCATAGGGGGCGGCCATAAGGGGGCGGCCATAAGGGGGCGGCCATGAGGGAGCGGCCATGAGGGAGCGGCCATGAGGGAGCGGCCGTGGGGACGGGACGTCAGATCGCTGCGTCGGCGACCGCCCTCTCGTCGTGACCGGTCCTGACGGGGGGCAACGACCCGACCGTTACTCTCCCATCACCTTGCAGGCATGATCCTGCAGTTCCTCCCCGGACCCGGCGTTTCCCGTTGCCGCGTCCGCTTTTCCGTCCAGCAGCACGAACCCGTCGTCGCCCGGGCGAAATGTCTCCCCGGCCACGACCAGCGTGTGCTTGTCCATCTCCTTGGCCGCCTGCGGGTCCTTGTCCACGAGCAGCCGGAACGGGTTCGCATCGGCCAGTGTCTTCCCGTCGATCCGGATGGCTCGATAATGATGCCCGGCCAGCAGCACGGGGAAGGGGGCCCAGTCGTCGCCGACCTTGTCCAGGTTCGCCCCGATGCTCGCGCGCACGTCCACCCGGATGCAATCGATATGTATATGCAACTGGTCCTGCGTCCGGCCATACACCGAATTGATCGCCAGCGTCATCGCGTCGCGCGGCACCGGCGCGTGCAGCCGTTCATCCACGAAATGGCGTTCCTTCCAGGCCGCTTCGAAATAATTCGTGGCGCCCGGCGCCAGCACCGCCGGGTCCTCTATGCCGGAAATCCGAGCAGTTGGTATCAGAAGAAACTGGGCGATGCCGGCGATGTCTTTGAGGAGGACGTAGCCCTTGGCGACCCCGTCCCGGATATCGACCAGGGCGCAGGGCGAAGGATCGTGGTCCGCCTGCTGGTGCGGGACGCATTTCTGGCTGACGATCTTCCACAACGCCGACGGATCGGAGGCTCGGGCGCCGGCCGGCAGGAAACTGCCGGCCAGCACGCAAGCGAGAAGGACTCGTTTCAACCGAGTTCCGATCCAGCAAGGGCCTCGCACAGCCGCGCCATCTCGGTGTGATCGGCGCCGGCGCCGAACTTCGCCTCGCACGAGGTGATGAACTCCTTCACCAGGGCCGACAGCGGCGCCGCGGTGGCGGTTTCACGCGCAACCTGCAGCGCGATCGACAGGTCCTTGTTCAGCAGGCCCATGGTGAAGCCGGCGTCGAAGGTCCGCGACAGCACGTATTGCTTGAACTTCTTCTGCGTCGAGTTGTTCATCCCCGTCGCCGCGTTCAGCACGTCCGTCATGACGGACGGATCGAGCCCGAAACGCTGCCCGATCAGCAGCGCCTCGATCCCGATCAGGAACCCGCCGGCCGAGACCAGGTTGTTCAGCGCCTTCATCGCCTGGCCCGACCCGACGCCGCCGGTCTTGAGGATCGACGTCCCCATCGCCGCCAGCACCGGCCTCGCTTTTTCGATCGCGGCATCGTCGCCGCCGACCATGATCGCGAGCTGCCCGGTCTTCGCCCGCGGCACGCCGCCCGACACCGGCGCGTCGATCAGCACGCAGCCCAGGGAGGCGACCTTCTCGGCCAGTTTCTGCGTCATCGACGGCACGCCCGAGGTCATGTCGATCAGCACCGTCCCCGGCTTCAGGCCGGCGAAGACGTTGTCGTCGCCGCCGCCCAGCACGTGCTCGACGATCGCGCTGGTCGGCAGCATGGTGACGATGGTGTCCGACGTCTCGGCCAGTTGCCGCAACGAGTCAGGGGCATAGCCCCCGACCTGCTGGACGAAATTGTCCGCGACTTCCTTGCGGGAGTCGTTGATGTTCACGGTGAAGCCGGCTTTCACCAGGCAGGCCGCCATCGGCCAGCCCATGTTGCCGGCGCCGATGAATCCGACGGTCTGGCTCATGGGTCAGGCGCCCTTTTTGGCTGAATCGGCTTCCTTGAACACTTCGGTGGCGATCTTGAACGCCTCCAGCGCCGCCGGGATGCCGCAATAGGCGCCGACCTGCACCAGCACTTCCTTGATCTCGTCGCGGGTCACGCCGTTGGTCAGCGCCGCGCGCAGGTGCAGCCGCAGCTCCGCGCCGCGGTTCAGCGCCGACAGCATGCCCAGGTTGATGATGCTGCGGGTCTTGCGGTCCAGGCCCGGCCGGGTCCACGCCATGCCCCAGGCGATCTCGGTCGTCATCTGCTGGAACACGGCGTTGAAGTCGTCGGCCCGCGCCAGGGAGCCGTCGACGTAATCGGCGCCCAGCACCTCCCGCCGGACGGCGAGGCCCTTCTTGAACATCTCCGACTGGTATTCGGGGCGGTTCGGAACATCGACCATCAAGCGTCTCCTCTGGTTTCGGTCGGCGCGGACCCTAGGCGTGCCGTGCAAGGCGGGCAAGTCGCGGGCGGGAATAACGGCCGGCTTGATCCGGCATGCGCCCGCGGGCTAACCCGATGGCTTGGAAACCGGAGGACCCGTGTCCGCTCTGCTCGCACCCGATCATGCCGCCACGCTGCGCTCCGCCGCCGCGCTGGCCGAGGCCGGGCTGATCCCGGCTGACGCCGCCCAGGCGCTGGCGGCCGTCGAGGCGCGCTACGCCGTCGCCGTCTCGCCGGCGATGCGGCGGCTGATCGCGCGTCCCGACGATCCGATCGGCCGCCAGTTCATTCCGGACATGGCGGAACTCGCCACGGCCCCGCACGAACGCGCCGACCCGATCGCCGATGACGCGCTGTCGCCGGTGAAGGGCGTGGTGCATCGCTATCCGGACCGCGCGCTGCTGAAGCCGCTGCTGATCTGCCCGGTCTATTGCCGGTTCTGCTTCCGCCGCGAACATGTCGGTCCCGATGGCGGCCTGCTGACGGATGCCGAGCTGGAGGCTGCGTACGGGTGGTTCGAGGCGCATCCGGCGGTGAGCGAGATCATCCTGACCGGCGGCGATCCGCTGATGCTGTCGCCGCGGCGCCTGGGCGCGATCCTGCAACGCCTGGCGGCGATGCCGCATGTGCGCACGCTGCGGGTCCACACCCGTATCCCCGTCGCCGCGCCGGACCGGGTGACCGAGGCGCTGGTGAGCGCGATGGACCTCGACCGCCCGTTATGGCTGGCGGTGCATGCCAACCACGCCGGCGAGTTCACGCCGGAGGCGCGGCAGGCCCTGCGGCGGCTCAGCCGCGGCGGGATCCCGCTGCTGGGGCAGTCCGTGCTGCTGCGGGGCGTGAACGATACGCCCGAAGCGCTGGAGGCGCTGTTCCGCGCGATGGTGGAAATACGCATCAAACCCTACTACCTCCACCAGCTCGACCCCGCGCCCGGCACCGCTCGGTTTCACGTCCCGATCGCAGAGGGGCGGGCGCTGTTGGAGCGGCTGCGGGGGCGGGTCACCGGGCTGGCGTGGCCGACCTATGTGCTGGATATCCCGGGCGGGTATGGGAAAGTCCCGATCGGGCCGGATTACCGGGACGGAGACGGGACGGTGCGCGATATCCATGGCGGGACGCACGTGGCGTGACGTCGGGTGCAGGCCGCTGTTGCACGCGCGGCCCGCAACGCTTGTTCGATCACGTCGATGCGGCGATACGCCGCGGCGTGGCGGTCAAGACTGACGTCTTTGCGGCGTTCCGGCGGTGGGCACGGCTGTCATGGACGATCGTTTTCGCACGGAGCGGCCCGCCGCGCGGGCCTTCGGAGAGCACGGAGTTCACGGAGTCATTGCTTCCCCGGTCCGGCCTGGGGCGCCTATCCGTCCGTGGCAGTGCCTATGGGTTCAAGGCCCTTCGCGCTCCAAAACCGGCGCCCAGCCACGGCCGAGGCGCCTGCTGGCTCCGTCGGTGTTTGGCGTGCCGCCGCAATGCGTCCTCCGTGGTCTCCAGCCCTCCGTACAAGGCGCGTCGCGTCTGTCCCCGTACGAAACGATCCCTGCGACTTGGGCGGACGGCCATCCATCGGCCCGCCAGTGGAACGAACCCGTCAGCCATGCCCCAGCGGCAAGGGCTGCTCGCCCAGCATGTCGCGCAGGATCACGTCCCGCGCCTCGTCCAGGTCCACGCCGTTCAGCCCCAGCATCGGCGCCGTGTCCGCCAGGATCGCGTCGACGTCCTGCATCACCTTCAGCCGCTTGAACAGGTCGGGCCGCGACAGGCCCATGCTCTCCCCGAGCAGTTCCAGGAAGTTCACCACCTCGAACGGCCAGTCCCGTTCATGGCTGCACAACTCGCGATGGCAGGCGTGGTAGATGCCGGCCAGCGTGGTGACGCCGGCGGCCTCGGCGGCCTGGAGCTGCGCCTTGTGGTAGTCGGCCTTGAACGCGGGCAGGGGTGACAGCTTGTTGCACATATAGCCGACGCGCGGCTGTTCCAGGTCGACGAAGGCCAGGCCGGGGATCGCCTCCAGGATCGCGCGGGCGGCTTCGGGGACGCCGGGATTGCCGGGATGTTCGTGCAGGCCGACGCGCTTCTCGACCCGATGCACCATCAGCGGGCGCAGGTCGTCCAGCCGCTCTGCCAGGAACCGCACGAAGGGCGCCATGTTCAGGTCGACGCCGGTGGCGGGCGCGGCGATCTCGGCGATCTGGATCTGGCAGGTCGGGCACCAGGACAGGGCCCGCGGCGCCGCCTCGGCCAGCCGCGCGGCAGTGCGTCCGCCGACCCGGCCCGAAGTGGCGGTGTCGCCGGCGCCGAACTGCAGCACGCCGCAGCAGGCCGAGGGGCCGCCGGTCACCGTGTAGCGCACGCCCAGCGCGTCCATGATGTCCAGCGCCAGCAGGGCGATATGCGGCGTCTTCATCACGTTGCAGCCGGTGTAGAAGATCACCTCCGGCCGCTCCGCCGGCGCCTCGGCCGGGTGGAAGCGGGCCAGCGTCTCGGGCGGCAATTGCAGCCGCGACAGCACCCGCACGCCCTTGGTCATCGCGCCGAACCGGCTGAAGCCGGTCTGCCGCCGAGCGGGGACGGGCTGGCGGGACAGGTCGGCGGTGCGGGCGAGGGCAAGCATCAGCCGGGGATTGACGCCATGCGCGCAGGCCGGGATGCAATGCCCGCTGCCGGAGCAGACGCTGGCCCAGCGCTGCGCGTCCGCGTGCGCGCCGCCGCGCAGCAAGGTCAGGATGCCTTCGGTCAGCGACCGCGGATCGGTGGCGATGCCGGCGGGGGCGGGCATGGGGCAGACCTCGGCGCAGGCGCCGCAGGCGACGCAGTGCGCGAGAATGTCGGCGGTCTGGGCCGCGAGGCCGGTTTCGAAGGTTGGCGCGTCCATGGGACCCTCCTGACGCATCTTGCCCCGGGAGAGGCGGCCCGGGCAATCCGGGGCCGATCCCCCTGCGGTCACGGATCGACGACGGTCATCCGCTCCTTGCCGAAATAGATCATCGCCCAGTTGGTGTAGAACGGGTTCACCACCCCAGGCGGCGGGTGAAGCAGGTAGGTCCCGTCCTGCCAGGGACTCCCTGTCAGCACCTTGCCGTGCGGCGGCAGGACGAAGGTCATGCTCGCACCGGGCGCCCGACCGGACAGCCACGTCGTGGCGCGTACCGCTCGGATCTCCGGCAGGAGGCGGTAATCGTCGACGATCTGCGGCAGGCGGGGCACCGCGAGGACCAGCAGCGCGGCCAGCAAGGCCGCAGGCGCCAGCATCCGCCGCCAGCCCGCACGACCGGCCCTTGGTTCCGGCCATAGGGGCGACAGGGCGCGGCCGACCACCAACGTCAGCAAGGCGATCGCGCAGAATTCGAACGTATCGTGTCGTTCGAAACCAGGCATCCCATACTGGAAATAAGCGGCCTGGATCGTCAGCCACACGGTCGCCAGCAGCCCGGCGGCGAGCGCCACCAGGTGACGGCCCTCCGCCTTGCCGGCCGTCGCCGCTCGCGTCAGCCCGGCGAAACCGGCGATCAGCAGGAATTTGACGACCAGCCCGTCATCCTGGCCGAAACGGTGCGGCATGACCTTCAGCGCCGCGAGCGTGCTGGGCACAAGCCGGTGGAAATGGCTGGTATCCTGGGCCGAGACCCCGCTGGTGGCGTTCCCGACCCGGAACGCCAGGTCGCACAGCAGGATGCCGAGCGAGACCAGAAGCGGCAGGAGATACCAGGAGGCCCGCAGGCAGGCCGGCAGGAAGGGCGCGCGGCGCGGCGAAACCAGGTCCGACGCCAGCATGACGCCGGTGAAGCCCAGCACGAAGAACATCCCCGATTCCACGCTGGTGGCGGCGACGCACAGCGCGACGGCGCAGATCACCCGGTCGCGCCCCGCCATCGTCCCCGTGTCGGTCAACACCAGCCGCACCGTCACCACCGCCACGCCCGCGAGCGCCGGCACATACGCGGCGGCACTGACCGGCCAGTAGAATGCCTCGTTGAGCGGATGGCCCAGCAGCAGCAGCGCCAGCACGGCGAAGCCGACCGCGAACCGCGCCAACCGGCCGGCCCGGCCCGAACGGCGGCAGGCCGCGAGGACGCCGGCGATCAGGCCGATCCAGAGGATCCCCAGCGCCGGCGCGATCAGCGGCACGCCGGCGCCGTTCA
>NZ_DASZTJ010000244.1:0-10407 GCF_035548235.1 Rhodopila sp.
TCGACGCCGTGATCGTACCAGCCGCGCGCGATCGAAGCCGCGACATCCGGCTTGTTCTGCGTGTCGCCGTGCAGGATCTCGATCGGACGCCCCAGCACCGTGCCGCCGAAATCCTTCGCTGCCATCCGCGCGGCGGCGACACTGCCCATCCCGCCGCTATCGGCGTAAGGCCCATTCTCATCCGTCAGCACGGCGATCCTGACCGCATCGGCGGCCCGCGCACGACATGCCAGGGCCGTCATCGCCGCACCGGCCAGCACCGTCCTGCGGCCAGGTCGTCCGATCGTCATTCCTTGGTTCCTCCCGCCCCTTACATTGCCGGCGTGATCGTCCCCCGGCATTCTCCAAAACCGATGGAAACGAAACCATCGCGGTGCGCGCGTGCTGACAGGATGACTTCGTCGCCGTCCTCCAGGAATCGCCGCTCCGTGCCATCCGCCAGGCGGACCGTCCTGCGGCCGCCCTCGCTGAGCTCCAGCAAGCTGCCCAGGCTGTCCGGTTCGATACCGGAGATCGTTCCGGTTCCCAGCAGGTCGCCGGGATGCAGGTCGCAGCCGCCGCACGTGTGATGTGCGACCATCTGCGCCGGAGTCCAGTACATGTGCCGCGCATGGCTGTGCGCCAGCGGCTGCGGCGTGCCGCCCGCCGGGGCCAGATGGACGGCCAGGTCCAGGTCGAGCGCGCCGGACGCCTGGTCGGCGGCATCGAAGAGATAGGGCAGCGGCGGCGGGTCACCCGCCGGCCGGGCAGGCTGCGCCATGCGGAACGGCGCCAATGCTTCGGGCGTTACGATCCAACAGGACACGCTGGTCGAGAAGTTCTTGCCCAGGAAGGGACCAAGTGGCGCGGCTTCCCAGGCTTGGATGTCGCGGGCGGACCAGTCGTTCAGCAGGCCGTAGCCGGCGATGTGGTCCGCGGCGTCGCCGATCGCGATCGGGTCGCCCAGCGTATTGCCGGGTCCCATCCAGACGGCCAGTTCCAGTTCGAAGTCCAACCGGGCGCTGGGCCGATAAACCGGAGCGGCGTCGTCGGGCGCCTTGGTCTGGCCCTTCGGCCGCCGCACCGTCGCCCCCGACGGCCGTACTGACGACGCTCGGCTATGGTACGCGACCGGTACGTATTTGTAGTTCGGCATCAACGGATTGTCCGGGCGGAACAGCCTGCCGCCATTGGTCGCGTGGTGGATGCCGACATAGAAATCGGTGTAGTCGCCGATCGCGCATGGCAGGTGCATCGTGCAGTCCGCGGCCTTGTGCAGCAGCGGCAGGACCATCGATAGCCGCGGCGACCCCGCTGCCAGCAGGGCGGAGACCGCGCGCCGCACCTCCCGCCGCGGGCCGGCGCCCAGGGCCAGGAACCCGTTCAGCCTCGATGCCGCCGCGGCCTGGCCGCCCGCGCCGGTCAGCAATCCGGCCGAAACCAGCCCCGCCAGGTCCAGGATCGAATCGCCGATCGCCACGCCCCCGCGCGGCGCGCCTCCGGGGGGCGAGAACACGCCGAACGGCAGGTTCTGGATCGGGAAATGCGGATGACCGTTGGCGCTCTCGACCCAGCTTCTCAAGGCCGGATCGTGGGTTTCGTCGATCGCGGTGGTCATGCGCGGGCCGGGTTGAAATGTTTCGCCAGCGTCGCGCCGTAGTTCCGATAGGATGGCTGCAACTGCGGCAGGGCGGCGGCATAGGACGTGACACGCTGCGGGAAGCGGGTCTCGAACATGAACGCCATGGTGCCGGCCAGCTTGTGCGGCTTCAGGTCCGCGTTGCTCGCGCCCTCGAACGCCTCGCGATCGGGGCCGTGCGGCAGCATCGTGTTGTGCAGGGAGATGCCGCCGGGCACGAAGCCCTGCGGTTTGGCATCATAGGCGCCGTAGATCAGGCCCATGAACTCGCTCATGATGTTCATATGATACCAGGGCGGCCGGAAAGTGTGCTCCGCGACCATCCATCGTTCCGGAAAAATGACGCAATCGACATTGGCCGTGCCTGGGGTTTCACTGGCCGAGGTCAGAACGGTGAAGATGCTGGGATCGGCATGGTCGAACAGCACCGGCCCGACCGGGGAAAAGCGGCGCAGGTCGTATTTGTACGGCGCGTAGTTGCCATGCCAGGCGACGACGTCCAGGGGGGAATGCCCGATCTCTGCCTGCCAGAACGCGCCGCCCCATTTCACGATCAGCCGGCAGGGCGCGTCCCGGTCCTCATACGCCGCCACCGGCGTCAGGAAATCCCGAGGATTGGCCAGGCAATTCGCCCCGATCGGCCCCCGTTCCGGCAGGCATAGCGGGCTGCCGTAATTCTCCAGCAGGTAGCCGCGCGCAGGGCCCGTCGCCAGTTCCACCAGGAACTTCACCCCGCGCGGGATCACCGCGATCTCGGCCGGCGCGATGTCGATGACACCGAACTCGGTGCGCAGGCGCAGCGACCCGAGTTGCGGCACGAACAGCATCTCGGCGTCGGCATTATAGAAATACGCATCGGCCATGGATTGCGTCGCGAGATAGACATGCGCGGCGATCCCGGTCCCGGATCCAGCATCGCCGGCGGTGGTGATGCTGCGCACGCCTTGTACGAAGTCCTGCGCCTGGTCCGGCAGCGGGATCGGGTCCCAGCGCAGCGGCGAGGGCGGCAGGAGCGGATCGCCGCCGGGCGCGGTGCGCCACAGCGGCAGGTCCAGCGGCCGGAAATCCCCCCAGCTCGCGACCGTCGGCCGGATGCGGTACAGCCAGGACCGTTGATTGGCGGCTTTCGGCGCGGTGAAAGGCGAGCCGCTGAGCTGTTCCGCGTACAGCCCATAGGCGCAGCGTTGCGGGGAGTTCTGGCCGACCGGCAGGGCGCCCGGCAGCGCCTCGGTCTCGAAACCGTTGCCGAAACCGGTCTGGTAACCGGAGGTGACCGTGGCTTGGGTGACCTGGTCCATGGGTTTCCTCGTGGTTCGTCTCTGTCGAACGCCTCGCGGGTTCATACAGACAGGCGGCTGATCCCGACAAGCGGGCGTCCGCTGTCGCGAGACCGGAGCGGGGCTTTCCGCCACGAACCCGCGGTTTGCTCGTGTCATGGCCCGCTCCGTCCATAACACGCCCGCAATGTCCGTCCTCTTAACCGCCCGGCGCGCAGGGTATCTTCAGGAACCCGCGGAAGCGCACCCGCCCGCCGCGCACCGGCGGCGCGGTCAACGCGTAATCGGGGAAGCGCTTCAGCAGGGACCCGATCGCCACCTGCCCCTCCAGCCGCGCCAGCGACAGTCCGGCGCACATGTGGAAACCCCCGCCGAACGCCAGGTGGCGGTTGGCGGTGCGCGCGATGTTGAAGGTCTCGGGATCGGGGAAGACATCCGGGTCGCGGTTCGCCGCGCCGATGCACAGCGTGATCAGCGTCCCGGCGGGCATTGCCACGCCGCCGACCTCGGTATCCTGTGCCACGCCTCGATTACCGAGCTGATTGGAGCTTTCGTAGCGGAGGATTTCCTCGACGGCGGTGGTGATCAGCACGGGGTCATCGTGCAGGCGCGTACGCTGGTCCGGGTGGTCGTGCAGCGCCACCAGCCCGTTGCCGATCAAATTCGTCGTCGTCTCGTGCCCCGCATTCAGCAAGAACACACAGTTATGCAGCAGCTCGGTTTCCGTCAGCCGCTCGCCGTCCGGCTCCCCTTGGATCAGCCGCGTCAGCACGTCGTGTTCGGGGTCGCCGGGATGGGCGCGCCGGTCGGCGACCAGGCCGCGCAGATAGGCCAGGAAGTCGGTCACCGCCTGGTTGCCGCGCATGGCGGCCTCGGACGTCAGCACCGGTTCCAACGCGCCCAGGATCGCCAGCGACCAGCCGCGCAGCGGGCCGCGGTCTTCGTGCGGGACATCCAGCAGGTTGCCGATCACCTCGACGGGAATGGCGGCGGCGAAGTCGGCGATCAGGTCGACCTCCGGCCGGTCCGCCATGGCGTCCAGCAGCCGGTCGACCAAGGCCTGCAATCCCGGAACCATCGCCGAGATCGCCCGCGGTGACAGCGCCCCGACGATCAGCCGGCGCACCCGGGTGTGCAGCGGCGGGTCGTTGAACACCAGGCTGTTGGTGTGGTGTTCATACAGCGGCGTGTCGCCGAACTTCGGCAGGAACTCCCGCTTCTTGTCGGAACTGAATAGCGTCGTGCTTCGGTACACCGCTGCGCAATCGGCATAGCGGGTCAGGAAATACGACCCGTTGCGCAGGCGCTTGACCGGCGCATGCGCCCGCAGCGCGCGATAGGTCGGATACGGATCGTCGAGGAACGATGCCGGCAAGGACTCAAGGTCGAAGTCATCCGCGAGAGCTGCGTCCATGGCCCTTCATAGCCGCAAGCCGCGGATTACTCTACCGTACGGCGAAAAGGGGGATCATCCATGACATCCGTCGAACCTGTGACCGGTGCCGAATTCCTGGCCCGCAGCCTGGCCGCCAACGGCACGACCCATGTCTTCTTCATCGACGCCGTCCTGCGCCGCACCCTGATCGAGCTGGGGACGCTGGGCGTGCAGCGCGTGCTGGGTCACAGCGAGAAAGCCGTCGCCTACATGGCCGACGGCTATGCCCGTATCGCCCGCCGCCCCGGCATCTGCTTCGCCCAGTCGGTGGGCGCGGCCAATCTCGCCGCCGGCTTGCAGGACGCGTATCTGGGACGCGCGCCGGTGATCGCGATGACCGGGCACAAGCAGCCGTGGATGCAGCATCGCAATGCGTATCAGGAAATCCCCCACGCCCCCCTGTTCGCCCCGGTGACAAAGTTCGCGGCCCGCGTCGACCAGGCCGAGGACCTGCCCCGGCTGATGCGGCAGGCCTGGCGGGAGGCGATGACCGGCACGCCCCGGCCGGCGCATCTGGACCTGAACGGCCTGCAGGCCGAAGTCATCGAAACCGGCCTGGTCAGCGAGCCGCCGGTCGCCGACCCGGTGATGCAGATGACCCTGCCGCCCTATCGCCCGGTGCCCTCGCCGTCCGAGGTCCGGAAGGCCGCCGAACAGTTGCTGGCCGCGAAGCGCCTGGTCATCGTCGCGGGCGAGGGAGCGACCGCCTCCGACGCCGGCCGTGAACTGCTGATGCTGGCGCAGGCCTTGGAAGCGCCGATCGCCACGTCCCTGGGCGCCCGCGGCATCGTTCCGACCCGGCACCGGCTGTCGGTCGGCTGCGCCGGCAATTACGCGGCCCCGCCGGCCAACCAGATCGTGCATGAGGCCGACCTCGTGCTGTTCGTCGGCTGCGAGACCGGGGACCAGGTCACTCACACCTGGCGCATCCCGGCGCCGGAGACGCGCTGTGTGCAAATCGATATCGATCCCACGGAAATCGGTCGTTCCTATGGAAACACGCTGGGCCTGATGGGCGATCCGAAGGCGACGCTGGCGGCGCTGATCCAGACGATCGGGCGGGTCGGCCGTGACTCGGCCTTCGCGGACCGCGCCGCGGGGATCGTGGCCGCCTGGCGGGAGAGCCGCGCGGCGGCGCTGGCCAGCAATGCGGCGCCGATCTGGCCGGACCGGCTGTGCGCCGAGATCACGCGGGCCCTGCCGCCGGACGGCATCCTGGTGGCCGACACCGGCTATTCCGGCATCTGGAGCAGCACGCTGATCGAGCTGAACGGCGAAGGGCAGACCTATCTGCGCGCTGCCGGCTCGCTGGGTTGGTCGTTCCCGGCGGCGCTGGGCGCGAAATGCGCGGCCCCGAACCGCAAGGTGATCTGCTGGTCCGGCGACGGTGCCGTCTACTACCACCTGACGGAGCTGGAGACGGCGCGCCGGCGCGGCATCGCCGTAACGCTGGTGATCAACAACAATTCGGGCTTCGGCCAGGGCTGGCCCAACATCCAGCGGCAGCAGGGCAACAAGCCGGGCGACGTCGCGGAGCTGGTACGCTTCGGTCCCACCAACTTCGCCGACGTCGCCCGGACCTTCGGCTTGCGCGGCATCCGGGTCGAGCAGCCGGACCAGGTCGCGCCGGCGCTGCGGGAGGCCGTAGCGTCGGATGAAACCGTGGTCGTCGATGTCGCGACGGACATCGACTGCCGCGCGCCGGAACCTTGGTTGCCGGAGGGCGCGTGACGGCGCTGATCTTCCATGAACGTATCGGCTTGGAACGCCGGCGTATCAGCCCGTTCTCGTGGCGGATCCGTTATGCCTTCGCGCACAAGGGCCTGACCCCCGAGGTGGTCGAGACGCGGTTCGCCGACGTCGACCGGATACGCCGCCTCAGCGGCCAGCACATGGTGCCGATCATCGAGCATGACGGGACCGTCGTGCACGACAGTTGGTCGATCGCATGCCACCTGGAGGACCGGTTTCCGGACGCGCCGCCGCTGTTCGGCGGCGGGATCGGGCGAGGCGTGACGCGGATGGCGAATCTCTGGGCGGACACGGTTCTGTCGCCGGCGCTGCGGATCCAGATACTGCCCGATTTTCCCGGTGTGCTGATGCCGGAGGACAGAGCCTATTACCGCTCGTCCCGGGAGGCGGAGCTGGGCATGACGCTGGAAGAAGCGGCCTCGGGCCGGGACGCGGCATTGCCGGCCCTGGCCGCGCTGTGCAGGCCGCTGCAACTGACGTTGTCGGAACAGCCGTTCCTGTCCGGGACGGCGCCGGCCTACGCCGATTACATCGTCTTCTCGCTGTTTCAATATGCTCGGATTGGCAGCCCGCGCGACATGCTGGCATTGATGCCGGAGTTGCCGGCGGTACTGGATTGGCGGACGCGGATGATCGGCCTGTTTGACGGCATGGGCGACCGGTTCGGGTTGCATCCACGCAACTGACGCGCCGTTCGGTGTTGAATTTGCTTGGCCTCGACGCCTGTGCGTAGGGTGCCGATGCAGGATTGGGGGAGATGACATGGCAGAGATCGCAGTCGTCGGCGCGGGATTGATGGGGCACGCCTTGGCGCTGGTGTTCGCCCTCGGCGGCCATTCCGTCCGCCTGACGGACAACAGCCCCGAAGCGCTTGGACGCGCGCCGGGGCTGATGGCAACGGCGCTGGAAACGCTGGTGGCGTCCGGCGAGGCCGACGGCAAGAAGGACCGGCAATGGCTGTCCGCCGCGGTCCGCTGCGTCCCCGACCTGGCCGATACGGTCAGGGACGCCGCAGTGGTGATCGAGGCGGTGGTCGAGCGTCCCGACGTCAAGCGCGCCGTCTACGGACAGTTGGAACGGATGATGGCGCCGGACGCGATCCTGGCGAGCAACACGTCGAACCTGGATATCTTCCCGCTGGTGCCGGATGGGCTGCAGGAACGCACCATCATCGCGCATTGGTACACGCCGCCTTACCTATGCGACCTCGTCGACCTGTGTCCCGGTCCGAAGACCAAGCCCGAGGCGGTCATCGTCGTCCGCGACATGGTCAAGGCAATGGGCAAGGCGCCGGTCGTGTTCAAGCAGATGGTGCAAGGTTACGTTGCCAACCGTCTGCAGGCGGCCATGCAGTTGGAGGTCTATCGCCTGCTGGACGAAGGCCTGGTGACTCCCAAGGACATCGACGATTCCGTGCTGCATGGCCTGGCCCTGCGCATCCCCATCCTGGGGATCATGGCGAAGGCCGACTTCACCGGCCTGAACCTGATGCAGCAAGGGCTGAAGAACCGCAGCTATACCCCGCCGCAGCCGCGCGACCACAGCGAGACGCTGGACAAGCTGATCGCGGACGGCCGGACGGGCGTGATGGCCGGGAAGGGCTATTTCGACTGGGGCAAGCGCTCGCCGGAGGAGTTGTTCCGTGAACGCGACCGGAAGCTGCTGGCGTTGAAGCAGGCGTTGCGGGCCATTGGGCCCATGGAGGGGAAATGATCAGCTACGACCTGGCCGGCAAGACGGCGCTGGTGACCGGCGGCGCCTCGGGCATCGGGTTCGCCACGGCGAAGATGCTCGCGGGCTTCGGCTGCACGGTCGCGGTGAACTTCCTGGCTGACGACCCGCGCGGGCCGGAGGCGGTGGACAAGCTGGTCGCTGCCGGCGGCAAGGCGATCATCGCCCCCGGCAGCGTGGGGGAGGCCGGCGAGGCCGAACGGATGGTGGCGCAGGCGGTGAAAGACCTGGGCCGGTTGGACCTGCTGGTGGCCAATGCTGGCACGCCCGGCACGCGCCGCCGCATCGCGCCGGCCGAGTTGGACATGATCACCGAGGAGTTGTGGCATACGCTGCTGGAGGTGAACCTGCTGGGCGTGTTCCGCTGTGCCAAGGCCGCGGCGCCGGCACTGAAGGCGGCGCAAGGCGCCATCGTCAGCACCGCCTCGATCGCCGGCCTGGGCCGAGCGGGGAGCAGCCTGGCATATGGGGCGACGAAGGCGGGGGTCGTGAGCCTGACGCAGAACCTCGCGCGTGCGCTGGCGCCCGAGGTCCGGGTCAACGCCATCGCGCCGGGGGCCGTCGACAGCTCCTGGATGGTGGAGTGGACGAACGAGGAGCGGCAGCAATCGATCGAGCGGGCGCTGCTGAAGCGCCGCTGCCAGCCGGAAGACCTGGCGGAGGTGATCCTGTTCCTGGGTTTCGGCGCGGCGATGGTGACCGGGCAAACGATCGTCGTCGATGGCGGGCTGACCCTGTAACAAAAAAAGGCCAGCTCGGGAGCTGGCCTTTTTTGTTGATTACGGCCGCCGATCAGAAGGTGATCACGGCGTCGGCCGCGAATGTTACGTTATCGAGAGTGCCTTTCCCGGTGCCGGAGTTGACGTTATAGGTGCGGCCGCTCGCGAACGCATGGTCCCATCGGACTTCAGGCCGGATCAGCAGGCCGGACAGCGGGGCCGACACGTTCGGCTTCCAGGTCACGCCGACCGTAAGGGCCGTGTAGGTCGCGTTCGAACCGGCAGCGGCATAAGGACCGAACGGCACGACGAAGCCCTGTTGGACCTTCACCGGGTCGTTGTTGTTCGCATAGGACGCAACGAAGAAGTTGTTGTCGTCCCTGAACAGTTCCGCACGGCCGTTCAGCGTCAGCGTATCGCTCAGTGCATAGGACGCGTATTGGGCGATGCCGAAGGCGTTCACCGGCTTGCCGGGGTTGGTCGTCTTGCCGAAATCGTCGCGGACCAGGTTCAGCTCCGTGACCAGGGTCAGGGCGTCGGTGGCCTTGTAGGTGATGACGATATCGTTGTAGTAACGCCAGTATCCATCCGCGTTGTAGCCGGTCGGCAGGCCCGTGACGGACGGATTGCCCAGGAAGCGGCTCGCCTGCTCCGGACCGAAATGGGTCAAGGCCAGGACCGTCAGGTTCCCGCCCATCAAGGTCAGGTTCACGCCGGTAATGCCGCCGATCGCGCTGTTGTTTTCACCCAGCACGCCGAAGGTCGTGTTGGTGCCGGTATCCACGCCGCCATACACGTCCAGCATGTCGTTGACATGCAGGACCGCCAGGCCGCCGGTGTGCTTGAACGGCAGGCCGAATTGGAAGATGTAGGAGTGGGTATAGAACGGATTGGTCGACGGATCGATCGTTTCGTAACCGAGTGGTGTTGGATACAGGCCGACCTTCAGGTCCAGGCCGCCGCTGGTCACCACCGGCAGGTGGAACAGGGCGTTGGCCTCGACGATATCGAACTGATAACGATCGCCCGGTACGGCGTTGTTGAAGATGCCCAGGTACTGGGTATAGCGGGCGTCGGAACCATACATGCCTTGCAGCTTGAAGCCCCACTGGAAGTCCGAGTCCTTCGGGTCCAGCGGCTTGTTGGCCGTCAGTAACAACTGGTTGATCGTCGCCTGGTTCGCGTAATCGGTGAAGAGCTGTCCGAAGTTCTTTCCGTCGCGCGGGTTGGAGGGGTTGATGTTGAAGCCGGCGTCGAGCTGGGCCGACAGGTGGATTCCGTCGATCCACAGGCCAGGCGGCGGCGCGTCGGCGGCCGGCGTTGGAGCAGGCGCAGTCGCCGGAGCCGCCGTCGTGGCCGCCGGGGCCGTCTGGGCGACGGCCTGAGAGAGGCCTGGGGCGATTGCCGCCGCGGCGGCGAGCAGCACCCCGCGAGAAACACACCAAGTCTTCATGTTTCGTTTCCTAGGTGGATGTTGGACGCACAGGGTCTATACCGAGACCGATTCCCTGAACATATGATTCGTATATAAACCTGTATCGTTTGTATATAAACATCAAGCGGCTAGCGACAGAAAAGGCGCTTCGGACCGGCCGAAGCGCCTTTTGGCCGCAACTACAGGATCTGTTCGCCGTGAAGAACGATGTCCAGGCCCTCCCGCTCTTCTTCCTGACCGACGCGCAGGCCGACCAGGGCCTTGGTGATCATCAGCAGGATGAACGTCATGACGCTGCTATAGACCAGCGTGGAGCACACGCCGATGGCCTGCAGCTTGAGCTGGGCGAGGCCGCCCGGCGAGCCGTCGGGGCTGGCGTCGGTCGCCGACAGCGGGCCGTAGGAGAACACGCCGGTCAGCAGCGCGCCGACGATGCCGCC
>NZ_DASZTJ010000245.1:0-27974 GCF_035548235.1 Rhodopila sp.
AGAAGCTCTGCTCCGCCCCGCGGCCCACCCGGCCGCGCAGCTGGTGAAGCTGCGCCAGGCCGAACCGTTCGGCGTGCTCGATCACCATCACGCTGGCCTGGGGCACGTCGACCCCGACCTCCACCACCGTGGTCGCGACCAGCAGCCGGATCGTGCCGGCGGCGAAGGCGGCCAGGGCGGCGTCGCGCACCTCCGTCGCCTGCTGGCCGTGCGCCAGGCCGACGCGGTCGCCGAACCGCGCCCGCAGTTCGGTATAGCGGTCGGTGGCGGCGGCGACGTCCAGCACTTCGGACTCCGCCACCAGCGGGCAGACCCAATAGACCTGCGCGCCTTCGTCCAGCTTGCGCGCGATCCCCTCCAGCACCGTCGGCAGCGTGCCCATCGAGTGCAGCGTCGTGCGGATCGGCAGCCGCCCCGCGGGCTTCTCGGTCAGGCGGCTGACGTCCATCTCCCCCCATTGGGTCAGCAGCAGCGTGCGGGGGATGGGCGTCGCGGTCATCACCAGCACGTCCGTCCGCTCGCCCTTGGCGCCCAGGGTCAGCCGCTGGTTGACGCCGAACCGGTGCTGCTCGTCGATCACCGCCAGCGCAAGGTCGCGGTAATCGACCGCGTCCTGGAACAGCGCGTGGGTGCCCACCACGATCTTCAGGCTGCCGTCCTTGAGGCCGCGCAGCAGCCGCGTGCGCTCCTTGCCCTTGATCGAGCCGGTCAGCAGGGCGACGGGCAGCGGGCAGAGCAGGCCGAGCGTCCGGAAATGCTGCTTGGCCAGGACTTCGGTCGGCGCCATCAGGGCGGCCTGCTTGCCGGCCTCCACCGCGCGCAGCATCGCCAGCAGCGCGACCAGCGTCTTGCCGGAGCCGACATCGCCCTGCAGCAGCCGCAGCATCCGGCGCGGCGAGGCCAGGTCGGCGTCGATCTCGGCCAGCGCCCGCATTTGGGACGGCGTCAGCGGATGGCCGAAGCGGCGCAGCGCCTGGTCGCGCAGGTGGGAATCGCCCATCAGCGGCTGGCCCTGGCGGTTGCGCACCCGGCCGCGGATCAGCGCCATCGCCACCTGGCCCGCGAGCAGCTCGTCATAGGCCAGCCGCGCGCGGTGGCGGCGTTCGGGTTCCGCCGCTTCGGGCGCCTGCACGGCGCGCAGCGCATCGAGGAAGGGGGGCCAGCGTTCCCGCCGCAGCAGCGCCGCGTCGTGCCATTCCGGCAGTTCGGGCACCCGCGCCAGCGCCTGGACCATGCCGTTCGCCACCTGGTTCGGCCACAGCCCGGCGGTCAGCGGCCAGACCGGTTCCACCACCGGGACCCGGCTTGCCTGTTCCGCCGGCACCAGGTGGTCCGGGTGCGGCATGGTCAGCCGGTTGTTGAAGACGTCGAGCTTGCCGGACACCACGATGCGCGCGCCGGGCGGGGTTTGCGTCTCTCGCGTGAACTTGAAGAAAACCAGCTCCGCCGTGCCCGTTTCGTCTCGGACGATGATGCGCCAGGGCTGGCGCGACGTCGCCGGCCGTTCATGGCGCACCACCTCGACCGTCAGCGTCGCGACGGTGCCGGGGCGCGCGGCGCGGATCGTCGGCCGCGCGGACCGGTCCAGGTACGATTCGGGCAGGTGGAACAGCAGGTCGATCACCCGCTCGCCGCCCGCGACCTTGGCGATCAGGCGCGCGACGGCGGGTCCTATGCCCCGAAGACTGGTCAGGGGTGCGAAAAGCGGGTCGAGCGGGGCGGGGTTCACGGGCTGACAGCTACCAGAGCGGGCGTTATATGACACTTAGCCAAAATGACCGAATTCGCATCCGCCGAACCGCCCGATGCCGCGGCCGTCCGGCGCCGCCGCCTTTTGTTCCGCGCCACCCATCGCGGCACATATGAGAACGATCTGATGGTCGGCGGTTTCGTGCGCGCGCATGTCGACACGCTGTCCGAAGCCAAGATGGATGCGCTGGAAGCGGTGATGGAGATCCCGGACGACAAGCTGGCCGACTGGCTGACCGGCCGCGCGCCGATCCCCGAGGACGAACAGACGCCGATGCTATTGCGGATGAGAGAGTTTCTGCTGCGATGAGCGACCCGATCAAGGTCTGGGGCGCACCGGAAGGCTGGGACGCCTTCCTGCTGGCGCGCCGCCGGCGCGAGCATGGCGGCAGCGTCGTCCATGTCTGCCGCGACGACACCCGCATGGCCCGGCTGGCCGATGCGCTGGGCTTCGCGATGCCCGAGGCCGAGGTCCTGCGCTTCCCGGCCTGGGACTGCCTGCCGTACGACCGCGTCTCGCCGAACCCCGCGCTGGTGTCGGAACGCATCGCCACGCTGGCGAAGCTGCTGGAGCCGGCGACGGGCCCGCGCATCGTGCTGACCACGGTCAACGCGCTGGTGCAGCGCGTCCCGCCCCGAGCGGTGTTCGCCGGCGCGTCGATGACGCTGCCGGTGAACGGCACGGTGCAGCCCGAACGGCTGGCGCTGTTCCTCGAATCCAACGGCTATGGCCGCGCGGGGACGGTGATGGAGCCGGGGGAGTACGCGATGCGCGGGGGGATCATCGACATCTTCCCCGCCGGCGAACCCGACCCCGTCCGGCTCGACCTGTTCGGCGACACGATCGAGTCGATCCGGACCTTCGACACCGCCAGCCAGCGCAGCGGGCGCAAGCGCGACTCGGTGTCCCTGCGCCCGGTGTCCGAGGTGCCGCTGGACAAGGACTCGATCGCCCGGTTCCGCACCGGCTGGCGCGACCTGTTCGGGCCGGACGCGGCGAAGGACCCGATCTACCTGTCGATCTCCGACGGGCGGCGCCATCCGGGCATGGAGCACTGGGTGCCGCTGTTCCATCAGACGATGGAAAACCTGCTGGATTACCTGCCCGACGCCTCGGTCAGCCTCGACCACCAGGCCAACGAGGTCCTGGAGGCGCGGCTGGAGATGATCGCCGACCATTTCCAGGCGCGCAGAGTCCTGCCGCGCGACGGGGAAGTGCCGTATCGCCCGCTGCCGCCCGCCCAGCTCTACCTGGACCGCGACGGATGGGAGGAGATGCTGGCGTTCGGGCCGGTCGTGGCCTTCAGCCCCTTCGCCAAGCCCGACGCTGCCGGCGGCGTCGACGGCGGCGGCCGGTCGGGGCCGGTGTTCGCGCAGTCGGCCGGCTCCCTCAGCGGGGCCGGCGGGCCGGGCGTCAACGTCTTCGAGCAGTTGCGCAGTCAGACCGAACGCTGGACCGCCGAAGGCCGGCGCGTCGTCATCGCCGGCTGGACCCGCGGCTCCCGCGAGCGGCTGACCAACCTGCTGCGCGAGCACGGGTTCACCGGCGTCGAGCAGGAGGACGACTACGCCGCCGTCCGCCGCAAGCCGGCCGGGTCGGTCTCGGTCGTGGTGCTGGGGATCGAACGCGGCTTCGTCGCCGAACGCCTGGCCCTGGTCGGGGAGCAGGACCTGCTGGGCGAGCGCATCGCCCGCCCCGCCAGGCGCCGCAAGCGCGCCGACCAGTTCATCGCCGAAGCGACCGAGATCGCCGAGGGCGACCTGGTCGTGCACCAGGAATATGGTATCGGCCGTTACGACGGGCTGACCACGCTGCACGTCACCGGCGCGCCGCATGACTGCCTGCGGCTGATCTATGACGGCGGCGAGAAGCTGTTCCTGCCGGTCGAGAACATCGAGGTGCTGTCGCGCTTCGGCAGCGAGACGCAGGGCGTGGCGCTGGACAAGCTGGGCGGCGCCGGCTGGCAGACCCGCAAGGCGCGGATGAAGCAGCGCATCCGCGACATGGCCGGCGAGTTGATCCGCATCGCCGCCGAACGCAGCGTGCGCGACGCCGAAACGCTGGCGCCGCCGGAAGGCAGTTGGGACGAGTTCTGCGCCCGCTTCCCCTTCGCCGAGACCGAGGACCAGGCCCGCGCGATCGCCGACGTGATCGAGGACCTTGCCTCCGGCAAGCCGATGGACCGGCTGATCTGCGGCGATGTCGGCTTCGGCAAGACCGAGGTCGCGCTGCGTGCCGCCTTCGTCGCCGCGATGTCGGGCGCGCAGGTCGCGGTGGTGGTGCCGACGACGCTGCTGTCGCGCCAGCATTACCGGACGTTCGCCGCGCGCTTCGCCGGCTTCCCGGTCAAGGTCGCGCAATTGTCGCGCATGGTGACGGCGAAGGAAGCCAACGACGTCCGCAAGGGCCTGGCCAGCGGCGACATCAACGTCATCGTCGGCACCCATGCGGTGCTGGCGAAGTCGGTGCAGTTCAGCGACCTGGGCCTGCTGATCGTCGACGAGGAGCAGCATTTCGGCGTCGCGCACAAGGAACGGCTGAAACAACTGAAGGCCGACGTGCATGTGCTGACGCTGACCGCGACGCCGATCCCGCGCACGTTGCAGCTTGCGCTGACCGGGGTGCGGGCGATGTCGATCATCGCCACGCCGCCGGTCGACCGGCTGGCGGTGCGCACCTTCATCATGCCGTTCGATTCGGTGGTCATCCGCGAGGCGCTGCAGCGCGAACGCTTCCGCGGCGGGCAGGTGTTCTGCGTGGTGCCGCGGATCGAGGACCTGGGCCGCATGGCCGAACGCCTGCACGAGATCGTTCCGGACGCGCGCCTGGTGCAGGCGCATGGGCGGCTGTCGCCGACGGAGCTGGAACGGGTGATGACGGAGTTCGGCGACGGGAAATACGACATCCTGTTGTCGACCAATATCGTCGAAAGCGGGTTGGACATGCCGGCGGTGAACACGCTGGTCATCCACCGCGCCGACATGTTCGGCCTGGGCCAGCTCTATCAGCTGCGCGGGCGGGTGGGGCGCGGCAAGCAGCGTGGCTATGCCTATCTGACCTGGCCGCTGAACCACAAGCTATCCGTTGCAGCCGAGAAACGGCTGACCGTGATGCAGACGCTGGACGCGCTGGGCGCGGGCTTCACTCTGGCTTCACACGACCTCGACATCCGCGGCGCCGGCAACCTGCTGGGCGACGAGCAGTCGGGCCATATCCGCGAAGTCGGGATCGAGCTGTACCAGCAGATGCTGGAGGACGCGGTCTCGGACATCCGCGCCGGCGACGGCAGCGGCGGCAACCAGGGCCGGGACTGGACGCCGAACATCTCGCTGGGCCTGCCGGTGCTGATCCCCGAGACCTATGTGCCCGACCTGCCGGTGCGGCTGGGCCTTTATCGCCGCATCGGCGCGCTGGCGTCGGATGCGGAAACCGACGCGATGCTGGCGGAGCTGGTCGATCGCTTCGGCAAGGTGCCGCCCGAGGTGGAGAACCTGCTGGGCGTGGTCGCGCTGAAACGCATCTGCCGCGAGGCCGGCGTGGAAAAGGTCGATGCCGGGCCGAAGGGCATGGTGGTGACGTTCCGGGGGAACGCGTTCGCCAACCCGTCCGGGTTGGTGCGCTGGCTGAACAGCAAGGGCGGCTTCGTGAAGCTGCGGCCGGACCACAAGCTGGCGATCGTGCGCGACATGGACGTCATGACGCGGCTGAAGTTTGCGCGTGATACGATCGGGGCGCTGAACCAGATCCAGAAGCAGGCGCAGGCGGCTTGATTTCGCGCGCGGGAAAGCCCGGCGATGTCGTCGCCTGGATGAACTGGTCGGCGTTTAGTCGGCGCGCTTGGGTACCTCCCGCCATCGCTAAGCTCTTTGACCGTCCGTGATCGATTGAACCCGGTTCGCCAAGCGGGCGCCTATGTCGTGCGGGAGTTGCAAAAAGCGCACCGGCGTCAGGATATCAATAAAGGACCATATATGATCCAGGCTTGCGCAGCTTCTTCTCATCCAGGCTTGACCGGTCGTCCACGATCAGGCGCCTTCCACTGTAAGGCGAGACCTGAATCGCTGTTGGCGCAACAGCTCTTGGCGCCTTGGCTCCCACGATCAACTCGTCCCGGTTGACCCTCTGATTTTTTTTCAGGAGGGCATCGATATCCAGCTTTTTAACCATCGATCTCCCCTTAGGCTTCGACCATCAACGGTTCATAGCCCATTCGCGTCTGTACCACGCTTCTGTGGCCCATGCGAGACATGAAATCCGACAGCAACCCATGGTAGCTTCGTATTTTTTATGCATATCGGGATTGGTGCCAAAATCGTCCACCTTCAATTTTACCTCGGTGGTCAGCTTCTCCATATTTATTCCATAGCCATGTGAATTCCATAGCCTGACATCATTTAGCTTGTCAGCAATCTCTTTCGCGCGGCGCTTCTTCATGGATTCCGTGACTTTCTGTTTCTTTGTTTCTGTCGTGCTCCAATCCTTGAATTTGTACTTCACTAACCATTCATTGCAGCAATGAGCGTGATAGATCGCGCGCCTGCTCATAAGCGTAAAGTTTTGTTTGATCAAAACTCAGTAAAAGCTGCATCTCGGCCGTGCTCAGTCTTCCTTTCTGACCCTTGGCGAGAAGCTTCTGATATTGAATGAGATAACCCAAGGCGGGGACGAGGTTGCCGTCTTGGTCCGGTATCTGAGGGTCAATAGGACCAAGGACGGAATAATAATCCATCAAGATCGCATCACCGGACATGGCTAGAATCGTTCCTGCCGACATCGCGTGGCCGGGAATCAGAAAATCTACTGTTTTGTAATGATGTCGGACGATGTCCGAGATTTTCCGTGCTGTCTCGGCAAATCCGCCGGGGGTCTCAAGAATGAATATCAGACGGCCCTTTTTGCGATCGATGCTTTCGACGGCATCTCTTATGGCCTGATCGACGCCAAATGTTATCGGCCCTACGTAGGTCAGGACGTCACCATGGGGTTCCTGACCATACGGTCGCCCTCTTATCGGAGAAGGGTTAACCGATCCCCAAAGAAGACGCCGATGCGGCGTTCGAGCCGAGGAAACGCGTCGCCGCTTGCGCAGGCCACGGATTTCCGGTCATCCTCGGCGTGGAGGAATCGTGCTGCACAGGCCGGCACGCCGGCCGATCGGAGTGTCTTGACCCATGCTGAAACGCCGCACGCTGCTCGCCACCTCCGCCGCCGCGCTCGCCGCGCCCGGCATCGCCGCCACGCCCGCCCTTGCCGCGCCCGGCGCGGCCGCCCCGGGCAAGCGGGTGCTGAAATTCATCCCGCAATCCGACCTCGCCGTGCTCGATCCCTGCTGGACCACGGCCTATGTCACCCGCAACCACGGCTTCATGGTGTTCGACACGCTGTACGGCCAGGCAAGCGACTACAAGATGTCGCCGCAGATGGCCGCCGGGCATGACGTGTCGGCGGACGGCAAGACCTGGACCATCACGCTGCGCGACGGGCTGCTGTTCCATGACGGCAGCAAGGTGCTGGCCAAGGATTGCGTGATGTCGATCCAGCGCTGGGGCAAGCGCGACAGCTTCGGCCAGACGCTGATGGCAGCCACCGACGAGTTGTCCGCCAAGGACGACAAGACCCTGGTGTTCCGCCTCAAGCGCCCGTTCCCCCTGCTGCCCGACGCGCTCGGCAAGACCGGCAGCATGATGTGTCCGATCATGCCGGAGCGGCTGGCCAAGACCGACCCGTTCACGCAGATCACCGAGATGGTGGGCAGCGGCCCGTATCGTTTCATCGCCAACGAACACGTGCCGGGCTCGTTGATCGTCTATGAGCGCTTCGAGAAGTACCAGCCGCTCAAGACCGGCACGCCCAGCTTCACGGCGGGGCCGAAGATCGTCCATTTCGACCGCGTCGAATGGCACGTGATCCCCGACGCCGCCACCGCCGGCGCGGCGCTGCAGGCAGGCGAGATGGACTGGTGGGAGCAGCCGCCCAGCGATTACCTGCCGTTGTTCAAGCGCGGCGGAAAGCTCTCGGTCAGCATCCAGGACCCCACCGGGCTGATCGGCTGCATGCGGCCGAACTTCCTCTATCCGCCGTTCGACAACGTGGCGTTCCGCCGCGCGCTGCTGCCGGCGATCAACCAGACGGACTACATGACCGCCGCCGCCGGCACCGATCCGTCGCTGTGGCACGTCCCGGTCGGCGTGTTCTGCCCCGGCACGCCGATGGCGAACGACGTCGACCTCAACCTGCTCACCGGCGCGCACGATCCGGACGCGGTGAAGAAGGCGATCCAGGCCTCGGGCTACAAGGGCGAGAAAGTGGTGGCCCTGGTGGCCACCGACCAGCCGGCGATCAAGGCGGCGGGCGAGGTCGGCGTCGCGATGATGCAGTCGGTCGGCATCAACGTCGACGACGTGGAGACCGACTGGGGCACGGTCGTGCAGCGCCGCACCTCGAAAGCGGCGCCCGACAAGGGCGGGTGGAACGTGTTCTTCACCTATTGGTCGGGGATGGACATGTTCAACCCCGCGGTCGACACCTCGATCCGCGGCAACGGTCCCAACGGCTGGCTCGGCTGGCTGGAGGCGCCGAAGCTGGAGCAACTGCGCGACGCCTGGATCCAGGCCCCGGACGTCCCGACCCAGCAGAAGATCGCGCGCGAGATCCAGGCGGCGTTCTTCGACATCCTGCCCTACTACCCGCTGGGCCAGCTTCTCCAGCCCACCGCGTACAGCAAGTCCATCACCGGCATTCCCTTCGGCTTCGTGCAGTTCTGGAACGTCAAGCGCGCCTGACGCGGTCGATGGCGCCGGCGTCCGTGATGCGGTAGCGGTAGTCCCAGCAACCACCGCCGCAGCCGCATGACCCTCTCCGTCGCCCTGACCCATCGTTTTCCGGACCTGGCGCTCGACATCGCGTTCCAGGCCCCGACGGCGGCGGTCACCGTCGTCTTCGGGCCGTCCGGATGCGGCAAGTCGACGCTGCTCGCCGCCATCGCCGGGCTGCTGGAGGCCGATGCCTGCACCGTCGATCTCGACGGGCTGCGCCTGTCGGACCTGCCCGCCGAACGCCGGCGGGTCGGCTTCGTCTTCCAGGACGCCCGGCTGTTCCCCCACATGACCGTGGCGGCCAACCTGCGCTATGGCCAGCGCCGCTTCACCGGCAACGGTGCCCACCAGAGCGGCGGCAACGGGATCGGCTTCGACGACATCGTCAGCCTGCTGGACATCGCGCCCCTGCTGGGCCGCCGCCCGGTGCATCTGTCGGGCGGCGAACGCCAGCGGGTCGCGATCGGCCGCGCCTTGCTCGCCCAGCCGCGCCTGCTGCTGATGGATGAGCCGCTGGCCAGCCTCGACGGCCCGCGCAAGGCCGAGATCCTGCCCTACCTGACCGGGGTCAAGGCCGGCCTGAAACTGCCGATCGTCTATGTCACGCACGCGCCGGACGAAGTCGCGCGCCTCGCCGACTGGCTGGTGCTGCTGGAAGGCGGCCGCGTCATCGCCAGCGGCGCGCTGGAGGCCGTGACCTCCCGCGGCGACCTGCCGTTCGGCCAGCGCGACGACGCCGGTTCGGTGCTGAGCATGACCGTCGCCCGGCATGACCCCGCGCGCCAGCTTTCGATCCTGCGGGCGCGGGAGACGGAGTTGGTCGTGCCGACCGTCGCCCGGCCGGAGGGGACGGCGCTGCGGGTGCGGATTCCCGCGCGGGAAGTGATCATGGCGCGGGAGGTGCCGAAGGCGATCAGCATCCACAACGCCGTCGCGGGCACGGTCCGAGCGGTGACCAGCGATCCGGCGCGGCGGGCGGCGCTGGTGGAACTGGCCTTGCCGGACGGGACGCTGCTGGCGCGGATCACCCCCGACGCCGTCCAGCACCTGGGGCTGACCGCCGGCACGCCGGCGCTCGCCTTGGTCAAATCGGTCGCCGTCGAGGTCCTGGCGCCGTGAAGCCGGCGCGCAAGGCGACGCCTCCGCCCGAGACCGTGACGATCGAGCGCATCGGCGCGGAGGGCGACGGCGTCGCGCACCTCGCCGGCGGGGCGCCCGTCTATGCCCGCCTGACGCTGCCCGGCGAGACCGCGCGGCTGCGGCCGCTGCGTCCGCGCGGCGATGGGTGGGTGGCCGAGGCGGAGGCGATCGAGACCGCCAGCCCCGATCGCGCGGCGCCGCCTTGCGGGCATTTCGGCCGGTGCGGCGGCTGCGCGCTGCAGCATTGGGCGGACGCGCCCTATCGCGCGTGGAAGGCCGGCCTGGTCGCCTTCGCCCTGCGCCGCGCCGGGTTCTCGCCGCCCGATCCGCTGCCCTTCCGCCACGGCCTGCCCGGCGAGCGCCGGCGCATGGATTTCGCCGCGCGGCGCATCGGCCGGCGGATCGTGCTGGGGCTGCACGCGGCCGGATCGGCGGAGGTCGAGGACCTGGCCGGCTGCCTGGTGCTGCATCCCGCGCTGCAGGCGCTGCTGCCGCCGCTGCGGACGCTGTTCGCCGCGTTGTCGGCGCTGCGGCGGGAGGGGTCGGCCATCGTCAACCTGCTCGACGCCGGTCCCGACCTGCTGCTGCGCACCGACGGGCCGCCGACCCTGGACGACCGGACGGCCCTGGCGCAATTCGCCGCGGATCACGGCCTGCCGCGCGTCGCCCACGCCGAACGGGGCAACGAGCCGGAGACGATCGCGCTGCTGCGCCCGGCCGCCACGACGCTGTCCGGCGTCGCCGTCCGGCCGCCGCCCGGCGCCTTCCTGCAGGCGACCGAGGCCGGGGAGCAGGCCATCGTGGAGGCCGTCCTGGCCGGGGTGCCGGAGAAACCGACCGGACGCGCGCGGATCGCGGAACTCTATGCCGGATGCGGCACGCTGACCTTCGCCCTGGCCCGGCGCGCGCGGGTGACGGCGTGGGAGGGCGACGCGTCGGCGTTCGGCGCGCTGCGGCAGGCGGTCAACCAGGGCGGATTGGCGGGGCAGGTGGAGCCGGTGGCGCGGGACCTGGCGGTCCAGCCGGTCTCGGCCAAGGAACTGGGGGCGTATGCCGCCGTGGTGCTCGACCCGCCGCACGCGGGGGCGGCGGCGCAGATCGGGCAGGTCGCGGCGTCGGGGGTGAAGACGGTGATCTATGTCAGCTGCAACCCCGCCTCGCTCGGGCGCGACGCGCGGGTGCTGCAGGGCGCCGGCTATCGCCTCCGCGCCGTCACCGCCATCGACCAGTTCCTCTATTCCGCCCGGGTCGAGAGCGTTTCGGTGTTCGCGCGGTGAATTGCCGTGGCTCCGGCCGCGCCTTACAACGCGGCGCATGGCGAACCGCACCCCTCGGCCGATCCCCGCGCATCCGGACGTGATCATCGATGCCGAGCGCCGGGCGTGGTCGGGACGGTTCCCGCTGGACGTGGTGACGTTCCGCAACCGCCGCTTCGACGGCGCGCTGTCCGCGCCCCACACGTGGGAGGTCTGGCGGCGCGGCCAGGCGGTGGCGATGCTGCCCTATGACCCCGCCGCGGATGCCGTGGTGCTGATCGAGCAGTTCCGCCTGCCGGCCCTGGTCGCGGGCCTCGACCCCGTGCTGGTCGAATGCCCCGCGGGCCTGCTGGAGGAGAACGAGGACCCCGAGGCCGCGATGGCGCGCGAGCTTCAGGAGGAGATGGGGCTGACGGCGGACCGGATGGAGCGTGTCGGGAACTACATCCTCAGCGCCGGTGGCGCGGACGAGGTCTGCCTGCTTTATGCCGGCCGGGTGGACGCGCCGCTGGCCGATGGCGCCGGGCTGGCCGGCGCGTTCGGCCTGGCGGCGGAGAACGAGGATATCCGCGTCCGCGTCTGGCCGGCCGACAAGGCCATCGCCGCAGCGCTGGCGGGACGGATCACCAACGTGATCGCCGCGCTGGCGCTGTTCTGGCTGGCCTCGCAGCGTGACCGGCTGCGGGCGGAATGGAGAACGACATGACCGAACGGCTGTTCCAGGACGATTCCTATCTCAAGACCACGACGGCGACGGTGGTCAGCGCGGGGCCGGAAGGCGTCGTGCTGGACCGCACCGTGTTCTATGCCCGCGGCGGCGGCCAGCCGGGCGATACCGGCGTGCTGCGCTGGCCGGGCGGGGAAATGGTCGTCGCCGATGCCATCAAGGGCGAGGGCGCGGCCATCCTGCACGTGCCGGCGCCGGACGCGGCGCTGCCTCCGGCCGGTTCGGTGGTCGAGGCGACGATCGACTGGGACCGCCGGCACCGGCTGATGCGCATGCACACGACGCTGCACCTGCTGTGCAGCCTGATCAAGGGCGCGGCGGTGACGGGCGGTTCGGTGGGCGCGGACAAGTCGCGCCTGGACTTCGACCTGCCGAACCCGCCGCCCAAGGAGGAGATCGAGGCGGCGCTGAACGCACTGATCGCCGCCGATCACCCGGTGCGGATCGAGTGGGTCGACGAATCGGTGCTGGACACCGATCCCGGCCTTGTCCGCACCATGTCGGTCCAGCCGCCCCGCGGCTCCGGCCGGCTGCGGCTGATGCGGATTGGCCAAGGGGATGGGCAAGGGGATGGTCTCGTGGACCTGCAGCCCTGCGGCGGCACGCATGTGGCGCGGACGGGGGAGATCGGCCCGATGCGGGTGCAGAAGATCGAGAACAAGGGCAGGCAGAACCGGCGGATCACCATCGTTCCGGGGTGAAGGGGGCGGCGACCCCCGTCTACAACCCCAGCCCGAACAGCCGTCCCCAGCCCTTGACCCGGCTCGGATCGACCCCGGCCAGGCGGAGGCTCTTCCACACCGCCGTCGCGATCGTGTCATAGACGGGGATGCCGGTTTCCCGTTCCAGCGCCTCCACCAGCCCGGCCGAGGGCAGGTTCGTGCAGATCACGCCGATCGCGTCCGGTTTCTCCGCCGCCGCCGAACGGATCATGGAGGCCAGGCGGTCGGGCGGCACCTCGGCGAAGGCGTAGTTGTCCTGGATCCCCAGGCCCGGCTCGCCGACGCAGGCGATCCCCAGGGCGGCGTAGTTGGCGATGATCCGCTGCTGCACCGGCGCGATATAGGGCGTCACCAGTCCGAACCGCTTCACGCCCGTCGCCGCCAGCACCTCGTTCAGCGCCAGCATCGAGGTCGCGGCCTTGATCCCGGTCGCCGCCGCGATCCTGCGGCAAAGCCGTTCATCCGTCGCGAATCCCAGCCAGCCGGCCGATGTGCCGTTCCACGCGATCGTATGGACCTTGGCATGCGCCAGCATCTCGGCCGCCGCCAGGATGGCGGTGTCGTCGAACTGCGCGAGCGCATCGCCGGTCAGCGCGATCTCGGTCACGCGGAACCGGCCGAAATGCGCCGTCACGCCAGGCAGGCCGCTCACCATGGCGGCGGTGACCGGCTCCAGCGTCGTGTTCGAGGACGGGGTCAGCATTCCCAGGCGGACGCGGCCTGGCTGGATGCGATCCGGCTGGACGCGATCCGGCTGGGTGGGGGGTGGGCGGATTGGGTCGGTCATGGCCGCCAAACTGGCATGCGCCGCCGGGCCGGTGAAGCCGTCCGGCGAACCCGACCGCGGTCCGCTCGTTCAGGCCTGAACCGGCCCTTCAGCGCGCCGGATGGGAAGGACCCGATGTCTGATCACAAAGATCGCATGCGCGACGAGGCGCTGCGCGACACATTCCCCGCCAGCGATCCGCCGGCCAATTCCGGGATCACCGGGACGGGAGGCCTCGACGGACGGCCGACGAAGCCGTTGGGAACGCCGCCCAAGCGGCCGTCGCACAAGCGCGCGATCTATGAGCGTCCCACCGGAACGCCGGACTCGGACCGCCACGCGACCGAGACCGCGCATCAGTGGGAGCACCACGGCGAGGAGCCGAGGGAGCACCACGGCGAGGAGCGCGCCCGCCGCCGCCCCTGATCCCCGGGGTCAGCAGCGCTTCGGCTGCGGGGCGAACTCCTTGAGCTTGGCGTTCATGACGAAGTCGCCGAAATCCATCGTCATGTTGTCGGCGACGCCGTTCTCCCAGTACCGCATGGTGACCTCGTAGGTCGGCATCATCGACTTCACGTCATGATCGAAGAACGAGATGTGGACCCGCGCGCTCGGCAGGGCCGACAGGACCGGATAGGCCGTGTGCATCGGCGGCTTCTGGTCGAGGGCGATGATGAAGCTGTCCTCGACCCCGTTCTCGTCGGTGCCGTCGAACAGCGGCAGGTTCAGGAAGCGCTGGTTGTGCAAGGCGGCGGCCAGCAGGGTTTCGGTATGCGCCATCGGGAACACCGTGCCGGCGGGGAGCGGCACGGTCTTGTCCTTGGGCAGGGTGTAGTGCACCTCGCCTGGACCCCCGGCCTTGGTCAGCGTCGCCTCGCCGTCGGTCTGGCTGCTGACGGCGGTATCGGTGGTCTGGCGCATGTGGAAGCGGAATTTCAGCCCGTTCTTGGCCTCCCACGTGGCGTAGTCGGACGCCATCTCGATCTCCTGCCCGTCGGCGTTGGTGACCGTCATGCGCAGCCGCTGTTCGCTGGTCCAGCCGTCGCAGGCGTCCGCCACCGCGTATCCCATGGTGCCGTGGGCGGCGATCACGTCCTGGCTTTTCGCCCGTGCCAGCGTCAGCGTGTAGAGGGCGCGATGGGCGAGCATGGCGGATGGCGGCAGCGCGGCGGGCGGGGGCGTGTTCGCCGCGACAGCCGGCGGGCCGGCGAGGGCGCCGGTCATGAGCAGCGCGGTCAGCGCGGCGGAAAGACGCATGAAGAACTCCAATACATGAGGGCGGGGGGCATGAGGGCGGCCGCGTCCGTTCGTCCGGTCACCGGACGGCGGTCGGAAAGGGCTGGCAGGCACGGCGGCGTCCGGCAGTGACGAACATCACGCCTGGACGTTAGGGCGCGCGGTGGCTGTCTTGGAAGAGCACGGACGCGTTTTTGATGGTCCGCCCGCGAGATTCCGGATCAGCCGCCGCTGGGTTTCGGCTTCGCCGGCGGCAGGTCGATCTTCAGCGACAGCTCTTTCAGCCGGGCGGGGGTGATCTCGGCGGGGGCGCCCATCAGCAGGTCCTCGCCCTGCTGGTTCAGCGGGAACAGGATCACCTCGCGGATATTCGGCTCGTCGGCCAGCAGCATCACCATGCGGTCGATGCCGGGCGCCGACCCGCCGTGCGGCGGGGCACCGAAGCGGAACGCGTTCAGCATGCCGCCGAACCGGGCCTCGACGTCCGCGGCGGAATAGCCGGCGATCTCGAAGGCGCGGACCATGACGTCGGGGCGGTGGTTGCGGATCGCGCCGGACGACAATTCGATACCGTTGCAGACGATATCATACTGGTAGGCCTTGATCGTCAGCGGGTCCTGGGTGTTCAGCGCCTCCAGCTCGCCTTGCGGCATGCTGAACGGGTTGTGGCTGAAATCGACCTGGCCGGTTTCCTCGTTCAGCTCGTACATCGGGAAGTCGGTGACCCAGCAGAACTTGAACGCACCTTGCTCCAGCAGGCCGAGTTCCTCGCACAGGCGGCTGCGGACGGCGCCGGCGAACTTGGGGGCGCTGTCTTTCTTGCCGGCGACGAAGAACACGGCATCGCCCGGCTGCACCCCGGCGGCGGCGCGGATCGCCTCGGCGCGGTCGGCTTCCAGGTTGCGGGCGATCGGGCCCTTCGGCCCGTCCGCGTCATAGATGATATAGCCCAGGCCGCCCTGGCCCTCGGCCTTCGCCCAGTCGTTCAGCTTGTCGAAGAAGCTGCGCGGCTGGCTGGCCGCGCCCGGCGCGGGGATGGCGCGCACGACGCCGCCCGAGGCGGCAATGCGGGCGAACAACCCGAAGCCGGACCCGGCATAGTGCTCGGTCACGTCGCTGATCAGGATCGGGTTGCGCAGGTCGGGCTTGTCCGACCCGTACCGCAGCATCGCCGTGTCGTACGGGATGCGCGGGAAGGGGGGCTTGGTGACGCTGCGGTCGCCGGCGAACTCCTCGAACACGCCGGCGATGACGGGCTCGATCGTGTTGAACACGTCCTCCTGCGTCACGTAGCTCATTTCGAAGTCGAGCTGGTAGAACTCGCCCGGGCTGCGGTCCGCTCGGCTGGCTTCGTCGCGGAAGCAGGGCGCGATCTGGAAATACCGGTCGAAGCCTGCGACCATCAGCAACTGCTTGAACTGCTGCGGGGCCTGGGGCAGGGCATAGAACTTGCCGGGATGCAGCCGGGCAGGGACCAGGAAGTCGCGGGCGCCTTCGGGGGACGACGCGGTCAGGATCGGCGTCTGGTATTCCAGGAACCCGGCCTCGATCATCCGCCGCCGGACCGAGGTGATCACCTGGCTGCGCAGCACCATGTTCTTGTGCAGCTTCTCCCGCCGCAGGTCGATGAAGCGGTATTTCAGGCGGATGTCCTCGGGGAACTTCTCGTCGCCGGCGACCTGCATGGGCAGGACCTCGGCGGCCGACTGGACCACCATCTCGGCGACCCGCAATTCCACCTCGCCGGTCGGCAGCCTGGGGTTCACCGTCCCGGCCTCCCGCATCACCACCTGGCCGGTGACGGTGACGACGCTTTCCGGGCGCACCGCGTCGGCCGCGGCGAAGGCGGGGGAGCCGGCGGCGAAGACGCACTGGGTGATGCCGTAATGGTCGCGCAGGTCGATGAACAGCAACCCGCCATGGTCGCGCTTGGCGTGGACCCAGCCGGAGAGGCGGGCGGTCTGGCCGGCATCGGCCCCGCGCAGGGCGGCACAGGTGTGCGTCCGGTAGGCATGCATCGTCTGGTATCCCGAGGGTCTTGAAAGGCGTTTTGCCAGGGGTGGCGCTCAGGGGCGGCACACAAGCCCCGCCCCGTCGGCCAAGTCAAGCCGGTTCGACCGGCCCCCGCGCGCGTCCGCCCGGGCCCGCACGGGGAGGGGATCACGTTAAGGCGCGAATCCGACCGGTCCTGAAACGCTCACGCCTGCCGAATGTTCAGGGGCCTTCGCAGCTTGTCCGGGGGATGGTTCATGAACCTCGTTATCATTCTTATCGTTCTGCTTCTGCTGTTCGGCGGGGGCGGCTTTTATTATGGCGGTCCCTATGTCGGCGGCGGCCTGGGCACGATCCTGCTGATCGTCCTGATCGTGGTGCTGCTCAGGGGAATATGACCCGGGGATATGACCCGGGGACATGACCCGGGGACATGACCTGGGGAGCATGATTCGGGGACCATGATCCGGGGGATGTGAACCCGGTGGAGATGGCGGGGAAGGCATGGCGGGACGTCCAGGCCGGCCGGACCAGGCGTTCGCCGATGAAGCCGCCGGCCTGGGCGCTTGGGGAGCGCAGCCCGCTGCCGGCCGCATCGGCCTTCCGGTCTGCCGGCACGTGGCTGGGGGTTCGTTCGTCTCTGTCCGCGAATGAGTTGCAATAGCGTTTCCGACCCTCTACGCTGCGCGGCATCGGTCGGAACGAAGGGCGACGCATGAGGCAGTTTCCGGGCGGCTTGGACCGGGTGGTCATGGCTGCCGTATTTGCAGTTGGTTTCGGCGGGATCGGGACAGCCCGGGCCGATGACGTGCCGCGCTTCGACCTGATTTTGAAGGACCACAAGTTCACGCCGGCCGAGCTTCACATCCCCTCGGGGAAGCGGGCCGACCTGCACGTCCACAACCAGGACAATACGGCCGAGGAGTTCGATTCGTCCGCCCTGAAGGTGGAAAAGGTGATCCCTGCCGGCGCCTCGGCCGTGGTCCGTCTCCGTCCACTTGCGCCGGGCCGGTTTCCGTTCATGGGCGAGTTCCATCCCCAGACGGCGCGGGGCGTCGTCGTCGCCGAGTAAAGTCGGGGGCGCCAGACCCTTTCAGACGGAACGAACCGGCCTTTCCGGCGCTTGCGCATGGGACCCGCCGTGCTCCGGCCATTCCCATTCGTCCTTGTCGGGACCGTCGACGTCGACCCCCTGCGCACGCAGCATCTCCCGATGGTCCTCGGCGTTGTCGCGCGGCTGGTATCCCAGGAAAGCCCAGTTGGGATCGTAGGTTTTCAGCCGCGTGTTGTTGGAATAGCCGTTCACCACCAGGCATCCCGGATCCGGATGCCGCAGCGACACGTCGACCAGGTGGGCGACGTCCCCGGGGCTGAGCCAGGTGGCCAGCGAGCGCTGGTCGATCGGCAGCGTCCGGTACGTGCCGATGCGCAGGGACACCGATCGGATGCCGTGACGATCGTAATAGTTCCGCAGCATCGTTTCGCCCCAGACCTTGAACACGCCGTACAGGCTGTCGGGCCGGGGCGGCAGGGCAGGGGTGACGCGTTCGGTGATCGGGTAGCAGCCGAACGCATGGTTGCTGCTGGCGAAGACGATGCGCTCCACGCCGGAAAGCCGGGCGGTCTCGAACACGTCGAACAGGCCGCGGGCGTTGACGCGGAAGAGGGATTCGAGGTCGTAGTTCCCGATCATCCCCGCCAGGTGGACGACCGCGCGCACGCCTTGCATCATCCGCTCCAGCGCGACCCGGTCCGCGACGTCGGCGACGATCGGCTCCTCATTGGGCGAGGGGTCGCGGATCGGCTTGATGTCGGTCAGCCGCAGGTGCCGCCAATGTTCGCGCAGCCCGTCGCGCAGCGCGGTGCCGATCGCGCCGGCGGCGCCGGTGACCAGCACGGTGTCGGATGCGGGGTCGATCATGCGCGGCCGACCCGGACGGCGCCGTCCCGCCGTTCCTGCATGCCGTCTTCCATCGCGCGCGGATAGCGCCGCGGCAGGGCGGACACCGCGTCCAGCCGCCCGCGTGCCTCGTTCGGCAGGTGCCAGCCGCTGGCGGCCAGCGTGTCGTCGAGCTGTCCGGCGTGCCGCGCCCCGATGATCGCGCTTGCAACCATATCCTGCTCCAGCACCCAGCGCAGCGCCACCTGTGCGGGCGGGCGGTCGAGATCGCGGGACACCGCCAGCAGTTCGGCCAGGATCGCTTCATGTCGCGGATGGAAGAACCGCGTCGGGAACGCCCAGCGTTCGGCGGAGCGGGATCCTTCCACGCTTTGTTGTCCCGGTTGATACTTTCCGGTCAGGTAACCACCGGCCAGCGGCGACCAGACGACCATGCCAAGCTGCTTGAGCGCGCAGGCCGGGACGAGCTCTTCCTCGATGTCGCGGACGACCAGGCTGTATTGCGGCTGGTACGCCTCGAACCGCGCGAGGCCCTTGCTGTCGCTGGTCCACAGCGCTTCCATCAGCCGCCAGGCTTCATAATTGCTGCACGCGGTATAGCGGACCTTGCCCTGCCGTACCAGGTCGTCGAAGGCGCGCAGCATCTCCTCCAGCGGCGTCTGCACGTCGACGTGATGGATGAAATAAACGTCGATGTAGTCGGTCCCGAGGCGGCGCAGGCTGTCCTCCACCGCCTGCATGATGTGGCGACGGGACATGCCGGAATCGTTGGGTCCGGGCCCCATCGGATTGAACACCTTCGTTGCGACTACGACATCACGCCGCCGGGCGCCCAGCGCTCGGCCGAGCATCGTTTCGGATTCGCCGTTGTTGTAGCCGTTGGCCGTGTCGAAGAAGATGATGCCGGCGTCGAGGGATTTACCGACGACGCGTTCGGTCTCCGCCATGTCGGTGCCGTGGCCGAAGGTCATGGTGCCGAGGCAGATCTCGGAAACTTTCAGGCCGGTCCGGCCAAGTCGGCGATACTCCATCTGCGTTCCTTTCCCCGAGGTCTCGGGAAGCGTGGTCCGTTATAGCCGGAAAGGGATAGCACCGACCCGCCTGCCTTGTCATGGGCGGCCCCCGTTGGTCGGCCCCCTTTGGCTGCCCCCTATGGCCCCCCTATCGCCGGCAGGAGACCAGCAGGATCATCGGCCGCTCCAGCTCCTCCTTCAGCGCGGGCAGGGCGGCGAGCTGTTCGTCCGTTGGCCGCCACTCCTCGACATGGCGGATCGTGAAGCCTGCCCCGATCAGCGTGTTCAGCGTGGTGCCGATGGTGCGATGGTGCTTGACCACCCCTTTCGCGAGCCAGTCCGTGGTCCGAACGCCCTCGATCGCGTAACGATCGACCGGCCAGGTACGGCGTCCCGCCTCGTCCAGCCGCCAGCCGGGATGGGTCGGGGCCATGTAGATCGGGTGCTCGATCGTGAAGACGAAGTGCCCATCGGTCCGCAGCGCCTGGAAGACGGTCCGGACCAGGCGCCCGAAATCCTCGACGTAGTGGAAGGTCAGGGAGCTGTACGCCAGGTCGAAGGACGATGCCGGCAGGTCCAGGTGCTCCAGGTCGGCCTTGGCATAGCGGACCGCCGTGCCTGCCGTTTCCTGCCGCGCACGGGCCAGCATGTTGTCCGACAGGTCCAGGCCCAGCACCGACGCCGCGCCCGCGGCCGCCGCCCAGCGGGCGAACCAGCCGAAGCCGCAGCCCAGGTCCACGACCCGCGCGGCGCGCAGGGGCGGCAGGACGGCGCGGATCGCCGGCCATTCGGGCGCGCCGTCCAGCCCGTGAACCGAGCGGCGGAGCTGGCTGTAGGCAGTGAAGAAATCGGGCGTGTCGTAGATGTTCTGCGCCATGACTGCCGGAAGGCTATCACGGTTCGCCGGGATTTGCTCCCCGCACCCCGCCGCCATAAACTCCGCGCCCCGAACCCACCCATGGCGGCAGGAAACGATGCAGCACGGCAGTTACGAACACATCGCGGTCGAAACCAACGGCCATGTCGCCACGATCGAGGTGCGGCGCGGTCCGAACAACTTCATCGACACCGACATGGTGGGCGAGATCGCCGATGCGCTGGAGACCTACGACCGCACGCCGGAGGTGCGCACGATCGTGCTGTGCGCCGAGGGCAAGCATTTCTGCGCCGGCGCCGATTTCGGCAGCCGCGGTCCCGACGGCGTGGCCCGCCAGGCCAAGCGCGGCCGGCACCTGTATAAGGAAGCGCAGCGGCTGTGGCGCACCGGCAAGCCGATCGTCGCCGCCGTGCATGGCGCGGCGGTGGGCGCCGGCGTCGGCCTGGCGGTCATGGCCGATTTCCGCGTGACCTGTCCCGAGGCGCGGTTCTCCACCAACTTCACCCGGCTGGGCTTCCATCCCGGCTTCGGCCTGACCTGCACGCTGCCCCGGCTGATCGGCGCGCAGCACGCGGCGATGATGATGTACACCGGCCGCCGCATGACGGGCGAGGAAGCCCTGGCGATCGGCCTGGCCGATTACTGCGTCGCGCAGGAGCAGGTCCGGTCCAAGGCGGTCGAGATCGCGACCGAGATCGCCCAGTCCGCCCCGCTGGCCATCGTCGCCACGCGGGAGACGCTGCGCCGCGGCCTGGCGGACGCCGTCGCCGCCGCGACGGAGCGCGAGTACGAGGAGCAGGACTGGCTGCGGCAGACGGCCGATTTCAAGGAAGGCACCAAGGCGATGGGCGAGCGCCGCCTGCCCAACTTCCAAGCCCGCTAGACCGCCGCCATGGCTCGGCTCAGCGTCAACCTCAACAAGATCGCGCTGCTGCGGAACTCCCGCCATACCGGCGTGCCCGATCTGGCGTGGTTCGCGAAACAGGCGCTGGACGCGGGGGCGGCGGGGCTGACCGTGCATCCGCGTCCGGACGAGCGGCACATCCGCGGATCGGACGTGGCCCTGCTGGCCCAGGTGATGGGCGCGCGGCGGCCGGCGGTGGAATTCAATATCGAAGGCTATCCGGACGAGCGGCTGATGATGCTGATCCGGCCCGTCCGGCCGGAGCAGGTCACGCTGGTCCCCGACGCCCCCGACGCGTTCACGTCGGAGGAGGGCTGGCGCCTCGATCCGGCCCAGCGCGCGCTGCTGGCCGGCACGCTGCCGGCGATCAAGGCGCTGGGCGCGCGCCTGGTGCTGTTCGTCGACCCCGATCCGGCGGTGGTCGCGAAGGTGAAGGATGCCGGCGCGGACGGCATCGAGATCTATACCGGGCACTACGCGGCGGCGTTCCGGACGGGGACCCACGCCCCGATCCTGGAGGCGATCGCCGCCACCGCCCAGGCCGCGCGGGACGCCGGGCTGGTGGTGAACGCCGGGCACGACCTGAACCTGCGCAACATCCCGCCGCTGATGCGGGCGGTCCCGTTCCTGGCGGAAGCGTCGATCGGGCACGAACTCACCGCCGATGCGCTGGCGATGGGTTTCGCGGCGGCGGTGGCGGCTTACGCGAAGGCGCTCGCGGCCGGCTGACGGCCTGCGTCATTGCCGTGCCTCAGGGGGGGACACCCCGGGGCCCCGGGGTATCCCCGGGGCTTCCAGTCGCCGCGCTGAACGAGCGCCGGGCGCTGCCAAGCCGGTGTCCGGGCGGCGGTCGTTACGGCCCGAATGCTCGTCCTGTAACGATTCCCGTCATGATTGTCGCGTGACGAAATCCTTGTGTAACCTCTGAGAAATACAACTTTTGAGTGTTATGCCGATAAAATGAGATTTCTGTGGACAATACGTCTAAAAACACGCAAGATGCGCCGTAAATAAGGATGACCGACGGACTATCGGTGGTTGTATCGCTCCAGCCGCCGAACGAACCAGGCATCACGTCGCGTCGTGGGACCGAAGCCACGACAGTAAAATGGCGCGAGGACTTCAATGGACGGCGGAAGCCGCATGACTGGCGACGGACTGCTTGGCGCGCCAGGTGATGCCCAAGGCGTGACAAAGGCCACGGCGGTCTCGGGTCCGTCCCTCGCGGCGGGGGCGGCTCGCCAGGGCGTGCGCGCGGCGGCCTATCCGGAACCGGCCGCGGTCCCCACGCTGGAAGGACCCGACGGGATCCGTTTCGATTTCAACGCGGGCGCCCGGATCCGGCTGCCGGCCCGGACCAACGGACAGTGGCGCGTACGGCTGACGGACCTCGACACCGGCAATGTCCTGTTCGAGACCGAGACAAAGGGCGTCCTGGTCACGTCGGCCAAGCGGTATTGCGTGCGGTTTGGCATCGAGATCTGGGACACCGGGCCGTGCGGCTTGCCGCTGCCGGTCCTGACGCATGAATTCGACCCGTACGACCGCGACGTCCTGATCAACGTCCCGTCCGGCACGCTGGGCGACACGATCGGCTGGTTCCCCTACGCGGTCCGGTTCTGGCAGACGACCGGATGCCGCCTGACGGTCGCCATGTCGGCCAAGATCATCCCGTTGTTCCGGGATGCGTACCGGAGCATTCGTTTCGTCACCCACGAACAGGTGGTTCAGGAGAGGCTGGCGGAACAGGCCTATGCCACCTACAACCTGGGCTTGTTCTTCGACGACGCGGCCTGCGTCCATCAGCCGACCGATTTCCGCCAGGTGGGCCTTCACCGGACGGCAGCCTATATCCTGGGCGTCGATCCGACCGAGGAACCGCCGCGCCTGGCCATTCCCGACGACACCCGCCCGATCCCCGAACCGTATGTCTGCATCGGCGTCCAGGCGACGTCCCAGGCGAAATACTGGAACAACCCGAATGGCTGGCGCGCCGTCGTCCAGTTCCTGAAGCGCCGCGGCTATCGCGTGGTCTGCATCGACAAAAGCCCGGTACACGGCCATGACCTCGTCTGGAACCACATCCCGCATGGTGTGGAGGACGAAACGGGCGACCGCCCCCTGACCGAGCGGGCGCGCTGGCTGCGCCATGCCGAGGCCTTCATCGGCCTGAGCAGCGGGTTGTCGTGGCTGGCCTGGGCGGCCGGGACGCCGGTCGTGATGATCAGCGGCTTCACGCATGTCAGCAACGAGTTCGCGACCCCGTACCGCGTCATCAACTGGCACACGTGCAACAGTTGCTGGAACGACGTCCGCCATAGCTTCGATCACCAGGACTACCTGTGGTGCCCGCGCCATGCCGACACGCCGCGCCAGTTCGAATGCACCCGGCTGATCACGCCGGAGCACGTCATTTCCACGATCAAACAGCTTCTGTCGTCGCGCCGGCCCGGACAAGGCACGGCGGACATCGGATCCACGACCCCGGTCACGGCGGGCCCGGCCCGTTCACCTCTGATCAGCTAGGAGAGGCAAGCAATGGCGAACTACACGATCTCGGCGGGCGAAGTCCTCTCCGCGGGGGTCATCTACGGAAGCGACGGCCTGCCCTGCGGGACCGTCCAGGCCAACGACCACGTGACCGTCCTGAGCGGTGGTCTCGTAACCGACGAGACGATCGGGCAGGATGGCCTGATCGAGGTCAGGTACGGCGGTTCGGCCACGCAGGTCACCGTATCCGGCGGCCTTCTCGGTTACGACGGCGCAACGCTCGTCAATGATACCGCGGCGGCCGGCGGCCTTATCGGCCAGCTGGGAAAGTCCATCACCATATACGGCATCGTCGTCCAGTCGGGCGGCGCGTTTTCCGAAGCCGAATTCGGCCTGCAGGAATACCTGCAGAGCGACGGGCGCGCCGCATATAGCTGGCTGAGCTACCTCGACGAGGAATTCTCGGGACAAAGCGGGTATTTCGGCACCGCCAGCTATCCCGGCCAGACCTCGGACTCCACGCTGAGCGGCGGGACCGCCACGCCGATCGCCATCGAGAACGGCGCTTACATCGGCACCACCCTGTCGAACGCGACGCTTACCAGCACCTATGTCAGCGGCGTGACGACCGCGATCTTCACGGCGGGCAACGTCACGGAAACGGTCTCCTATTTCGGCAGCGACACGTTCACCTCGCTCGGCAACGGCGCCTACGAGGTGACCTCCGTCGCGGCCACGTGTTTCGCCGAAGGAACGAACATCCTGACGCCGGAAGGCGAACGGCCGGTCGAGACGATCCGCGAAGGCGATCTCGTCACCGTCCTGCGCGACGGCGCGGCGGTGCAGGAGCCGGTGAAGTGGATCGGCTATTCCCGGATCAACCTCGCGCACCACGCCCGGCCGGAACTGTCCGCGCCGATCCGCGTCAAGCAGGGCGCGCTGGGCGACAACACGCCGACCCGCGACATCGTCCTGTCGCCGGAGCACTGCCTGCTGCTCGCCGGCAAATGCGTCCCGGTGAAGCTGCTGGTCAACGGCGGGTCGATCGTTCGCGAGCTACCGGAGCATCCGTTCACCTATTACCACATCGAACTGGACCGGCACGGCATGCTCCTCGCCGAGGGCGCCGCGTCCGAGAGCTATCTGGACACCGGCAACCGCGACTCGTTCGACAACGCCGGCACCGCCCGGCGGCTTCATCCGACCTTCGCGGTGAACCCAAGCTCGGAACGGTGGCAGACGGATGCCTGCGCGCCGCTGGCCAAGGTGCCCGAGGACGTCGCCCCGATCTGGCAGGGCCTCGCCGAACGGTCCGACAGGCTCGGTTTCGCGGCGCCGGCGCCGATGCTGGTGGAGGATCCGGACGTACACCTGCTGGTCGACGGCCGCCGCGTCGGACCGGTGATGGAGCGGCAGGGGCGGGCGGTCTTCGCCGTCCCGGCCGGCGCGCGATCGGTCGTCCTGGCGTCGCGCTTCTGCATCCCGTCCGACAAGCGGGTCCCGGGCATGCGCGATACGCGCCGGCTGGGGATCAGCGTCCACGCCATCATCGTTCGCACCCAAACCAGGGAAACGGTCTTCACCTCCGACCATCCCGGCCTGCGGGTGGGCTGGCACGCCGTGGAGAATGACGGCGTGACGACATGGCGCTGGACCGACGGCGCGGCCGCCATCCCCTGGGCCGGCATCGAAGGGTCCGCCATGCTGACGGTCCGCTTCGCCCCCGTCGCCGGCTACCCGGTCTACGACGAGAAACTCCGCCTCGTCGCCTGATACGGGCGGTCCCTCGTCGCGGCGTCACGCCGCGGCGGGGGGCGTGACCATCAGCCGGCCCAGCTTCGCCCGCGACTCCTCGGGGATCGGCACCGGCCGCTGCACCCCGCGCTCGACGAAGACATGGACGAAATGCCCCTCGGCTGCGGCAACGTCCTCGTCGTTGCGGAACACCCCGATCTCATAACGCACGGAGCTGCGGCCGATCTGGGCCACGCGGACGCCGACGGTCACCCGGTCGGGGAACGCCAGCGAGGCGTGGTAGCGGCAGGCCACCTCGACGACCACGCAATGCACCGGACCATCCAGCAGGCCGACGACCTTCTCGGTCATCTCGTAATAGGTCACGGCGGTGTCGAAATAGGAGAAGTAGTTCACATTGTTCACGTGCTGGAAGACGTCGTTGTCCATCCAGCGTGTCGTGATCCCGTGGAACCAGCGGTAATCGGCGCGTTTTCCGGGTGGCAGGCGGCTCATGCGGTCTGGGTCCCTCTCACAGCATAGGTCGGCCGCCCGTTCCTCGGACTGGACGAGACCGTTGATACCCGGCATCTAGCCCCCGCCGCCGAGGCCCGCAACTTCGCTTGCCAGGGGATATCAGTGAGTTTTCGTGCCAGCCTTCGCCTTCTCGCCGTTCTCGCCGCCGTTTCCGTGCCCTCGTTCGCCTGGGCGCATGCGATCCTGGAAGCCAGCACGCCGCCCGCCGGCGGCAGCGTGCCGGCCGGCCCGCTCGATGTCCGGCTGCGCTATAACAGCCGCATCGACAAGGCCCGCTCCCGCGTGACGCTGGTGCGTCCGGACCACGCCCAGGCGCCGGTCGCGATCGCGCCGGGGGGAGCGCCGGACATCATGACCACGCATCTCGACCTCACGCCCGGCGATTACGTGCTGCGCTGGCAGGTGCTCGCCGTCGACGGCCACATCACCCGGGGCGACGTGCCGTTCACGGTCAAAGAGCACTGATTGATGGAGCTTCTGGTCGACCTGTTCGGCTACCTGTCGATCGTCGTCCACGGCCTGACGATCCTGTCGCAGTCGATGGCGCTGGGCGGCGCCTTGTTCCTGGTGTTCCTGGCCCGCCCCTTCGACCTGCCGGAGATCGCCGCGACGGCCGCGCGGATCGCCGGCTGGGCCGCCGTCGCGCTGGTGCTGTCCGAGGCCGCGACCGTCGGCCTGCAGGCCGCGGTGCTGATGGACACGGTGGGCCTGAGCTTCCTGGACGTCATGGGCGCGGGCTTCGCCATCGCCGGGACGATCAAGATCGCCGCCGCCGCCGTGCTGGCGCTGGCCCTGCTGACGCGGCGGCCGGCCAGGTGGGCGCCCTCGGCGCTGCTGCTGGCATTGACCGTCGTGGAACTGGCGGCCGCCACGCTGACCACGCATGCCGCCGCGCGGCTTGACGACCAGGCCGTCCTCCTGCTCGTCGAAGGGCTGCACCAGCTTGGCGCGGCGATCTGGATCGGCGGGCTGCCCTGCTTCCTGATGGCGCTCGCCCGCTTGCACGACCCGGAGTTGTTCCGCCAGGTCGGCGCCCGCTACTCCCGCATGTCGATGGTCGGCGTCGCCTGCATCCTGGTCAGCGGGCTGACCATGTCGGTGTTCTATATCGGCGACTGGCAGGGTCTGTACGGCACCGCGTTCGGCGTCATGGTCGGCGCCAAGGTGGTGATGTTCCTGATGCTTCTGGCCCTCGGCGCGGGCAATTTCGGCATCGTCGAGCGGCTGCGCCGCAACCCGGCGACGCCCGTCCTGCGCCTGCGCCGGTTCGCGGAGGTCGAGTTCGGGATCGGCATCGCGATCTTCTTCGCCGCCGCGTCGCTGACTTCGGTCCCGCCGGCCGTGGACCTGACGCAGGACCGCGTCACCTGGCACGAGATCGTCGAGCGCAACACGCCGGAATGGCCGCGCCTGACCAGCCCCGACCATGACTCCCTGGCGCTGCCGGCATTGCAGGAGAAGCTCGACCGGCAGGCGGCGCGGCAGGCCACGGCGCCTCAGGCGGCGTTCGTGCCGGGATCGGGCGAACTGCCGCCGCGCAATGCCGAGGACATTGCGTGGTCGGAATACAACCACCATTGGGCCGGCCTGTTCGTCGTCGCCATCGGCCTTCTCGCATTGCTGAACCGGGCCGGGGTCCGCCCCGCACGGCACTGGCCGCTGCTGTTCATCGGCCTGGCGGTGTTCCTGTTCTTCCGCTCCGATCCCGAAACGTGGCCGCTGGGCGATATCGGCTTCTTCGAGAGCTTCCGCGATGTCGAGGTGCTGCAACACCGGGCGTTCGTGGTCTTGATCGTGGTGTTCGCGGTGTTCGAGTGGCGGGTGAGGGCCGGCGGCCTGACGCGCGGCTGGCCGGTGCTGGTGTTCCCGCTGCTATGCGCAGGGGGCGGGACACTGCTGCTGACGCACAGCCACGCGATCGCCAACCTGAAGGACCAGTTGCTGATCGAGCTGACGCACACGCCGCTGGCGATCGCCGGCATCGCGGCGGGTTGGGCGCGCTGGCTGGAACTGCGGCTCGACCCCAGGCAGAACCCGGTGGCCTGGCGGACGGCAAGCTGGCTGTGGCCGGCGTGCCTGGTGTTCTGCGGCTTGCTGCTGCTGGGCTATCGGGAG
>NZ_DASZTJ010000246.1:0-4183 GCF_035548235.1 Rhodopila sp.
GTCGGCCCCCAGCGCGACGTCGGGGACCAGGATCGCGTTCGCCTGGTTGCCCACCGGCACCCGCACGCGCGCGAAGTAGCCGGGCAGCAAGGCATAGTCGGCATTGTCGATGATGCCGCGCACCTGCAAGGTCCCGGTGCTGGCATCGACGGTCGGAGCGACGTAGTCGATGTGGCCGACATGCGGGTAGCCGGTCTCACCCTGCAGCCCGACCTCCACCGGGGTCTTGTAGATCTGTTCCGGCGGCATGCCCTCCTTGCGGATCTGCGCCCGGATGCGGATGACGTCCTGCTCGCTGACGCTGAAATTCACGTAGATCGGCGACATCTGCACGATCGTCGCAAGCTTGGTCGGCTGGGTGCCGACCAGTTCGCCGACCGACACCAGATGGGCGCTGACGCGCCCGTCGAACGGCGCCAGCACGCGGGTGTAGCTGTAAGTGATTGCCGCGCTTTGCGTGTTCGCCTGCGCCTGGGCCAGGTTCGCCTGGGCGGTATCGCGCTGGGCGCGCGCGTCATCCAGGTTCTGGACCGAGGCGACGTTGCCTTTCTGCAGCGAAAGCTGGCGGTCGTAGTTGATCTGCGCGTTGGTCAGCGTCGCCTGCGCGGACGCTTCGGCCGCCTGTGCCTGCTGCAGCTTCACCTGGTAGGGCAGGGGCTCGATGGTGAACAGGATGTCGCCCTTCTTCACCGCCGCGCCGTCGGTGTAGCTGATGGACTGCAGGAACCCCTGGATCCGGGCGACGAGGTCGACCGAGTTGATGGCGGCGGTGTTGCCGGTGGCTTCCAGGTACCGGGTGACCGTCTTCACCAGCGGCTTGGCGACGGTGACCTTGGCCGGTGGCGGCGGCACGAACTGGTTGGACTTCTTGCAGGACGTGAGCAACGGCACCGCCAGCGCGAGAGCCATGACGCACAGGGCGGTTCGGAATCGGCGCATGCAAGCCTCTTGGCGCGTTTCGATTCCAAGTTAACCATCGTTAACGCGAAACTTCCACCCGTCAGCCGCGACGTAATCCGTTGTTAAAGACCGGTTCGTGCAGTTGCGGCAGCATCGCGGTGCTTTCCAGCTCCGGCAGGCTGGCGATTGGATACAGCCGTTCGGCCGCCACGGCCGGCGCCAGCAGGTCCGGGCGGTAGACCTGGGCGGTCAGCGCCGCCAGGTCTTCTTCCGGCGGCAACCATCCCCAGCGGCGCATCTGGCCCAGGAACCAAGTGGCGTGGGCGCGCGCCGGGAACCAGGCTTCGCGTTCGTGGAACCGGATCTGTTCCCTCGCGGTCCCGCCGGGCAGCGCGGCGCGGGACGCGGCCTGGGGCAGGTTCAGGCCGCCAGGGTCAGCCAGAAGTTCGGCGATGGCGGGCGCTTCCTCGGGCCGGTCGCAGATCACCTGGGCGCGCAGCACGGCGCGCAGCAGGGCGTGCAGCCGGTCCGGCGAGGCATCTGCCCAGGCCTCGCTGACGCAGAGGCATTTTTCCGGATGGAACGGCCAGATGGAGGAGGTACCGAGAAGCACCTGCCCGACGCCGCGTTCCTCGGCGACCGATCCCCAGGGGGCGCCGGCGCAGAAGCCGATGATCGCGCCTTCGGCCAAGGCGTCGACGACGTTTTCGGGCGGGATGACCAGGGTCTCGATGTCGTTGTCCGGGTCGACGCCCCCGGCCGCAAGCCAGTAGCGCAGCAGCAGGTTATGCGTCGACAACCGGTGTACTACGGCGAAGCGGGGCTTGGCGGGCAGCGTCTGCAGCCATTCCAGCAACCCGCGCCCGGGCGCCTCGGCATCGCGCGTCAGGGCCGCGGCGGCGGCGTGGTTGACGGTGATCGTGTTCCCCCCTTGGCTCAGCGACAGCGGCACCACCAGCCGCGCTCGGCTGCCGCGCAGCCCGGCGGCAGCGGCCAGCGCCAAAGGCGGCAGCATGACGGCGGCATCGAGCAGCCCATAGGTCAGCTTGTCGGCGACGTTCGACCAGGACGGCTCTATGCTGATGGCCGCATCCAGGCCGTTGGCGGCGAACAGGCCACGGGCCTGGGCCACCATGACCGGCGCGCTGTCCACGAGGCGCAACAGCCCCAGCCTGACAGTCTGCTTCATTCCCCGGTCCTTTCCGTTCCCCCGATGACGTCGCCGGCGACGTCGACGATTCGCCGCCCCGTGCTCATGGCGGTGCGCCGCAGCCATTTGTAAGCATCGGGTTCGCTGATCCGGCGTTGCTTGATCAGGACCGCCTTGGCGCGGTCGATGATGTCTCGGGCGCGCAGCCGAGCCTCGGCGTCGCGCAGGTCCACTTGGGCTTGCTGGAAGCGGCGGAACATCGCCGACGCGGCGCGCAGGATCGGCTTGACGTCCGGCGGCTTGACGCCGACGGCGTTGTAGGACGTGACGCCGGCGCCGATCGCTTCCTCCATGAAGGCGGGATCGTCTTCGTCGACGAACAGCACGACGGGTCGGTCGTTCAGCGCGGTGACCTGGCGGATGCCGTCCAGCGCGTCGCGGTCAGGGCGCGCCATGTCGACCAGGACGATATCGGGGTGAAGCGTGGCGACGGCCTCGGCCAAGGATCCGCCAGGCTCAAGCCGCAGCACCGTCAAGCTGGTATCGGCCGCCAGCACGCCCGCCAGAGCGCCTGCGCGTTCGGCGTCGTCGTCGGCCAGAAGGACCCTCATGCAGGCGCGGCGGGACAGAGCATGGTGCAGAATAGGCAAAGCTCATGCCGCATTGCAGCAAATTACGGGGGACGCCGCAATTGGCGGATGGATGGGCGCTTCGGGGTCGTATCGACGGCGCGGCGCGCGACCTTTCCCCGTCATGGTTCGGCTCGACCGGTCCATCCGGCGCCTCGGGGGAAGGAGATGACCCGATCGAGCCGGGTCATGACGGGCGGGCTGGTGCGCGGCCTGTCTCCATGCGTAAGGGTCGCGGCTGCCCATACTTTGTGCGCCCACCGGAACGGCAACCGCCCAGCGTTTCGGCAGCCACGATGCCGCTTCGCAGCCAATCCGACCCGCTGGCCAGAAAGACCAGTCCTGCAGGATCAGCCAGGTGGCCCGGATTGCCGCCGCACCCGCGCTTCTGTAGCGTGCGCTTCAACAGAAGGAAGCCGGTCCATGACCCTCAAGCTCGGATACAAGGCGTCAGCGGAGCAGTTTGCTCCGCGCCCGCTGCTGGACTTCTCCGTCGAGGCGGAGCGATGCGGTTTCGACAGCGTCTTCGTCAGCGACCATTTCCAGCCCTGGCGCCACACCGACGGCCACGCCCCCTCGGCGCTGGCCTGGATGGGCGCGCTGGGGGCGAGCACGCGGCGCATCGTGATGGGTACGTCCGTGCTGACGCCGACGTTCCGGTATCATCCGTCCATCGTCGCGCAGGTGTTCGGCACGCTGGGTTCGCTGTTCCCCGGCCGGGTCATCCTGGGCCTGGGCACGGGCGAAGGGCTGAACGAAGTTCCCGCGACCGGCATGGTCTGGCCGGAGACGAAGGAGCGTTTCGCGCGGCTGCGCGAGGCGATCAGCCTGATCCGCAAGCTGTGGTCCGAGGACCACCTGTCCTTCGAGGGCGAGTACTACAAGACCAAGGACGCCACGATCTACGACAAGCCGGGCGCGCCGCTGCCCATCTATGTCGCCGGCGCCGGGCCGCAGATCGCCAAGTATGCCGGTCGCATGGCGGACGGGTTCATCTGCACCAGCGGCAAGAAGTGGGATCTGTATACCGAGACGCTGCTGCCGAACGTCGAGGAGGGCTTGAAGCTCTCCTCGAAGCCCAAACCCGACTACGACCGGATGATCGAGATGAAGGTCTCGTTCGACACCGACAAGAAGCGCGCGCTGGAGGATACGCGGATCTGGGCCGCGCTGGCGCTGACGCCGGAAGAGAAGGTGACGGTGCACAACCCGATCGAGATGGAGCGCCTGGCCGACGCCCTGCCGGTCGAACGCGCCGCCAGCCGCTGGATCGTCTCCGACGACCCGGACGAGCATATCGAGAAGATCAAGCCCTATATCGACATGGGCTTCCGCCACCTGGTGTTCCACGCGCCGGGGAACGACCAGGCGCGGTTCCTGAAGCTCTATGGCGAGATGGTGCTGCCCAAGCTGCGGGCGAAGTTCGGGTAGGGTGTCTTGAGGCGTTTGGTTCCGGGGCGGCGAAAGCAGGCAGCGTTGTCTTCCGATTCCGGCCCCGGCGTCA
>NZ_DASZTJ010000247.1:0-29082 GCF_035548235.1 Rhodopila sp.
CAGCGCATTGCCTCCCGTCGGCTTCGGTGTTGAGATACGCGCGTCATGACAGAAGGCGGGCTGATGTTCGATCCCATCACGGAAGAGTTGTTTCGCAACGCGATCTCGGCCATCGGCGACGAAATGGTCCTGACCATCTACCGCACCGCCTATTCCGGGGTGCTGAAGAACATCATGGACTACAGCGCCGCCATCTGCGACGGGGAAGGGCGGCTGGTCGCCCAGGGCCTGTCGCTGCCCGGACATCTCTGCTCCATTCCGGTGGCGTTGCAGGCGGTGCTGAAGCATTTCGGTTCGGACGTGCATGAAGGCGACATCTTCATCAACAACGATCCGTACGACGGCGGCATGCACCTGCCGGACATCTTCATCTTCAAGCCGGTTTTCGCAGATGGGAAGCCGATCGCCTTCGCCGCGACGATCTGCCACCACACCGATGTCGGCGGACGGGTGCCTGGGTCCAACGCATCCGACAGCCTGGAGATCTATGCCGAAGGCCTGCGCATCCCGCCGCTGAAGCTGTATGAGCGCGGGCAGCCCAACACGACGCTGTTCCGCATGATCGAGCGCAACGTGCGCCTGCCGAACCGGGTGTTCGGCGACATCCGCTCCCAACTCGCGGCGTGCGAGATCGCGGTGCGCGGCGTCACCGACCTGGTCGGGCGCTATGGCGCCGACGGCGTGCGGACGCTGATGGTCGCGATGATGGACTACTCCGAACGCCTGACGCGGCAATGCCTGCTGGAGCTGCCGGACGGCGAGGCGACCTTCACCGACTGGATCGACGACGACCAGATCGACGCGGGCAAGCCGATCCCGCTGGTCTGCACGATCCGGAAGAAGGGCGACTCGATGGAGGTCGACTGGACCGGCAGCTCGCCCCAGGTGAAAGGATCGATCAACAACACGCTGTCCTTCACCGCGGCCATGAGCTTCACCGCGGTGAAGTCCGTGCTGTCGGTGAACATGCCGAACAACGACGGCGTGTTCCGCCCCATCAAGATCATCGCCCCGCTCGGTACGATCACCCATGGCAAGCTGCCCGCCGCCTGCGCCGCGCGCGGGCTGACCGGGTTCCGCGGCACCGACTGCGCCTTCGGCGCGCTGGCGATGCTGTATCCGGACAAGGTCTTCGCCGCCTCGGACGGCGGCAACACAGGCCTGACCATCGGCGGCTACGACAAGGACCTGAACCCGTTCATCTATGTCGACTTCATCTCCGGCGCCTGGGGCGGGCGGCCCTGGGCCGACGGGCTCGACGGCAACACGATGATGATGGCCAACATGGCATCGTTCTCCTGCGAGGTCATCGAGGCGGAGAACCCGCTGGAGGTGCTGGACTACGAGTTCGTCCCCGACAGCGGCGGCGCCGGCAAGTTCCGCGGCGGCATGTCGCAGCGCAAGACGTGGCGGATGCTGGCCGATGAGGGCGTGCTGCAGGTGCGTGCCGACAGGCAGACCCACCGGCCCTATGGCCTATATGGCGGCGGCCCCGGCACGCCCGGCCTGAACGTCATGGATCCCGGACAGGCGACCCAGGAGACGCTGCATTCCAAGATCACGATGACCCTGCGCAAGGGCCAGGTCTTCCGCCACGAGCTGCCCGGCGCCGGCGGCTGGGGGCCGGCGCTGGACCGCGACCTCGGTTCCGTGGCCCGGGACCTGCGCGACGGGCTGGTCACCATCGAGGCCGCCGCGCGCGACTACGGCGTCGTCGCGGCAGGCGATCCGCCGGTCATCGACCAGGCCGCCACCGCGGCGCTGCGCGAGACGTTGCGAAAGGAACGACCGCCCTTGCCGGATGTCGCCTTCCTCCCGCATGGGGAGTACGCGGCATGACCCTGCGCATCGGCGTCGATATCGGCGGCACCTTCACCGACCTCGTGGCCGTGGCCGAAGACGGATCGGTCACCACGTTCAAGACCGCCTCCACCCCGCGCGACTATGGCGACGGCATCATCGAGGGGCTGCGCGGCCTGATCGGCGAGGCCGCCGGCGACGTGGCGGACGTGCTGCACGCCACCACCGTCGGCTCCAACACGATCCTGGAAGGCAAGGGCGCCCGCACCGCCCTGGTCACCACCAAGGGGTTCCGCGACATCCTGGAGATCCGCGACCTGCGGATGCCCCGGCTGTACGATATCGGGTGGACCAAGCCGCGCGCCCTGGTCGAGCGGCGGCTGCGGCTGGAAGTGACCGAGAAGATGCGTCACGACGGCTCCGTCGCGGTGCCGTTGGACATGGGCAGCCTGGAACCCGTCATCGCCATGCTGAAGGCGGAACAGGTCACCAGCGTCGCCATCTGCCTGCTGCACAGCTATGCCAACCCGGCGCATGAGCAGGTGGTCGCGGCGGCGGTGCGGGAGGCCCTGCCGGACATCGCGATCTCGGTCAGCAGCGAGATCCTGCCGGAGATCAAGGAATATCCCCGCACCTCGACGACCGTCATCAACGCCTATGTGCAGCCCGTCGTGCGCGCCTATGTCACCGCGCTCGACGCCCGGCTGCGCGCGCTGGGGATCGCCGCGCCGCTGCAACTGATGCAGTCGAACGGCGGCCTGGCCTCGGCCGCGTTCGTCGCGCACGCGCCGGCGCATATCATCGAGTCCGGCCCGGCGGCCGGCGTCGTCGGCGGGGCGGCCCTGGCGCGGCGGCTGGATGAGCCGCGCATCATCACCTTCGACATGGGCGGCACCACCGCCAAGGCGGGCCTGGTCGAGGACGGCGAGGTCCTGCGCGCCGAGGCGATCGAGGTGGGCGGCGGCGTCATGGCCGGCTCCCGCCTGGTGGTCGGCGCGGGCTACATGCTGAAGCTGCCGGCGATCGACCTGGCGGAGGTCGGGGCCGGCGGCGGCTCGATCTGCCGGCTCGACGCGGCCGGCGCGCCGAAGGTCGGGCCGGACAGCGCCGGCGCCGAACCGGGACCGGTCTGCTACGGGCGCGGCGGCACCCTGCCGACGATCACCGACTGCAACCTGGCGCTGGGCTACCTCGATCCCGGCGGACTGGCCGGCGGCGCGATGCGGCTGGACCGGGACGCCTCCCTGGCCGCGATCAGGCAGCACCTGGCGGACCCGATGAAGCTGTCGGTCGAGGAAGCCGCGCACGGCATGCTGCGCCTCGCCTCCGCCACCATGATGCGGGCGATCCGAGCGGTGTCGGTCGAGCGGGGGAGGGACCCGAGACAGTTCGCGATGCTGGCGTTCGGGGGCAACGGGCCGCTGTTCGCTGCCGGGATCGCGGCGGAGCTGGGCATCAGCCGCGTGCTGGTCCCGCCGCTGCCCGGCGTGTTCTCGGCGTTCGGCATGCTGGTCGCGGATGCGGAGCATCATGCGCGGCAGAGTATCCGCGTGCGGCTGGACCAGGCCGATCCGGAGCGGATCGCGGGCATCCTGGCGGAGTTGACGAAAGCGGGGGCCGACCGTCTCGCCGCCGACGGGTTCCCGGTGGCGCGGCAGGCCTATCAGCGGGCGGCGTCAGCCCGCTACCTCGGACAGTCCAGCGAGATCGAGGTCGCCCTTCCCGACGGCGACCTCCCGCCCGCCCTCATCGCTCGGTTTTTCGCGGAAGAGCACGAAAAGACCTATGGATTCCGAGCGCCGGAGGAGGAGCCGGTGGAACTGATCGGGCTGTCGGTGATGGCGCGGGGGCTGCCGGAACGGCCGCGGCTGCCGGGGCGGATCCCGCCGAAGACACAGGCGGCGCCCGCCAGCCGGAAGGCCTGGTTCCCAGGGGCGGGATGGGTCGAGACGCAGGTGACGGACCGCGCCGGGCTGGCAGGCAAGGTGGCGGGGCCGCTGATCGTGCAGGAATACGACGCGACCTGCCTGGTGCCGGCGGGCATGGCGGCGGAGGTGGACGGGTTCGGGAACATCCGGCTGACGGGGTAGCAAGAGCGCGGGATTTCGCGCGTTGGTCCATCCGCAAGGTGGGCCAAATCGCGACAATGCGGGACCGCCCCGTGGCGGCGTGGCGGCGTGGCGGCGTGGCGGCGTGGCGGCGCACCGCATCGCGTCATCATGCCGCCGACTTCCGCGGTCGCCCCCCCAACCGCCCGTTCCTGCGGGATGCATTCGCCCGGCTGACCGCACGTTTCATCACCGTCGGGCCAAGCCGATCCTCCAGAAGACGCGGGATCGACAGGTCGATATCCAGGGACGGAACATGGATGCTGTAGCCTCCCGCTTCGATGACGATGCGGCGCAGTTGGTCCGGGGCGAGCGCTTTCCAGCGCCCGGATGCCGTCGAGCGGAAAGCCGACGACGACGCCATTGTTCAGCGTGATCATGAGCAAGGCACGTCGCCGATCATGGCGTGCGGCGGTAGCGAGAAGCGTGTGCTTCATCTCCGCCTCCGTCGGCGCCAAGTCAGGCCAGTGGAAACCTAGAATGCACTCCAGGTTCCTGTGGCTGCTATTCCCCCGACAGTTCCCGCCGCCGCCGGTCCAGCGCGTCGCTGTACCGGCGCAGCGCGTACTGCTCCGTCAGCAGGCCGATCACGTGCCGGCTTTCGACCGTATCCACCACCACCAGCGCGTCGCTTTCGGCGTTCTCGAACATCGCCACCGCTTCCTTGATCGTCATCTGCGGCAGCAGCACCGTCTCGTCGTAATGCAGGATGTCGCGCACCTTGTGGTCGTCGTCGGCGTCGGCATGCGCCTCGGGCAGCAGGACGATGCCGGCGTAGCGGTCGTCTTCGTCCAGCGCGATGACCCGGTTCGTGGTCCCCAGCGGGAAATCCCGCTTGAACGTCGCCAGCGGGGTGTCCGCGCGCACCGACCGGTACTCACGCCGCATCATCCGCCCGACCGTCAGGTTGCGCATCCAGCCGATATCGACGGCGCTGCGGATCGCCTCCCCGCGCAGGTGGAAGCGCCAGGTCGCGAAGGAGTAGCCGAACGTCCGCCGCACCGTCAGCGACGACACGACGCAGGCGGCCAGCACGGCGACCGTCATCGGCAGGCTGCCCGTCGCCTCCAGCGCCAGGAAGCCCATGGTCAGCGGACCGCCGATGATCGCCACGGCCAGTCCGCTCATGCCCACCAGGCAGCAGACCGCCTGGGGCAGGGCGTGCGCCGGGCTGATCAGCGCCAGCGTCCCGGCGAACGCCTTGCCCAGCAGCGCCCCCAGGAACAGCGACGCGAAGAACAAGCCGCCGCGGAAGCCGGAGCCGATCGAGATCGCCGAAGCCGTCGCCTTCAGCGCCACCAGCAGCACCACCCAGCGCACCGGGTCGTGCTGCTCGAACGTAAAGCCCAGGGCGCCGTGGCCCGAGGACAGGACGGACGGCGTGACCAGGGCCAGCGTGCCGATGGCCAATCCGCCGATCGCCGGGCGGGCCCAGCCAGGCACGCCGCTGCGGCGGAACACCTCCTCGGTGACCGTGACCCCGCGCATGATGGAGATGCCCAGCAGTGCGCACAGCATGCCCAGCGCCAGGACCGGGATGTAATCCAGCGGCTCGAGATGTCCGGGCACCTGGGTGTTCAGGTCGAAGATCGAGCTGCCCAGCGACTGCACCACCGCCTGCGCCACCAGCGCCGCCACGGCCACGGGCGCGAAGGCGCCCAGCGTGTACGTGCCGATGATCAGCTCGAACGCATAGAAGGCACCGGTCAGCGGCGCGTTGAACGCCCCGGCGATCGCCGCGGCGGCGCCGCAGCCGACCAGCAGCCGCAGGTCGTTGCGCCGGACGCGGAAGGCGTGTCCCATGCGCGAGCCGATGGCCGACCCGATCTGGGTATAGCCCGCCTCCAGTCCGATCGAGGCGCCCACGCCGTTGGAGATGATCGTCTGCAGCACGACGATCAAGCTGCCGGACAGCGACATGCGGCCGCCGAACAGGGCGTTGGCTTCGATCGGGTCGGCCGTGCGCCTCGTTCTCAAGCGTGCCAGGACCAGGTTCATCAGGCCGAAGGCCAGGCCGCCCAACGCCGGCACCAATACGGTGCGGTACGGATCGAGCGTCGCCCGAGCGCTGAGCCGTTCCCAGGGTTTGATCAGGAACAGGGTCTGGTGGATGAGCTGCGCGGCTTCGGTCATCGCCCGGACCATCAGGCCGGCGGCGCAACCCAGGAACGCGGCCAGGACGACCAGCCAAATCTCGTCCGTGCGCACCAGGGCCCGCAGCACCTGCGGCGCGTGCAGTACGGCCGATCCCAGCGGCCGCCGCGGGCGGCGCGCGGTGGTATGAATCGTCGCCCCGCCGTCCGCGTCGTCACCGCGGTGGCCCAGGAGGGCAGCGCCTCGGACAGAGGCTCCGGCGGACTTCGCCAAACCAGAATTGCCGCTAAATATCGGCATGCGCGACGTCCGGGCGATCCAGGAAATGAGAACAGAGCAGGGGAGGCAACCTATACCGGTTCCAGAAGTTAGATCACCCGCTTATTGGGGCAGCAGTGTGGTAAAAGTTTCGTTCCGTTTGTGCAGCGCGGCAACCTTTCGCTTCCCGTGGCCTTCGCTTCCCGTGGCCCGCGCTTCCCGTGGCCCTCGCTCCGCGCGACAAGGCCGGCCATGTCCCGTCACATCCCGCGTTCCCTGCGCGTCGCGGCCAGGTCGTCCTCGATGAACGCCCGGATGACGTCGATGACCGGCTCATGCGCCGAGAATCCCAGCGTGCGGGCGTGCATCGCTTCGAACGCCGGCGGCCAGGTGGAGACGATCGCGGCGATGGCCGTGTCCTCGACCCGTTTCACATGCGCCGACGCGCCGGGCGAGACCTCCTCCAACGCCTGAAGCAGGTGGGCGACCGTGGTGCTGATGCCGGGGGGATCGACGCTGCGGTCCAGCCCCATCCCGCTTGTGTCCATCGCCGCCGCATGCAGCAGCCAGTCCACCGCTCGGCGTGGGCTGCAGACCCAGACGGCGAAGTCGTCGCCGACCGGCAACTCGGTGTCCAGGCCCAGCAGCGGCTCGCGCACGATGCCGGAGAAGAAGGAACTGGCTGCCTTGTTCGGGCGGCCGGGACGCACGATGACGGTGGGCAGCCGGATCGATACCGCGTCGATGAAGCCGCGGCGGGAGGCGTCGGCCAGGATCAGCTCCGCCGCCGCCTTCTGTGCGCCGTAGCTGTTGCCCGGCACCTGGCGGGTGTTGTCCGGCAGGGTCATGCTCTGGCTGGCGCTGAAGCTGGCGACCGAACTGGTGAAGACCAGGCGGGGCGGGCGGGACAGGGCACGGCATCGATCGATGACCGCGTCGGTGCCGCGCAGGTTGACGCGGCGGCCCAGGTCGTAATCCGCCTCGGCCGCCGCGCTGACGACGGCGGCGAGATGGAAGACGACGTCGGTGCCGTCGGGGATCGCCGCCGCGGGCAGGTCGACCACGTCGCCGCCCAGCGCCGTGACGGGGAAGGAAGCGTCGGGCTTCGGCGGGGCGGTCATGTCGAACAGCGTCAGGCCGGTCACCGGCTTGCCGCCCAGCGTACCGTCCTTCGCCAGTTTCGCCGCGATCTTGCGGCCCAGGAATCCGCCACCGCCCAGGATGGAAATCTTCATGCGTCCCTCCGTCGCCGCATAGATTGCACCGGCCGCGGCGGCGGTCCACCGTGCGCGCATGACCGTTCGCCATCCCTTCCGTTTATTCATCAATCCGAATCACGGGACGCCCGGTCTGGTGGTGCTGCCGGATGCCGGGTTCCGGCGCGCCAGGGCGGCGATCGCGGCCTGGCCGGGCTACGCGCCGACGCCGCTGGTCGACCTGCCGGCGGTCGATGCGCCGGGGCCGGGAGAAGGGGCGGCGCTGGTCCGCCTGAAGGATGAGGGGCCGCGCTTCGGGCTGGGCAGCTTCAAGGCGCTGGGCGGCGCCTATGCGGTCGAGACGCTGGTCGCCGCCGAACGTGTTCGAGGTCGCACCGACGTCACCGTCACCTGCGCCACCGACGGCAACCACGGCCGTTCGGTTGCCTGGGGCGCCCGGCGGGCCGGCTGCCGTTGCGTGATCTTCGTGCATGAAACCGTCAGCCAGGGCCGCGTCGACGCCATCGCCGCATTCGGCGCGCGGGTCGTCCGCGTGCCCGGCAACTACGACGACGCGGTGCGGGAGGCCGATCGCCAGGCGCAGGCGAACGGATGGTTCGTCGTGTCCGACACCTCCTATCCCGGCTACACCGAGGTGCCGCGCAGCGTGATGCAGGGCTACCGCGTGATGGCGGACGAGGCGGCAGACCAATGGGCCGGGCCTGCGCCCACCCATGTTTTTGTCCAGGCCGGCGTCGGGGGTGCCGCCGCCGCCGTGTCCGTCCACCTGCGCGCGCGGTTCAACCCGTCTCCCAAACTTGTGATCGTAGAGCCTGAAACGGCTGCGTGCCTGTATGAAAGCGCCGTGGCGAACGCGCCGACCGTCGTCGGCGGGGCGCTGGAGACGATCATGGCGGGGCTGGCGTGCGGGGAACCAAGCCTGCTGGCATGGCAGGAACTGGGGCGCGCGGCGTTCGGATTCATGGCGATCCCCGACGAGGCGGCGGCGGAAACCCTGCGCTGGCTGGCCGGTTCCGGGCATTCCGTCGGCGAATCGGGGGTCGCGGGGCTGGCGGGGTACCGCCTGGCTGCCGCCGACGAAGCCGCGCGGCGCCGCTTGGGATTGACCGCGGACAGCCGGGTCCTGGTGTTCGGGACCGAGGGCGTCACCGACCGCGCGGTCTATGACCGAATCCGCAACCAATTGCCGACTTAACGATTTATCAATCACTTGTTGACAAGCTTCGGTTCTTGTCCGAGGAAATCAGTGCGGGCCTGTGCGTTAGTGCGATATCTTTTAGGCGCAGTGCTGGAGCGACGACGATGCGTGTCAGAGGGCTGATGCTTGCGACACTGGCAGGTGTGGGTGTGGCCTACGCAGCCTACCCCTACGTCACTCTGTACCGGATCGGCCATGCCATTCGCGGCGGAGACGCCCGCACCCTGGAAACGCTGGTCGACTGGCCGTCCGTGCGCGAGGGGATCAAGGAAGACATCTGCGATTACGTGGTCGACGATCCCGGTTCGAAAGCAGGCAACAGCCTGCCGCCGTTCGGGGCGTCGTTCATGCGCGGCATTGCTTCCAGCTCGATCGACCGGACCGTGACCCCGCAGGCGCTGGCGGCGGCAGGCAGCAACGGCGCGGCGCATGCAAAGCAGCCCGCGGCGGAGATGCGCGGCGCCGATGTCCACGTCGAATGGGCGTTCTTCGATAGCCCGACGACGTTCCAGGTCGATCTGAAGGCGCCGGGCCAGACGCAGCCGATCCGGATGGAAATGACCATGCATCACGGCGAATGGCGCGTCGACCGCGTCTGGCTGCCGGTGGACCTGCTGTCCGGGCAAGGCGGGGACCGGACGTAGGGGCGTTATCGCCTCACCCCAACCGCCTCACCCTTTGGGCTTCGGCGCCTCCACCGGACCACCCGTTTTTTTCCATGCGCCGAACCCGCCTTCGATATGCGCGACGTTCTCCAGCCCCATGTCCTGCGCCGTCTTCGCCGCCAGGGCGGAGCGCCAGCCGCCGGCGCAGAAGAAGACGAACCTCTTCGGTTCGGCGAAGACCGGCTTGGCGTAGGGGCTTTCCGGGTCGATCCAGAATTCCAGCATTCCGCGCGTGCAGGCGAACGCCCCCGGCATGCGGCCTTCGCGGTCCAGTTCCCGCGGGTCGCGCAGGTCGACGAACACCACGTCCGGCTGTCCGTGCAAGGCGACGGCGTCCGCGACGGGCAGGGTCTGGACCTCGGCGTTCGCCTCGGCCAGCAATTGCTTGTAGCCCTTCTTGATCGGCACGATCCGCCTCCGGTCAGATGCTCAGGTCTTCCAGGTGGTAGTCGCGGATATCCGCCTTCGCGGCGTCGTCCCAGCGATAGGTCTCTCCCGCCAGCGGGGCATAGGCGTAAGCGGCCTCATCCGGATAGCGCTGGCGGCGCGCATCGATCGCGTAGCCGATCAGCCGGGCGCGCCGGCGGATGAAGTCCGCGTCGTAGTTGCAAGCGGAACGGTACACGCCCCCGCTCTCGACGCCCAGGATCGAGCGGCGGCGGTGGAAGCCCTGGTTCAGCGTGATGCGCCATTGCGTGCTGGTGTTGGCGAAGGACCCATGCACCGCCTGGCGGTTGGTCATCGCGACGTCGCCCGGCGCGCAGACGATCGGCACGGCGTCCGGCAGGCGTTCGGTGCCGGCCGCGGCGACCATCGCCTTGATGTCCGCCTTGCCCCGGCGATGCGAGCCCGGTACGACCCAGACGCCGTTGGCCGGCGTGCAGCCATAGAGTTGCGCCATGAAGTTGAACCCGTGCGAGCCCATGTCCCAGTCCGGGCTGTTCCAGTGCGTCACGCCGTCCTGGTGCCACGCCACCGATGCGCCGCGGCCGGGTTCCTTGATGAACAGCGATTCGTTGAACGGCACGAAATCGTCGCCGTTCACCCCTGCCGCCACCGCGAGCAGCTTCGGGTGTCCATACAACCGTAATGCGGCGTCGGCGAACTGCAGCGACCCCAGGATCAGGTAGACGATCTCCTTGGGCGCCGCCGCGTCCGGCGTCGGTTCGAACATCTTCACCGGGTGCCGGCCCTTGTTCTCCGACGTGCCGCCGACCGGGTCGCCCAGCGGCTTGGACCAGAACAGCGTCGGCGCTTTCAGCCCCAGGCCCAGCGCCGGCCGGCCCTCTGCGTCGACCTCGGCGCCCTGCGCGACCGGCAGGCGGCTCAGCACGTCCTTCATGCCGGCTTCGATATCGGCCAGTTCCTCCTGGTCGACGACGTTCTCGAACACGTAGAAGCCGGTGCGCCAATAGGCGTCGAGGATGTCGGGATGGACGCGTCCGTCTTCGGTGAACCGGATCGGCCCGCGATTGCCCAGCGTGCGCGCGCGTTCCGCGCCCGCTTCCAGATAGGCCTGCATCGCCGCTTCCTCGGGGCCGTAGCCGATGCGGCCGATCTCGTTCATGACCTCTCCTGCGATCGATGTCCGACGGCAGGCTAGGCAATCGGCCGCGGGCTGGCAAACACGCCGGCGACATCGCGATTGCCGCTGCATCGCCGCTCCTTTATCAAGGGCAGCCCGGAGAGGGCAGCCAAAAGCGGGAGACGGCCGATGGACGCGATGACCGACACCAACGCCGATATCCAGGCACGCATCGACCTTGCCGCGGTCTATCGGCTGCTGGCCCTGCACGGCTGGGGGGACGTGATCTTCAACCACGCCGCCATGCGCCTGCCGTCCAACCCGCGCCGCTTCCTCATCAAGCGCCATGAGCTTCTCTATACCGAGGTCACCGCGTCCAACCTCGTCGAGGTCGGCATGGACGACGACCTGGACGAGCGCGCCGGCGTCAACCGCCCCGGCTTCACCCTGCACAGCGGCGTCCTGCGCGGCCGTCCGGACGTGGCGTGTTCGGTGCACGTCCACCCCGAGGAAGGCATCGCGCTGTCCGGCCTGAAGCACGGGCTGCGGCCGCTGTCGCAGAACGCCATGCGGTTCTACAACCGCGTCGGCTACCACGATTACGAAGGCCTGACCGACAGCTTCGACGAACGCGAACGGATCGTCGCCGCGCTGGGCAAGAACCGGGCGCTGGTCATGCGCCATCACGGGATCACCACCGTCGGGGAAACCGCGCGGGAAGCGTTCTCCTTGATGAAGGAGTTCGTCCGCGCCGCGCGCATCCAGTTGCAGATGGAAGCGACCGGGGCCGAACTGTTGGAAATCCCACCGCATGTCTGTGAGCATGTCGCGGCACAGTACGAAAAGCACGACAAGGGGCGCGCGTCGGCCGAATGGCCGGCGTATCTTCGCCAACTCGATGGGATCGACCCCGGCTATCGCGACTGAACCGCCGTCGCGTCCCGCCTCGCCATGAATCCGGCCTGGACCCTGCGCACGGGGCGGCTTGTGCTGACGCCGGTCAACGGCGTCGACCTGCCGGACCTGGCCGCGATCAAGGCGGCGCCGTCGGTGTTCGCGGTGATGCTGGGCGGCGTGCGCAGTGCCGCGCAAACCGCCGCGGACCTGGCCGACGACGTCCGGCACTGGGGCGAATGGGGCTACGGCATCTGGGCGGTGCGGGAGGCCGAGCGATTCGTCGGGGTGACCGGCCTGTCGCACCGTTCGGACGGGCGCGGCGTCGCCCTGCGCTTCGCCTTCTGGCCCGAGGCGCAAGGCAGGGGCCTGGCGCGGGAGGCGGCCCTGGCGGCGCTTCGCTTCGGTCACGACAGGGCCGGCATCCCCCGGATCGTCGCCGTGGCTCGGACCAGCAACTTCGGCTCCCGCATGATCCTGGGCGGTATCGGCATGCGGGAGGTGGAAGCGTTCGAGCAGCGCGGCTTCGCGATGGTGTTGTACGAGAGCGTCGCGGGACCGGTCCCGGTCAGCCGTTGCTGGCCACCTGGTTCTTCATCGCGCTGATCAGGGCGTCGACGCTGTTGTTGTTGTGGACCAGGTAGGACGCGTAATCCTGCCGCTGGGTCAGGCGCAGCGACGTGCCCTCGGCCAGCACGTCGACGATCTTCGGGTTGGAGCTGACATCGGTCACCACCCAGTCGACCGCCGTCGGGGGATTGTTCGGCCGGTTCACGGTGGTCGAGACCACGTCGTTCTCACCGTCGGTCCGGGCGCGTCCCATGACGAAGGACACGCCCTTGTACTCGCCCAGCTTGGAGGTGATGTTGGTGACGAGGACCTGGTGAAACAGCCTGACGTATTCCTGCTGCTGGGCGGGCGTGGCGGTGCGCCAGAACCGACCGAGGCAGAACCTGGCGATGCCGTCGACGTCGACGGCGTCGTTCAGGATCTGCGTCATCTGGGCGCGCTTGTCCTGCGACGATCCCGCGCCGTTGACCACGGCGACCAGCCGGTCGCCGGTCTGCTTGACGAAGCTGGTGGCCTTGCCGGTGTCCTGCGCCCGCGCGCGTGGCGCCCAGGCGGGGGCAAAGGACATCAGCGCCGTCGCGGCGGCGATCGTCAGGAAGTCCCGGCGGAGAATCATGCTATTCGAGGCTCCGGTATCATTTGCGATCATTTTGCCGGCTGATCCGTGGATTGGAGGTCCCAGGCAGGGGCCGTCGCCCGCTTGTCGTTGAGCAACTGTTCGATCTGCGCGTGCCGGTGCTGGCGGTAGAGGCTGCGGAAGGTGGCGTAAGGGTCAAGGGCGGTCTTCTTGATCGACTGGAGGGAGTCCTCCACCCGCTCGCGGGTGTCAATCGCGTTCAGGCCAAAGCGCGTCCAATTGAGCGCCGTGATCGTGCTGTCGCGCGGATTGCCGACCCAGGTGAACGGATCGAGCGCGATGTCGACGCCAAATCCCGCCGCGTCGCGCGGGTCGCTGGGGCCCAGGATGGGAAGGAACAGGAACGGTCCCTCGGGCACGCCCCAGGAGGCGAGGGTCATGCCGAAATCCGCGTCGTGGTTGGGATAGCCCCATTTCGTCGCGACGTCGAAGAAGCCGACCACGCCGACCGTGGTGTTGATGACGAAGCGCATGACGGTGTCGCCGGCGCGGCGGGGCTTGCCTTCCATCATGTCGTTGGCGAGCTGGACCGGCGTGCCGAGGTTGGACAGCATGTTGTGGATGCCGTTGCGCACCGGTTCCGGCACGGCGTAGCGGTAGCCCAGGGCGAGCGGGCGGAGGATGACGGTGTCGAGGCCGTTGTTGATCGCATAGAAGACCCGGTTGGTCGGTTCCAGCGGATCGTTGGTCTGTTCGTAGTCGGCCAGCGCGTCCGGATCGCTGGCCGGCGGCTTGGTCGCGCAGCCGGCGAGCAGGACGCCAAGGGCCAGAAGACAGAACAGGCGCCGGGGCGCACCGGCGCGTGGCGGGCGGGTGGGGCGGACAGATCGCATCAGCTTCCTCAAGCCAGGGCAAGACGAGTACGGACTTCGCACGCAACCCGCACAACTACAATTGGCACATTTAGGCGCGTTTGGAACAGCCTGAGACTGAGTTTTCCGTGATAGTACCGCAAGATGGCGGAAAAACGCGGCATCGGCGCATCAGGACGGACCAAGGGGCCGGTCACGTTTCAGCTTGCGCGGCGCCGGAAATCTGATGGATGGTTGAGCATGGACACCGCCTCGGACACACGTTTTCCCCTCCAGCGCTGGCTCACCGGCCCGCGTTTCACGGGGCTGCCGACTCGCGCCGCGAACCTGCCGCCGCCGAAGCTGTCGTTCGAGTTCTTCCCGCCCCGCACCGAGGCGCTGGAGCAGCAGCTCTGGTCCTGCATCAAGCGGCTGGCGCCGCTGCGTCCCCGGTTCGTGTCGGTCACCTACGGCGCCGGCGGGACGACGCAGGCGCGCACCCATGCGACGGTCGCGCGGCTGCTGAGCGAGACGCATCTTGTGCCGGCGGCGCACCTGACCTGCGTGGGCGCGACGCGGGAGACGGTGGACGAGGTCGCCCGCCGCTACTGGGACGCCGGCGTGCGCCACATCGTCGCGCTGCGCGGCGATGCCCCGCCCGGCCAGGCCTATGAGCCGTATCCCGGCGGCTATCCCTACGCGGTGGACCTGGTGCAGGGGCTGAAAAAGGTCGCGGACTTCGACATCTCGGTCGCGGCCTACCCCGAGGTCCATCCGGCGGCGACGAACCCGGTCGCCGACCTGGACAACCTGAAGCGCAAGCTGGACGCCGGCGCGACCCGCGCCATCACGCAGTATTTCTTCGATACGTCGGTGTATCTGCGCTTCCTGGACCTGTGCCTGGCCGCGGGGATCAAGGCGCCGATCGTGCCGGGGATCATGCCGGTGTCCAACTTCACCCAGGCCGTCAGGTTCTCGGCGACCTGCGGGGCGAGCGTCCCCGCCTGGATGCGCACGCTGTTCGAGGGGACCGAGGACGACCCCGAGACCCGCCGCATGATCGGCCTTGTCGTCGCGGCGGAGCAGGTGCGGCTGCTGCAGGCGAACGGGGTGGACGAGTTCCACTTCTACACGCTGAACCGTCCGGACCTGACCTACGCGATCGCGCACGTGCTGGGCGTTCGGGCAACGGCGGACGATCCGGCGTCCTGACGGCTTTGGCGGATTGGGGTGTGGTTCCCGCCGCCCCGAGTCTATATATCGCGGCGTGTCCCGCGAATCCGCCCCATCCCCTGATTACCTTGCGCGCCTGAACGCCGAACAGCGCGCCGCCGTGGAGACCGTCGACGGGCCGCTGCTGGTGCTCGCCGGCGCGGGCACCGGCAAGACCCGCGTGCTGACCACCCGCTTCGCCCATATCCTGCTGACCCGGCGTGCCTTCCCCAGCCAGGTCCTGGCCGTCACCTTCACCAACAAGGCGGCGCGGGAGATGCGCGAACGCGTCTCCGCCATCCTCGGCGAGCCCGCCGAGGGCCTCTGGCTCGGCACCTTCCACGCGCTGTGCGCCCGGATGCTGCGCCGCCATGCCGAACATGTCGGGCTGACGTCGAATTTCACCATCCTGGACACCGACGACCAGCTCCGCCTGCTGAAGCAGGTGATGGAGGCCGAGCGGATCGACACCAAGCGGTGGACGCCGCAGGCGCTGATGGGGACGATCCAGCGCTGGAAGGACCGGGGCCTGACCCCCGCGCGGGTCACCGCCGCCGACGATTCGGATTTCGCCAACGGCCGCGCACGGGACCTGTACGAAGCCTACCAGGCCCGGCTGCGCGCGCTGAACACTGCCGATTTCGGCGACCTGCTGCTGCACATGACGGAGATCCTGCGCACCCAGCCGGACGTCCTGGCCGACTACCACCGCCGCTTCCGCTACATCCTGGTCGACGAATACCAGGACACCAACCTGGTCCAGTACCTGTGGCTGAGGCTGCTCGCGCAGTCGCACAAGAACATCTGCTGCGTCGGCGACGACGACCAGTCGATCTATTCCTGGCGCGGCGCGGAGGTCGAGAACATCCTGCGGTTCGAAAAGGACTTCGAGGGCGCGCGCATCGTCCGCCTGGAGTCCAATTACCGCTCGACCGCCCCGATCCTGGCCGCCGCGTCCGGCCTGATCGCGCACAACGAAGGCCGCCTGGGCAAGACGCTGCGCCCCGGCCGGGCCGACGCGCAGGCCGGCGAAAAGGTCAGCGTGGTGGAACTTTGGGATTCCGACGAGGAAGCCCGCATGGTCGCCAGCCGCATCGAGGAGCTCCGCCGCGACGGCCATCCGCTGTCGGAGATCGCGATCCTGGTCCGCGCCGGCTTCCAGACCCGCGCGTTCGAGGAGCGGCTGATCACCATCGGCATCCCGTACCGCATCGTCGGCGGCCTGCGGTTCTATGAACGCGCCGAGATCCGCGACGCCATCGCCTATATGCGCGTCATCGCCCAGCCGGCCGACGACCTGGCGTTCGAGCGGATCGTCAACGTCCCCCGCCGCGGCATCGGCGACGGCGCGCTGCGCACCATGCACGAAGCCGCCCGGTCCCAGGAAATCCCCCTTTCGGCCGCGGCGGCGCACCTGGCCGCCACCGGCGGGCTGAAGGGCAAGCCCAGGGAGTCGATCGGCAGGCTGATGGCGCAGTTCGAGCAGTGGCGCGCCATGCTCCCGGCCGACGGCCATGTCGTCACCGTCGCCACCATGCTGGACGAGAGCGGCTACATGGAGATGTGGCAGCAGGACAAGTCCGCCGAAGCCCCCGGCCGGATCGAGAACCTGAAGGAACTCGTCCGCGCGCTGTCGGATTTCGAGACGCTGACCGGCTTCCTCGACCACGTCGCCCTGGTGACCGAGAACGAGGAACGCGACGACACCGAGCGGGTCGCGCTGATGACGCTGCACGGCGCCAAGGGGCTGGAATTCGACACGGTGTTCCTGCCGGGGTGGGAGGAAGGCGTCTTCCCGAACCAGCGCGCGATGGACGAAAGCGGCAACAAGGGGTTGGAGGAGGAACGGCGCCTCGCCTATGTCGGCCTGACCCGCGCCAGGAAGCGCGCCATCGTCAGCCACGCGGCGAACCGGCGGATCTATGCCAACTGGCAGACCTCGATCCCCAGCCGCTTCCTGGACGAACTGCCCGAGGCGCATGTCGAGACGACGGGCGGCAGCCGGATGCAGCGGGTCGCGGCCGCGACGGCGTTCTCCGGCCAGTTCCCCCTGGTGGCCCGCCGGCCCCGCACGATCGAGGTCTGGGAACAGCCGGCCCGCCCCGCGCGGACCGACTCGATCCCGGTCGGGGCGCGGGTGTTCCACCAGAAATTCGGCTACGGCACGGTGAAGGCGGTGGACGACGACAAGCTCGACATCGCGTTCGAGCATGCGGGCGACAAACGGGTGCTGGACCGCTTCGTCGAACGGGCCTGACGGTCGTTTCGGTGCCCCCTTTGATGCCCTTTGGCCGCTAGATCTGCCCCAGTCCCGTCAGGCCGATCGCCGCCCCGGCCGCCAGCATCAGCAGCGGATGGACGCGCGTGGCCAGCATCGCCACCGCCACGCCCAGCGTGATGGCGGCGAGGCTCCAGCCGCGTGCCGAGGCCTCGGTGATCACCACCGCGCTGGCCATCACCAGGCCCGCGGTCATGGGCACCAACCCGGCCTGGACGATGCGCCGCCAGGGACGGTCCTTGAACCGCTCCCACAGGCGCAGCGCGACGGCGGTCAGCAGGGAGGACGGGCCGAACTTCGCCACCGACGTCACCAGCACCCCGGCCAGCCCGGCGACGTGCCAGCCGACCAGCGGCACCACCATCAGGTTCGGGCCGGGCGCCGCCTGCGCCAGGGCGAACAACGCCCCGAACTGCTCCGCCGACATCCAGTGATGCACGTCGACGACCTGCCGCTGCATCTCCGGCAGGATGGTGTTGCCGCCGCCGAACGCCAGCAGCGACAACTGCGTGAAGATCAACGCGAGCGAGATGAGGATGGCGGTCATGCCTTCAGCTTCCAGGTGGCGATGATGCTGATGGGGGCGAGGGTCAGCATGGTCGGCAGCAGCGGGAGCCTGGCGATCGCGATCGCCAGGACGCACAGCGCGGCGATCGCGATGCCGACCGGCCGGCGCCGAAGCGGCCAGGCGATCCGGACGGCCATCGCGATCAACAGGCCGGCCGCCGCCGCGGCCAGCCCGGCGAACAGGTGCCGGACATGCGGGTCGGCCTGAAACCGGTCGTAGATCAGTCCCAGCCCGATCACGACGGTGGTGGGCGCCGCGATCAGGCCCAGGATCGAGGCGAAGGCGCCGGCGGCGCCCCGGAACTTCAAGCCGATCGCCACCGACAGGTTGATGATGTTGCCGCCCGGCAGGAACTGGCAAAGGCCCAGCAGGTCGGTGAACTCGGCGGGCGTCAGCCAGCGCCGTTCCTCGACCACCATGCGGCGGGCCAGGGGCAGCACGCCGCCGAAGCCGATCAGGCCCAGAAGCAGGAAGCCGCTGAACAGTTGGACGACGGTCGGTCCGTCGTCCTCGGCGGCGATGAGGGTGGCGGTGCTGTCCATGGTCGCCTGCGGGTTGGGAAAGCGGGGAACAGCGATCTAAGACAGCCGCGGCAGGAATGTCTAATATATGAAAACGACGCTTTCCATATATCGGAAGTCTATCGTCATGATCGAACTGCGCCACCTCCGCTACGCCGTGGCCGTCGCCGAAGAGGGCCACATCACCCGTGCGGCAGAGCGCCTTGGCATCCACCAGCCGCCGCTCAGCCAGCAGATCCGCGCGTTGGAGGCGCAGGTGGGGACGCCGCTGTTCCGCCGCCTGCCGCGGGGCGTCGAACCGACCGAGGCCGGCCGCACCCTGGTGGAGAAGGCGCGGCTGATCCTGCGGGACGTCGACATGGCGCTGGAAGCGGCGCGCCGGACCGGACGGGGGCAGGAGGGCAGCCTGGCGATCGGCTTCACCAGTTCCGCCGCGTTCCATCCGCTGGTGACCGAGATGGTGCGCGGCATCCGGGACTCGGCGCCCGCGGTGAAGCTGTCGCTGGAGGAATCCAGCACGACCGACCTGATCGAAGCGCTGCACGCCGACCGCCTGGACGTCGCCTTCGTCCGCTCGCCGGTCGAACGCGCGGACGGCCTGGTCATCACGCCGCTGCTGCAGGAGGCGATGCTGGTCGCCCTGCCGGACCATCACGCCCTGGCATCGGGGGCGCGCGGCAGGCGGCGCATCCCGCTCTCGGCGCTGGCGGAGGAGACGTTCATCCTGTACCGCCGCCCAAGCGGGCCGGGGCTTTACGACGGGATCATCGCCGCCTGCCACGCGGCCGGCTTCAGCCCGCGCGTCGGGCAGGAGGCACCACGCCTGCTGTCGACCCTCAGCCTGGTGGCGGCAGGGCTGGGAATCTCGATCATCCCCGAATCCATGGCGCGGCTGGAAACCAACGGGATCGCCTATCGCCCGCTTGACCGTGCGGTCCCCCTGCTCGCGCCGCTGCTGCTCGCGCGGCGGGCAGGCGATCCCACCGGACCGCTGGCGCGCTTCATCCGGATCGTCCAGGCCCGCGCCGGCGAGTGATCATGGGCGTCTCCCTCCGTCATGGCCCGGCACTCTCGTCCCGGCACTCTCGTCCCGGCACTCTCGTCATGGTCGACGGGAGTTCGGCCATGATTGCCGCGGCCGGCCCGAAGACCTCGCGGCCCAACCTTCGCCTTCCGCATTCCCCACGAAAGCCGCTATAGCCCCGCGATCCCGCCACCACCTTGGACCTGTCCATGCCCCGCCACGCCATCCCGCTCGAAACCGTCTGGGTCAGCATCCCGGAAGACGGCCTCGAAGCCTATGAAGCGGCGTTCGGGGCCGCCTGCGACACCGTCGGGTTCTTCCGCGACCACGACACCGGAATCTGGCGGGTCGAGGGGGTGAAGCAGGTCGGCATCAAGGACGCGGAACTGGCCGCCGCCATTGCCCTGGCCGCCGCCGTCAGCGGCGTGTCCGCGCCCCTGGAACGGGCGGCGACCGAGGCGGATGGCTGGCTCGCCCGAACCTACGCCTCGTTTCCGGAGCAGCTTATCGGCGAGAGGTTCGCGGTGCGCGGCACGCACCTGACCGGGCCCGCGGCGCCGAACCGGATCACCCTGACCCTCGACGCCGGTCTCGCCTTCGGCACGGGGGAGCACGGGTCGACCCGCGGCTGCCTCGTGGCGCTGGAAACGGCCGCCCGCCGCCGGCCGCGGCGCATCCTGGACATGGGGACCGGGTCGGGCATCCTGGCGATGGCGGCGGCGAAGCTGCTGCGCCGCCCGGTGCTCGCCACCGATATCGAGCCCTGGGCCGTGCGCGTCGCGCGTGAGAACGCCGAACTGAACGGCGTCGCGCACCTGGTCCGTGCGCGCCTGGCCGACGGGTGGCGCGATCCGTTCGTCCGCGCCGGCGGTCCCTACGACCTCGTGTTCGCGAACATCCTCGCTCGGCCGCTCTGCCTGATGGCAAAGGACCTGGCGGCGAACCTCGCGCCGGGAGGGACGGCGATCCTGGCCGGCCTGCTCGCCTCCCAAGCGCGCTGGGTGCTGTCCGCGCACCGCCGCCAGGGGCTGCGGCTGGAGCGCATGCTGCCGCAGGGCAAGTGGACGACGCTGGTGATCCGGCGCTGATCGCCGCTTTCAAGCGTTCCGTCCGCCGCTGTATGGTCCCCTCCAAACGCGCCGCACCAACCGTGTCCTACGACAGAAGCCTTATCCGCGTCTCACGACACGACATCTTACGCGCGTCTTCCGACACGACATCTCATCCGCGTCTTCCGACACGAGGAAACCGCCATGGCCCAGCCCCCCGTCATCCGCCTGCACCCCGACGATAACGTGGTCATCGCGCGCGCCACGCTGCTGCCCGGCGCGTCCATCGGCGAAAACCTCGCGGCGACCCAGCGCATCCCCGCCGGCCATAAAGTCGCCGTCCGGCCGATCCAGACGCACGAACCGGTGCGGCGCTACGGCCAGATCATCGGCTTCGCCAGCGCCCCGATCGCGACCGGCGAGCACGTCCACACCCAGAACTGCGAGATGGGCGACTTCGCCAAGGACTACGCCTATGGCCATGACGCGAAGCCGACCGACTTCATCACGCCGCAGGCCACGTTCCAAGGCATCCGCCGTCCCGACGGACGCGTCGCGACCCGCAACTACATCGGCATCCTGACCAGCGTGAACTGTTCGGCCCATGTCGCCGGCGTCGTGGCCGACATGTTCCGGCGGAACCCGATGACCGGCCATGATCCGCTCGCCGACTTCCCCCATGTCGACGGCGTCGTCGCGCTGACCCACAAGACCGGCTGCGGCATGACGCAGGACGAACCCCTGCGCCTGCTGCGCCGGACGCTCGCGGGCTATGCGCGGCATCCGAATTTCTCGCACGTCATCGTCCTGGGCCTCGGCTGCGAGGTGAACCAGATCGGCGGGCTGATGGAGGAGCAGCGCCTGGCCGGCCGGCTGCGCGGGATGGACATCCAGACCATGGGCGGCAGCCGCAAGACCGTCGCCGCCGGCGTCGAGTTCGTCAAAAGCGTGCTGGCCGAGGCGAACGACGTCACGCGGGAGACGGTGCCCGCCAGCGAGTTGACCATCGCCCTGCAATGCGGCGGATCGGACGGGTATTCCGGCGTGTCCGCGAACCCGGCCCTGGGCGCCGCCAGCGACCTGGTGGTCCGGCACGGCGGCACGGTGATCCTGTCCGAGACGCCGGAGACCTACGGCGCCGAACACCTGCTGACCCGCCGAGCGGTGTCGCGCGAGGTGGGGGAGAAGCTGGTGCGGCTGATGCAGTGGTGGGAGGAATACACGAAGCGCGAAAACGCCGAGATGAACGCCAACCCGTCCCCCGGCAACAAGGCCGGCGGGCTGACCACGATCCTGGAGAAGTCCCTGGGCGCGATGGCCAAGGCCGGCACCACCAACCTGGTCGACGTCATCCAGTACGCCGAGGAAGCCAAGGCCCGCGGTTTCGTCTTCATGGACACGCCCGGCTATGACCCCGTCGCCGCCACCGGCCAGGTCGCCGGCGGCGCCAACCTGGTCTGCTTCACCACCGGCCGCGGCAGCGTCTTCGGCTGCAAGCCCGCGCCGTCGATCAAGCTGGCGACCAACACGCCGATGTACAAGCACATCGAGGACGACATGGACGTCAATTGCGGGACGGTCCTGGACGGCGACGAGACCGTGCAGCAGGCCGGCGCGCGGATTTTCGACCTGATGCTGCGGGTCGCCTCGGGCGAGCGCACCAAGAGCGAGCAGTTCGACTTCGGCGCGGCGGAGTTCGCACCCTGGGTGCTGGGCGCGACGATGTGACGCCGCGCCGGGGCCGGCCGGTCACACCGCCCGTCTTCCGACCGGCCGCTCTGCCTTGTATCGTGGTCCCACGCTCAACAGGGGGACCATCACCATGCCAAATCTCACGATCGCCGCGACCGATGGCAGCGGCAGCTTCAGCGCGTATGTGGCGGAGCCGAAATCGACCCCGGCCGGCGTCGTCGTCCTGATCCAGGAGATTTTCGGCGTGAACCAGGCCATGCGCGACATCGCCGCCTGGGTCGCCGATCTCGGCTTCATCGCCGTCGCCCCCGACCTGTTCTGGCGCATCGAGCCGGGCATCGACATCACCGACAAGTCCGAAGCCGAGTGGAAGCGCGCCTTCGAGCTGTTCCAGGCCTTCGACCAGGACAAGGGGATCGCCGACCTCAAGGCCACCGTCGCCGCCGCCCGCAAGATGCCCGGCGGCAACGGCAAGGTCGCGACCATGGGCTACTGCCTCGGCGGGCGGCTGGCGTTCATGATGGCGGAGCAGTCGGACGCGGACGCCAACATCTCCTATTACGGCGTCGGGCTGGACGGGCTGCTGGGCGACTTGAACAAGGTGACGAAGCCGCTGGTCGTCCACATCGCCGACAAGGACGAGTTCTTCCCTGCCGAGGGTCGGAAGAAGGTCGTCGAGGCGGCCAAGGGCCGCGGCAACATCCAGTGCTACAACTATGACGCCGACCACGCCTTCGCCCGCGTCAACGGCATCCACTGGCACGGCCTGTCCGCGACCATCGCCAATGGCCGCAGCGCCGAAACGCTGGTGAAAGCGCTGGGAGCGTAGTAGGGACAGCGCAGCCGATCACGGCGCCGCGGCGCTGGAAAAGGAGACGATCCACCGATGAATGCCGCCGTTCCTCCCCTGCCCGCCGGAAAGGGGCTCGCGAAAACCGCGGGCGCCTTGGCGGGCCTGAAGGTCGTCGACCTGACCCGCGTCCTTGGCGGACCGTATTGCACGATGATCCTGTCGGACCACGGCGCGGACGTGATCAAGATCGAACCGCCGCAGGGCGACGAGGTCCGCGACTGGGGCCCGCCGTTCCACGAGGGCGACGCCAGCTATTTCATCGGGGTCAATCGCAACAAGCGCTCGATCGCGCTGGACCTCGGCAAGCCGGAAGGCAAGGCGGTGCTGCTGCGCCTGCTCGAAGGCGCCGACGTGGTGATCGAGAACTTCAAGCCCGGCTCGATGGAGAAATGGGGCCTCGGCTACCAGGAGGTGCTGTCCAAGCGCTTTCCCGGCCTGATCCATTGCCGCGTGTCCGGCTTCGGCGCCGATGGGCCGCTGGGCGGGCTGCCCGGCTACGACGCCATCCTGCAGGCGATGACCGGCCTGATGTCGATCAACGGCGATGCGACGACCGGCCCGATGCGGCTGGGCACCGCGATGGTCGACATGGGCACCGGCCTGTATTCGGCGATCGGCATCCTGATGGCGCTGCATGAGCGCAAGACCTCGGGCGTCGGCCAGTATCTCGACATGACGCTGTACGACTGCGGCATGGCGCTGCTGCATCCGCAGGCCGCCAACTACTTCCTGAACGGCAAGCGTCCCACCGGGACCGGCAATCCGCACCCGAACCTGGTCCCGTACGACAAGTATCCGACCAAGACCTGCGAGATCTTCATCGCCAGCGGCAATAACGGACAATTCCGGAAACTGTGCGAGCTGATCGGCCGGCCCGAAATGGCGGACGATCCCCGCTATGCCAACAACGGCGCGCGCAACGAGAACCGGGTCGCCTTGACCCTGGCGCTGGCCGCCGCCTTCGCCGACCAGGACGGCAACGAATTGTCGCTGAAGCTGATCCGCAACGGCGTGCCCGCCGGCCCGGTCCTGCCCGTCGACCAATCCACCGCCGCCCCCCACACGGCGCATCGGGAGATGGTGACGGAACTGGACTGGTACAAAGGCGTCGGCACGCCGATCAAGTTCAGCCGCACCAAGGGTGGCACGCGCCGCCCGCCGCCGCGCTTCAACCAGCATGGCGCCGAGGTCCTGGCGCAGCACGGCTATACGGAGGCCGAGATCAAGGAGTTGCAAGCCGCAGGCGTGTTGCATCTGACAAGACGGCTGTAGCCCCCTATGTGGCCGCTGGATCTATCGGGGCGGGACGTCGTCAAGCTGCCCGGCGAGACCGCGATCGCCTGGGCCCAGTTCGACGCGGCATGGTATCGAGCGTACTATCCCGACATACCGGACGGGGAACCGGCGGAGTTGCTGGCGCACTACCTGGGGGTCGGACAGGCCCAGGCCTATTCGCCCAACCGCCTGTTCGACGAGGCCTGGGCGCGCGGCCGCTATCCGGGGATCGCCTCCAGGATCCAGGAAGGACGGTTCTCCTCGGCGTTCGATGCCTATTGCCGGCGCGGCTGCCTGGATCGTTCCGGCCACTGGCTGTTCGACGAGCTGGCGTATCGGCACAAGTACACCGACCTGACCGACGATGTCCTGGCGGCATCGGACATCGCCAATGGTTACGATCATTACCTGCGCCACGGCGTGCAGGAAGATCGCGTCGGTCACCCGCTGTTCGATCCATCCGTCTACCTGGCGAATTTCGACGCCGTGGACGCCCGGGCGATCCGGGCGTCGGGGATGTTCCAGCATTACCTGGCGCGGATCGAGGCGCGGGAGCCGGAGCTCCGCACCTCCGTCTATTTCGATCCGCAATGGTACCTGCGCCGGTATCCCGAGGTGGCGGAGGCGATCAAGGCCGGCACCTGGCTGTGCGCGCTGCATCATTACCTGTGCAACGACCGGCCGACGGAGTTCGATCCCTGCGAAGGGTTTTCCGAAGCGTTCTATCTCTCGCAGGATATCGGCCTGCAGCAGGTCATCGCCGAAGGCCATTTCCGCAACGGCTACGCCCATTTCGTCCGCTTCGGCGCTCGGGAATTGCGTCAGCCCAACCCCGTTCTGGACCTGAAGCTTTATGCCGGGCAGGCGAAGGTCGAATCGGATTTGAAACGGGGCGTGGCGCCGGACGCGTTCGTCCATTGGCTGCTGTTCGGGGCGCGGGACGGGCAGGAAAAGGAGACGCACCAGGTCCTGACCGACCAGCAGGCGCGCGTGCCGTTCGTGCAGGCGGCGGTGGCGATGCTGCCGATCGCCGGCCGTTTCGGATACGATTTCACCGTCGAAGACCCCGTCTGCACCGTCGTCGTTTCGGTCCAGGACAATTTCGTCCTCGCCATGGCGTCGCTCGCCGCGTTGCGCGCGTCGACCCGCTCGCCGGTCGCGCTGCTGGTCATCGACCGCGGCTCGCAGGATGAATGCCGGGCGCTGGAACGCTACGTGCCGGGCGCGCGCGTGGAGCGGTTCGAGGACGATATCGGCCTGGTCCAGGCCGCCAATGCCGGATGGCAGCTTGCGACCACGCCCTATGTCCTGTTCCTGTCGGCGTTCGCCCGTCTTGCGCCGGGCTCGCTGGACCGTGCGCTGCGGCGGATGGATGCGGATGAAACGATCGGCGCCGTGGCCGCCCTGCTGGTCCGGCCGCTGGGAACGATCGCCGAGGCGGGCGGCATCATCTGGTCCGACGGCGGGCTGCACCGCTACCAGGTCGGCATGTCGCCCTTGACGCCCGAGGCCAATTTCGTTCGCGACGTCGACTTCGGCGGCCTGGGCTGCCTGCTGGTGCGGCGGTCGGCGCTGGAAGGCGGTGGCCTCGATCCGACGCTGACGCCGCCCTATGCGGCAGCGGACCTGGGGCTGCGGATCGCGCGGGACGGACTGCGCGTCGTATACGATCCGTCGGTGCTGGTGTTCTACGACGACGCGGATGACGGGCCGGGCACGCCCGACGCCGGGTTCGTGGAGCGGCATAAGACTGCGCTGGCGGCCAAGCAGGCGCGGGGCAGCGCGGGCCAGTTCCTGGCGCGCCACGCCGGATCGGCGCCGCACCGCGTGCTGTTCATCGACGACACCGTGCCGTTGCGCGTGCTTGGCTCCGGCTTCGTCCGTTCCAACGACCTGCTGCGCGCGATGGCGGCGACCGGGTGTGCCGTGACCGTCTTTCCGATCAACGGCTCCCCTTACGACCGCGCGCATGTCTACGGCGACATGCCGGAGACGGTGGAAGTGATGCATTCGCACGGCGCCGACCGGCTGAAGGCCTTCCTGGAGGGGCGGCCGGACTATTACGACACGGTCTGGATCTGCCGGTCGCACAACCTGAACCGCGTCGGCCGCGTGCTGTCGCAGTTGCGCGACAGCGGCACCCTGACGGCGCGTATCGTCCTGGACACCGAGGCGGTGGAGCCGCGGCGGGACGCGCTGCGGGCGTCGCTGTTCGACCAGGCCTTCAACCTGAAAGCGGCCATGCGGCGCTTCGTCGCGACGGCCGCGCTGTCCGACGTGACGGTGGCGGTGACCGACGCCGAGGCGGAGATCCTGCGCGAGCAGGGCGTGCCGCGGGTGGCGACGCTAGGCCACATGATCGACCCGCGGCCGACACCGCGGCCCTTCGCGGACCGGAGCGGGATGCTGTTCGTCGGGGCGATCCACAGGCAGGACAGTCCGAATTTCGACGGCCTCGCCTGGTTCGTCGACGAGATCCTGCCTCGTATCGAAGCCGAACTGGGCTGGGCCGCGCGGTTGAGCATCGCCGGCTACGTGGCGCCGAGCGTGGACATGAGCCGGTTCCAGGCCCATCCGCGCGTGGACCTGCACGGGCCGGTGCCGGACCTGGCCACGCTCTATAACCAGCATCGGGTGTTCGTCGCGCCGACCCGGTTCGCCGCCGGCGCGCCCTACAAGGTCCTGGAAGCGGCGGCGGCCGGCGTGCCGGTGGTCGCCACGGACCTGCTGGCCGGACAGCTTGGGTGGGAGAGCGGGACGGACCTGCTGTCGGCCCCCGTGAGCGACCCCGCGGCGTTCGCCAAGGCGGTCCTGGCGGTGCACGAGGACGAGGCGATGTGGGACAGCCTGCGCGAGGCCGCGCTGGACCGCCTGGCGGACACCTGCAGCCGCTCGGGGTTCGAAGCGGCCCTGTGGGATGTCTTCGCGGCGTGCGAAGGCCTCCCGTAGCGTCCGGCCGCCTGAGGCGCGGGGCTCTCTCCGCCGTCATGGCGGGATGAAAGGGCCGTGTGGCGAAGCAAAATCCTATCGTGTATCATAAAATAGCTACCATCGTAGCAATAGTCTCTATAATAGAGATGAATCACGATATTAAATACTTGCTGCAATGCAGCCACAACGCTAGGTTCTTCAAGGGGTTTCCCCAACCCCGCTTTGGCTGAATGGGCCGGCTCCGCTCCCCCTCCCCCGCGGAGCCGGCCCGATTTTTTCGCCACTTTCCGGTGTGTCCGCTCCGCGACGCCGTCCGGCGCTCGCCTCAAAGCAGCTCGATCGCGTCCCCCATCGCGAACCGGCCGCCCTGCACCACCTCGGCATGGATGCCGAGCTCGACATGGCCGTAGTGCTGGCGCAGTTCCCTGACCGGATCGGCGTCCCGTTCCCCCGTCACCGGATTGACCTCGGTGGCCGGGCAGCGCGTCGTGCCCTTCAGGACCCGCAGCACGGCGCCGCCGACCTGGAGTTCCCGGCCGATCCACTCCCGCTCCGCCCAGGCCGGCGCACCGCTGAACCAGACATTCGCCCGGAACCGGCGCCGATGCCGCCGGCCGCCGACCTTGCTCTCGAAGTCGCGCAGGCTGGCGAGGTTGTTGAGGCTGACGACCGGCCGCTTCTGGTCGCAGAACACATGGCCCGGGACGTGGTGGAACCGCGGTTGCCCCCGTGCCTCCTCTCCCAGGTAGTCGGTCAGGAACGCCCCGATCTCCGTCTGCCCCATCTCGGTCAGCGGATTGGCCTCCACGGTCGCGCCGTCGGGGGCGCGGATGGTCAGCCGCCGGGCCTTGGGATCGAAGACCGAGAACAGCAGCGCCGCCCTGGCGTTCTTCATCTGGCACATGAAGTTCCACTTCGGCAGGAAGCCCGGGTTGGCCGGATCGAACCCGGCATCCCCCTGCGCCAGGGCGAAGGCCCGGTCCCAGGGGATGGCGCCGCCTTCCTCGACCTCGGTCTGCTCCAGCGCTTCGGCGGTCAGGCCCTTCACCGGGTAGCGATACAGATATTCAATACGCATCGTTCAACCCCTCTTGAGCGGTATCCTGCGCCTGCCCATCTGCTTCTGCAAAGCCGAAAGATGTTGCCTATTCAGGGGTGTCGTTCGGCCGTCGCCTAGTGAAAGGGACAGAGATGGATTTGAACAAGCTAACCGAACGGTCGCAGGGTTTCCTCCAGGCCGCTTCGACGATCGCCATCCGGGAATTCCACCAGCGGATCACACCCGAGCATCTGCTCAAGGCGTTGTTGGATGATGAGGAAGGTGCTGCGGCGGGCCTGATCCGTTCGGCCGGGGGTGATCCGAAGGCGGTCGCTTCGGCCAACGATGCCGAGGTGGCGAAGAACCCGAAAGTCAGCGGGGGCGGCGCCGGCCAGCCGCAACTGACGCCGGAACTGGTGCGCGTCCTGGACGCGGCCCAGCAGCTTGCGCAGCGCGCCGGCGACGAGTTCGTCGCCCAGGACCGGCTGCTGCAGGCGATCGCCGACAGCTCGACCCCGGCGGCGCGTGCGCTGCGGGCGGGGAAGGTGACGCCGCAAGCGCTGGAAAAGGCGATCGCCGACATCCGCAAGGGCCGCAAGGTCACCAGCGCCAATGCCGAGCAGACCTTCGATGCGCTGAAGAAATACGCCCGCGACGTCACCCAGCTTGCGCGGGACGGCAAGCTCGACCCGGTCATCGGCCGCGACGAGGAGATCCGTCGCGCTATCCAGGTGCTGGCGCGCCGCACCAAGAACAACCCGGTGCTGATCGGGGAGCCCGGCGTCGGCAAGACCGCCATCGTCGAAGGCCTCGCGCTGCGCATCGTCAACGGCGACGTGCCCGAGGCGCTGAAGGGCAAGCAGTTGCTGTCGCTCGACCTGGG
>NZ_DASZTJ010000248.1:0-5448 GCF_035548235.1 Rhodopila sp.
AACGTCGAGAACGAGAAACTGAAGGATCTCCGCATCCGTCGGGCGGTCCAGCAAGCGGTCGATGTTCAGTCGGTGGTGGATGGGACTTTCGGCCCGGGCGCGGTCACGCGTGCGTTTGGCCTGGTGCCGAGCACCATTCCCGGCGCGCGCACGGCGGTGAAATACCCTTATGACCCCGCGGCCGCGAAACGCCTGCTGGCGGAAGCCGGAGCCGAGGGGCTGCGGATCAAGCTCACCTTCTCGAACGAGGATGCGGCCTATCCCGCGGCGGCTCAGATCATTCAGGCGCAGCTGGCCGAGGTGGGCATCACCCTGGACCTCGACCAGGGCGACTCCTCGGCGCAGACCGCCCAGCAACAGGACCTCAGCGGCGGCACCTGGCGCTCGATGGAGATGTTCCTCATCACCTACACCACCGCACCCGACCCGGGCTGGGTCACGGCATGGTTCACCTGCGACCAGGTCGGGATCTGGAACTGGCAGCACACCTGCAGCAAGGAGTGGGACGATCTCAACAAGGCGGCCAGTGCCGAGACCGATCCCGACAAGCGCGCCGCCATGTATGTGACCTTGCAGGACCAGCTGGAGGAGACCGGCGCATACATCTTCCTCTATCACGGCGTGAACGCCTGGATAAACAAGTCCAGCATCGCCGGCTCATGGACGCCGGACGGCGGCAGGGCGATGCTGCGCAACATCAAGTCCGTCTGACACAGAGGTGAACGGAGATGACCATGTCACAGTTGGACAAATCACAGTTGGACAAGGCGGAGCCAACGACCGAGTATCCGCTTTCGGCGGCACAGATCGCCGACTTCAACCGGGACGGATACATCATCGTCCCGGGCTTCTTCTCGAAAGAGGAGATCATGCCGCTGCACGATGCCTGTGCGGCCGATCCCACCATCGGCGGGCGCCTGCGTGCGGTCGCGGACAGCCTGGGCAATGCCCAGGAGATCATCGGCTGGGAGGACTATGCCGACACCTATATCGGCAAGGTTCCCTTCATGGCCCGTATGATCGACAACGCCGCGGCGATCCTGGGCCAGCCGGTCTATCATTGGCACGCCAAGCTCTCGATGAAGCGCCCGCATACCCAGGGGCGGTGGGATTGGCATCAGGACTTCCCCTATTGGTATGACGAAGGCTGTCTCTGGCCGGACATGCTCACGATCACCATCGCGGTCGACCCCTGCAGCGAAGAGAACGGCTGCATGAAGCTGGTCAAGGGCTCGCACCGCCTGGGCCGCGTGAACCACGTGAAAGTGGGAGAGGCGGTCGGCTTCGATCCGGTCAGGCTCGAGCTGGTGCTGCAGGAGCTGGAGGTCGTTCCCATGATCCTCGAGCCCGGCGATGCCTGCTTCTTCCACGGCAACACGCTGCACGCTTCGGGGCCGAACAACGCCGATCGGCCGCGCACCTTGTTGCACGCGTCCTACAACACGATCGTCAACACGCCCTTCATCAAGGAGGGCCAGGAGCACCACGCCTACAAGCCCTATCACAAGGTGCCGGATTCCGCGCTTCGCCTGCGCGACTATGCGGACATCCTGGACAGCCATCCCTTCCCCCTGCGCAAGATCAAGGTCGGCGGGGTGGGGCATTACGGCTACAAGTCGCTGAAGGTGGTGTAGCAAGCACGGTGCCGGACGCCGAGCGCGTCCGGCACCGCGGCTGAAGGAGGCGGCGCCGCCCGACATCGAAGGCACATGGAAGAGCACCTCGCTGCACCGCTGCTGCCGTGGTGGCGTCGGTTCGGGGGCGTGCTTCGCCACCGGAACTATCGACGGTACTTCCTCGGCCAGGCGTTTCTGCTCGTCGGCTATTGGATCCACAGCATTGCGCTCGCCTGGCTGGTATGGCGGCTCGGCGGGTCGCCGTTGCTGCTCGGTCTTCTCGCGTTCTGCGATCAGGGGCCGACGCTGGTGCTCGGTCCGATCGCCGGCGCGGTTGCCGACCGCATGGATCGCCGGATCCTGCTGCTCTTCACCCAGAGCATTCTTGTTCTCGTCGCGGCCATCCTCGCGCTGCTGACGCTCTCCGGAGCGGTCACGGTGGAGATGGCGATCGGCGCCACGCTGTCGATCGGCATCGTGAACGCGTTCGACGGCCCGACCAGGCAGGCCTTCGTTGCGGAGCTGGTCGGCCTGGACGGCTTGCGCAGCGCGATCACGCTGAACTCGACCCTGTTCAACGTCGCCCGCCTGGTCGGCCCGGCGATCGGCGGCTTCCTGATTGCCTGGGCGGGCGAAGGGTACTGCTTTCTGGCGAAGGCGCTGGCGGGCCTGCCGATGATCGCCGTCCTGGCCGCGCTGCAGGTTCGGTCGATCCAGTCCGCCGCGGGGCGGGTGGGCGTGCTGGCGGAGGTGGCGGCGGGGGTGCGCTTCGTCTTCGCAAATCCGAACGCTCGCGATTATCTTGTCATCGTGGGCGTCTGCAGCTTTGCCAGCGTTCCCTATTTCTCGTTCCTGCCGATGCTGGCGGAGGATGTGCTCGGCGGCGGGCCGGATGCTGCCGGCATGTTGATGAGCATCACCGGCGTCGGCGCTCTTGTCGCGGCCCTCCTTCTGTTCATGATGGAGAAGATGCCGCTTACCTGGGTGCCGATCGGGGCTGCAGCCCTGCAGGGCGCAAGCTTGATTCTGATCGGCCTCTCCGGAACCCTGTGGTTGACCGCGCTGCTGGCGCTGCCCATGGGCTTTGCCGCACTTTCCCAGCAGTTGTCGTCCAACGCGCTGCTGCAGCAGAGCGCGCCGGACAACATGCGCGGCCGCGTGCTGGCCTTCTACACGATGATGCTGCTGGGCACGGTGCCGGTCGGTGCGATGGTGGCCGGCCTGTCGGCGCGGGCGTTCGGCCTGCCGGCGACGACGGTGCTGGGAGGCTGTACCTGCCTATTGATCGCCGCCTGCGTCGCCTGGCTCATCAAGCGGCGGCAATAGCCCCGCCATGTCCATCCCGCAGACATAACCCCAGGTCAGGTTGGGGCCGATCGTCGTGCCGGCGCCGATACCGCGCGTGCCGAACGGGTTTGCCATGGCGACGCCGGCGCAGTACAGGCCGGGAATCACGCTTCCGTCGGCGCGCAGGACGCGCCCATTTGCGTCGGTCCTGGGACCGCCCTTGGTTGACACGAAGGACCGGTTGAAGGGGATGGCGACGAAGGGCGGACGCGCGATCGGCGCAAGACCGTCGCGATGTCGGGCATTCCGCTCGCCGGAAGCCGCGGACTGGCGGCCGAAATCCTCGTCGCGACCTTGGGCGCAGAATCCGTTGTAGCGGGCGATCGTCTCCGCGAGCGTCTGCGATGGCAGGCCGGTCCCCTTCGCCAGAGTGTCGAGGTCTTCGGCCTCGATCATCCAGTCCTTCTGGTACCGGCGGTGCCAGCGCACCAGCGGCGATCTGCGGATGAAGCTCTGGTCGGCGATCAACCAGGCGGGAAGATGGCGCGGGCTGCCGTCCGACGGGTCCCGCGCATCGATCACTTCTCCGAAATTGAAGCAGGCTTCATCGAAGAACCGACGGCCGTCGCGATTGACGATGATCGCGGCGGGGAAGCGGTGGAAGAACAGCGCCATCCCCTGAAATTCGCCCTGATACACCTTGGGGACGGCCGGATTCAGGTTGGCCTGGTCCATGCGGGCGAGGGCGGCGCCGACCGCTTCGGCCATGCGGTGGCCGTCGCCGCTGTTGCCGCGAGGACTGGCAAGAAAGTCCAGCGGGCCGGGAAAGTGCCTGGAGAGGCGCGCCTTGTCCCACTCGAACCCGCCGGTGGCAATCACGACGCCGCGGCGGGCATGCACCAAGGTCTCTCCGGCCGGACCGGAGAGCACCGCACCGGTGATCCTGCCGGAGTCATCGTCGCGGGTGAGCGAGACGGCTCCCGTCTCGAGGAGAAGCCGGGAATTGCGGTCGAGACAGCCGCGCAACAGACCGACGGTCAGGGCGACGCCCTTGCCCCGGGTCCCGGTCAGCCAGCGCCACGCCAGGCGGGGCAGCAGCCGGAAGCCGACGCGAAAGGGGCGATGATACAGGTCGGTTTCGAGAATTTCCTGATAGCTGAATATCTGGGGCAGCATCGCCGGGCGGATCCGCGAGGCCAGCGGGCCGATCAACTTGCGCCGCAACGGCTTGGGCGTCAGCATGCGGCCGAAGGCCTTGGCGCCCGGCAGGTCGCCCAGGGGATCGCCCTGGTCGACCAGATCGAAACGCAGAGGGCTGTGGGTCTCGACGAAGCGCAACATGGCGGGTGCGGCGGTGGCGAAGCGTCGCCACAGTGGGTCCTCCACCGCCCGCCAGCCGGGCGGAGAAGCGGCCCGGATATAGGCAAGCGCGGCCGAAGGGCTGTCGTCCACGCCGGCGGACAGCGCGTGATGGTTGGCCGGAATCCAGATGCCGGCGCCGGACATGGCCGTCGTGCCGCCGATCCAGGCGGTCTTCTCCGCAATGACCGTGTCCAATCCGGCGGCCGATGCCGCGAGGGCCGCCGAGAGCGCCGCCGAGCCGGAACCCAGGATCAGCGCGTCACATTCAATGGTCGCACCCGTCACGGCGGCCAACTGCAGTCCATTCTTTGTGGGTTCGTATTGGTCGCTTGCTGCGCTATTGCCGACAAACGAGTTTCGTGGCTTTCTCAATGAGTTTATATCATGAATTGGACGACCTATCCGTGGCCACTCGGCATCGCGAGACTGCTCCGGTATCCTTGCTGCGAAGCCGACTGCCATCCCTCAATGCCATACGCTGTTTCGCGGTCGCGGGCCGCTGCCTTAACTTCACGGTCGCCGCGGCCGAGCTCGGGGTGACGCAAGGGGCGGTCAGCCGTCTGATCCAGAGTCTCGAGGAAGATCTCGGCCTGAAGCTCTTCACGCGCGAAGGGCGCGGCCTTTCGCTGACCCCGGCCGGCGAGATCTACCATCGCGAGGTTTCCGACGCGATCGATCGGATCGGGGCTGCTTCCCGCGCGGCGCGGTACTCGGTGGACAGCGGCATTCTGTCGATCAGCGCGGTGCCGACCTTTGCCATGCGCTGGCTGATCCCGAAGCTTCCCGATTTCCAGGCCGTTCACCCCGACATCCTGGTCGACGTGATTGCCGGGGACGGTCCGACGAATCTGGCGCTGGGCGAGTATCATCTGGCGATCCGCTTTTGCGAACCGCCGTTCGGCGACGTGGTCGCACAGCGGCTGATGTCGGAGGAAGTCGGCGCGCTCTGCGCTCCGGCCCTGCTGCGGAACGGACGTCCGTTCGAGAGGCCGGAGGACCTGCTCCGTTTCCCCTTGCTGGGGCACAGCACCCGGCCGGAAGCCTGGCCAGATTTCCTGTCCGCGATGGGGCTCGGCCCGCTGCCGGCGCCAAAGCCGTCCTTCGAGCATTTCTTCATGCTGGCGGAGGCCGCCGTGGCCGGTATGGGAATCGCCTTGATACCGCTGTTTCTGGTGCGAGACGA
>NZ_DASZTJ010000249.1:0-12801 GCF_035548235.1 Rhodopila sp.
CGAACCGTTCATTCATCTTGTGCTGGGTCATCCCCGCGAAGACCGGAGACAGGCCTTCCTGTGCCGGCGTCAGCGTGTTGACGCACAGCACGCCGTTTGCCCGCATCGCGGGATAGGAGTCGTTGGTTCGGTTGGCGCAGACCAGCAGCGTCGGCGGCGTGTCCGTTACGCTGGTGACGGCGCTGGCAGTGAACCCGGCGCGGCCAGCCGGACCGTCCGTCGTGATGACGTTGACCGCCGCGCCCAAGCGCGCCATGGCCTCTCGATACGCTTGCTTTTCCACCGGCACGGCTGTGGCATCCTTCCTCATCTGATAGAGGGAACTATGCCCCAGGCCCGGGCATGTGGCCAGATCGCGACAGGAGTTGGAGTCTTTCCTTGCATGGGGATCGGATTGACCACGAAATTGCCTTTGTTGCACCGCAACGGTTCGCCATGCGTCTGATCGTCCTTCTGCTGCTTCTCTGCGCACCCGTTCTTCCCACACCCGCTTCGGCGGCCGAACTGGACCTGCACCCGCCGTCGACCGAGGTGTCGATCCGCGCCTATGGCCTCGGGTTCCTTCCCTTTGATGGAAAATTCACCCGGTTCCATGGTGTGATGCAGTACGATCAGCAACAACCGGGGAAATGCCAGGTCATGCTGGAGATCGATCCGTCGAGCCTGCGGATGTCCTCTCAATCGATCACCGACCGGGTGACCGGGCCAGACTTCATGGATGTCGCCCATTTCCCGGCAATGGCGTTTTCCGGCGCCTGCACGGACCGGACGGTGTCCGGCACGCTGGACCTCCACGGCCAGACCCATCCGTTCGACCTCGAACTCCGCCAGTCGAAGGGCAGGCTGACCGCGACGGGGCGGCTGCGGCGATCGGAATGGGGCATGACCGCCGAACCGTTCCGGGTCGGACGTACGATCCGGATCCGGGTCGAACTGCCCGCACCGGGGGAGCATGCCTGATGCGCCTGCCCGCCGCCCTCGTACCGCTCCGCCACGCCACCTTCCGTGGCCTCTGGCTCGCCACGGTCGTCGGCTGGCTCGGCACATGGCTGCAGAACACCGGCGCGGGATGGCTGATGACCTCGTTGGCCCCCAGCCCGATCATCGTGGCGATGGTGCAGGCGGCGACGATCATGCCGGTCTTCCTGCTGGCGCTGCCGGGCGGGGCGATGGCCGACATCGTCGACCGCCGCGTCTTCCTGATCGGCGCGCAGGTCTGGACGTTCCTGGCCGCCTGCCTGCTCGCGATCCTGACCCTGTTCCACGTGATGTCAGCGGCCTGGCTGCTGGGCCTGACCTTTGCCATCGGCATCGGATCGGCGCTGACCAACCCCGCTTGGAACGCCATCGTCCCGGAACTTGTGCCGCGCGAGGACATGGTGCAGGCGATCGCCCTGAACGGCATCGGCTACAACCTGACCCGAGCGGTGGGACCGGCGCTGGCGGGGTTCCTGATCGTGCTGGGCGGGTCGAGCCTGACCTTCAGCCTCTACGCCGTCTCGATCATCGCGTTGATCTCGGCCCTGTTCTCCTGGCAGCGTGGCAGGCACTTCACCGGCGTGCCGCGTGAGCACTTCATCTCCGCCATGCGGGCCGGCATGCGCTTTGTGCGGAACACGCCGGCGGTGCAGGCGGCGATGGTGCGGACGACGTGCTATGCGATTCCGTCCTCGGCGCCCTGGGCGCTGCTGCCGCTCTATGTCCGGCGCGACCTGGCGCTGGGACCAGGGATGTATGGCGTCATCCTGGGCATGATGGGCATCGGCGGCGTGACCTCGGGCCTGCTGCTGCCGACGGCGCGGCGGTTCCTGTCGCGCGGCCAGATCGTGGTGGGCTGCACGGTACTCTCCTGCGCCGGCATGGCGGTGGTGGCGGTTTCCTCGCACTGGCTCCCGGCGGCGCTGGGGATGCTGGTGTTCGGGTTGGGCTGGACCTCGGCCTTCGCGACGATCCAGGCGGCGGCACAACTGGTCTGCCCGCCCTGGGTCCGCGGCCGGGCGCTGTCGATCTACCAACTCGCGCAGAACGGGGCGCTGACCATCGGGTCCTTTGGCTGGGGTTTTCTGGGCGACCTCATCGGGTTGCCGCACACGTTCCTGACCGCCTCGGCGATCGGCCTCGTGTTGATGGGCATCGCGCATTTCTTCAGCATCGAAACCATCGCGCGCCCAACCGCGGCGGCGCTGGAGGACGAACCCTTCAAGGCGCCGCTCCCCGAAGCGCCGGCCCCGGAATTCGTACCGCTGCTGCGCAACGCTCGGGGCAAGCTGATGGAGATGGCCTATTACCGCGTTGCCCCCGAACAGCGGCCGGCCTTCCTGCGCCTGATGAATGAGGTACACCACGTCCGCGGCCGCGCCGGCGCCGTATTCTGGCAAGTCTATGAAGACGTCGCCCACCCCGAGGGCTGGGTCGAGGTCTGGTCGATGGAAAGCTGGACGGATCATCTGCGGGAGACGATCCGCCTGACCGAGGACGACAAGCGACTGCTGGCAGAACTCGCGGTCTACCAGCACGAAGTGCATCGCCCGACCCGCTATTTGGCCGTCGACCCGCAGGAATACCTGCATCGCAACCAGGGGCCGCCGTCCCCGAAAGTGCCGGTTGATCGTGCCATTACCTCGTTCGGCGGGATGCCTGCCCCGGGCGCGGCGCCAAGCGGTTGACAAAGTCGTGATCCGTCCCCCCGCCTGGGGCGCTCACCCTATCTGTAACCCGCAGAATTTCGAACATCGGCAGGAGTGCAGCATGAAACGGCACGAGACACGGAACGACCTCGCGTCCAACGCCAAATCCGTCGCCATCGACCTCCTCAACGCTCGGGTTGCCGACTGTATCGACCTTGCGCTGGTGACCAAGCAGGCTCATTGGAACCTGCGCGGCAAGCAGTTCATCGCGATCCACGAGATGCTCGATACGTTCCGGACCGAGCTGGACGACCACGTGGACACGATGGCGGAGCGGGTGGTGCAGTTGGGCGGCACGGCGCTGGGGACGACGCAGGTGGTCGCGAAAGCGACGTCGCTGCCGCCGTATCCGACGGACATTTCCTCGATCCCCGATCATCTGCATGCGTTGATCGAACGGTTTGGCGATACTGCCAACAGGGTGCGCAAGTGCATTGACCAGTCGGCCGAGGCAGGTGACGCCGATACCGCCGATATCTTTACCGGCGTGTCGCGCGGCCTGGACAAGGCATTGTGGTTTCTCGAAGCGCACGTCACGCCGTAAGGTCTTGAAATCGGACGGCTGGACACCGCACCAGCCGTCCGCCGCGACCGGGCAGCGAAGCGGCGGTCGCACCTGAAATTAAAAATTCCTCGATAGTCTCACAGAAAGTTTGAACAAACGGCTTCGTTCTGTCGCCGTTGACTCCGTATCGCATTCAACGATCCGCAAAGCGACGGAGGAGGACGCAAATGGCCGAAGCACGCCACACAGGCAATCCGGGCAACTTCGCCGAGGATCGCGAGAAAGCGTCACGCGCCGGGCATATCGGCGGTCAGCACAGTGGCGGGAATTTCGCCAACAACCGCGAGCGTGCGGTGGAAGCCGGCCGCAAGGGCGGTCAGAACAGCCATGGCGGCGGCGGGGCCGGAAACAACCCCGGAAATTTCGCCCAGGACCGCGAAAAGGCAGCCGAAGCCGGCCGCAGGGGCGGTCAGGCGACCCACTCGGACGCCGGGACACATGACCGCAGCGAAAGCGGTCGAACCCATCACTGAGGTCGCATCATGAACGCAGCAGCATCGCCAAAGACGGCGCCCGCACACGGCTTTCGCGAGGTGCGGGGCGCGTTCGCCCGGTCGGAGGACATGCAGGACGCGGTTCGCCGCTTGTCCGTTTCCGGCTTTGACCGGGCGGACATGACATTGCCGACGGACACGGCGTTACCGCCCGCCGATACGGACCTGGATGCACAGCAGCTAAGGACCTTGCGCTCCAGCACGGCGGCGACGGCAGCGGCGCTGGCGGCTGCGGGGATCACCGTCGCGACCGGCGGCGCGGCTGCACCGGCGGCAGTGGCCGCCGTGGCAGCAGGCGGCGCGGCGGGCGGCGCGGCCTATGCCGCCCAGGAATTCGCGGAGGCGAAAGAGCAGGCAAGTCGCGACGACCGCGCGGAGCACGGACGCCTGGTTCTCGCGGTGCGCACGCCGACCGCAGCCCAGCAGACGAAGGCATCCGACATCCTGCGCGCCGCCGGCGCTACGGAGGTCGAAACCTTCGAGTAGAGTTCACGGACCCCTGACAGGGGGGGCAGAATATAGCGGGCCGGGGCACCATGTCGGCTTCGCACGGAGATGGGTGCTTCGTGCTCCTCCGGACGGACGCCTCCGTGCGACGCTGGCGGTCGGCAGAACAGCGGAACGCCGCAGACCCCCTTGCGGGCTCCCTTTACGCAAACCCCCGCGGCCGCAACCCGGCGTGCCACCAGGTGATCAGCGAGTAGATATCGTAGACCGGTACGCCCAGCGCCGCCTGCAGCGCCTTCGCGTAGGGCGGCATATTGGTGCATTCCAGCACCAGCGCGCCGATCTCGGGATGCGCCCGCAGCAGCCGCCGGCCGGCGTCCAGGATATCCTGTTCCGCCAGCGAGACGTCCAGGTCGTCCTTCTCCCCCATGATCAGCACCCGGAAGAATTCACGCCCGTCCTCGGTGCCGATGAACGGCGTGTCCACCGGCGCTCCCGCGGCCTCCAGGTGCCGGGGCGTCAGCGACTTGCCTGAGACCGTCACCACCCCGACGCGCTTCCCCGGCGGCAGCGTCGCCTGCACCCAGGGGACCTGGATCAAGGAACTGGTCGCCACAGGCACGCCCACAGCCTCCGCCAGTTCCTTTTGAAACAAGGACAGGAACCCGCAATTGGTGGTGATCGCCTCGGCGCCCAGATGCACCAACTCCTGCGCCGCCTCGATGAAGTTCGGCAACAGCCCCGCCGCCTGGTTCAACACCACGCGCTTGGGATCGGCGCCCTTCACCACGCGGAACAGCACGGGGAACGGCCAGGTCCCGGCATTGCCCATGTCGCCGGGGATGCGGGCGAACCGCGTCTCCAGCATCAGGATGCCCAAGGGCGCCCCGTAGATCGACTTCCCGCCTGCCGCGACCGTGCTCATGCCGCCACCCCTTCAGCTCTCAGTCCGTTGTCTTCCCGGATCATGGCAGCGCCTTTCTCTCCGATCATGATGGTGGGGGCGTTGGTATTGCCGGTCGTCAGCGTCGGCATGACCGAGGCGTCGATCACCCGCAACCCTTCCAGCCCATGCACGCGCAGTCGGGAATCGACCACCGCGGACGGTCCATCGCCCATACGGCATGTCCCGACAGGATGATAGATGGTGGTGCCGAACTTGCGTGCATAATCCAGGAACCCGTCGTCGCTTTCGACGTCCTTGCCCGGCAGCGTCTCGAACGCGCTGTATCGCGCGATGGCCGGCTGCGCGAAGATCTGGCGGCTGAATCGCATCCCGGCGGTCAGCACGCGGATATCGGCGGGGTCCGACAGGTAGTTCGGCGTGATGACCGCTTTCTCCGCCGGGTCGGCGCTGCGCGCCATGATCGTGCCGCGACTGTCCGGGCGCACCGGACAGACGGCGACGGTCATCCCGTCCTCTTGCTCCAGCGCGCCGAACTTGCTGGGGTCATAGCTCGCCGGCGTGAACAGGAGCTGCAGGTCCGGACTGGCCTTTTCCGGCGAGGACCGGGTGAACACCTGCGCCGTCGTCACCCCGAAGGTCAACGCGCCGTTGCCGACGGTGAAGAACCGCAGTGCCTCCCGCGCCATGCGCAGCCCGCGCGCCAGCTTGTTGATGGAGATCTCGCCCCGCACGCGATGCGACACCCGCGTCACGTAATGGTCCTGCAGGTTGGCGCCGACGCCGCGCAGGTCGTGCACGACCGGCACGCCGATCGACTGCAGGTGCTCCGCCGGTCCCACGCCGGAAATCTGCAGCAGGTGGGGCGAGTTGATGGCGCCGCCGCAGAGCACCACCTCCTTATGCGCCCGTGCCTCGACCTCCTGGCCGTGCTGGCGGAATGTCACCCCCACGCAGCGCTTGCCGTCGAACACCAGCCGCGACGCCAGCGCCTCGGTCTCGACGCGCAGGTTCTGGCGGGCGCGCGCCTCGCGCAGGAAGGTCTGGGCGGTCGAGCCGCGCCAGCGGCCGCGGCGGGTCATCTGCGAGTAGCCGACACCCTCCTGCTCGCGCCCGTTGAGGTCCTTGCTGAGCTTGTAGCCGGCCTGCTGAGCGGCCTGGATGAAGTGATGCGTCAGCGGCAGGATGGTGCGGTAGTCCTCGACCTTCAGAGGGCCCCCCTTGCCGCGGTATTCCGGGTCTGCGCCCTGCTTGTAGTCCTCGGACTTGCGGAAATAGGGCAGCACGTCCTCGAAGCTCCAGCCGCGGCAGCCCATCTGTGCCCAGCCGTCGAAATCCGCCGGATTGCCGCGGACATACAGCATGCCGTTGATCGAACTGGACCCGCCCAGCGTCTTGCCGCGCGGCCAGTGGATGGAGCGCTCCTCCGGACCGGCAGCGGCGTAGTTCCAGTTGACCACCGGGTGGTAGAGCAGCTTCAGGATGCCAGCCGGGATATGGATCCACAGCAGCGAGTCCTTCGGCCCGGCCTCCAGCAGCAGCACCTTGGCGCCCGTTTCGCTCAGGCGCGCGGCGACGACGCAGCCGGCCGAACCGGCCCCCACCACGACGTAGTCGGCTTCGATCATCGATCTGGTTTCCCCGTTGTGTTTCCGAGAGGAAACAGCCGCGTTCCGGCGGGGTCAACCCGCGATGCCGCCTACGCTGCGCCTGTGATCTCCTGCCACAAAAGCCGCGCCTCGGCCCTGGGATCGCGCTCGATACGGCAGTCGCGATCCAGCACCAGCGTCGCCCGCTCCATCACGTCATAGGCTGGCCAGGTGGGGACCGACGGATGTTCCGGCCGGCCGATCCTGGCAAACTCGCACCACAGCGCGGCCATCGTTTCCGACAGCGCCTCGGCTTCGTGCGCCCCGCCCGTGGCGTTGGTCAGGTCCAGCGTGTTGAAGGTGAACGGCACATCCATCGCATGCGGCGCGCCGAGGCGGCCGTCGAACACCGGCGTTTCCCATTCGAACGAATACATCCACACCTTGCCACGCTCCAACGCCGCACGGCGCTGCGCCACGACCCAGGAGCGGATGCGGAAATTGCTGTCGCTGGTGATGGCGATCAGTTCCTCCGACGGGTTCAGGCCGGGGAAAAGCCGGTCGTACAGCTCGACCACCCGCCCGGTCTGGTCTCCGGTGATCGGCGCCAGGCGCTCCAGCATCTGCTCGCGCGTCAGCGTACGGTTCCAGACCGCGTCGACCGGCGCCAGGTAGCTCGCCGTCTCCTGCTTCATGTCGCCGATGATGATCGGGACGTCCGGCTGGATGCTGGACGCGGCCGGGTCGAACGGATGCGCCGGCACGATGTCGCCGTCGACCACCGGGCCGAACGCATAGCGGTCGAACAGCGGATAGGGCGAGGTACCCAGCGCCGCCTCGGCCGGCTTGATGGCGGCAAGCAGGTCGGAGACGGGAACGGCCTGCAAATCCACGACCGACCTGGCGCCCAACTGGCGCATCACATGGCTGGTCAGCGCCTGCGCGCGCTCCGGCGTCCGCAGCCGCACCACGGCCCCCGACTGCACGATCCCCCGATGAAACAGCCCCACCGCTCGGGGCATCGTCAGCAGCACGCAGACTTTCGCGCCGCCGCCCGACTCGCCGAAGATCGTGACATTCCCCGGGTCGCCGCCAAACCGGACGATGTTGTCGCGGATCCACTCGAGGGCGGCGACCATGTCGAGCGTCCCGGCATTGCCGCTGTGGCGATATGCCTCGCCGCCGATGGCGGACAGGTCGAGATGCCCGAATATGTTCAGCCGCTGGTTGACCGTCACGACCACCACATCGTGCTTGTGCGCCAACCGATGCCCCCAGACGCGTGGCGCGTTGGCGTTGCCCCAACTGAACGCGCCGCCGTGGAACCACACCATGACCGGGCGGTGCGCCGCGTCGACGGACGGGGTCCAGACGTTCAGGGTCAGGCAGTCCTCGGTCTCGGGCGACGGGTCCGGCTTGCCGGAGAACTCCGCCAGCTCCGGCCGCGGCGGCGGAGCGATCCCGGCCTGGGGCGCCTTGCCGCGGAATTCGGTGCAGTCCAGCACGTCGGACCAGCGGGGGAGGGGCTGCGGCGGCAGGAAGCGGTTGGCCCCACCCGTCGGGGCGGCATAGGGGATGGTCCTGAAGGCGAGGACGCCCTCGAAGTCCGTTCCCTGGACACGGCCGGCGGCGGTCTGGACGATATGGGCCATGTGCTGCGCTCCCTGCGGTTTCCAAATCAGTAGTCCCGGCGGGATCGTTTGTCATTTCGGGACAGGCGGGCAAGGGGGTAGAATTTCCCGGATCGCGGGCGACTCGGAGCATGATGATGATCAAGCAGCCTGGTACCTACGCCGATTTCAACGATCCTCAGGCATTGCCTCGCTATACCGGCATCGCGACGTTCTTTCGCGCGCCGGCGACTGATTCCGTCGGCGATGCCGATATCGGCATCATCGGCGTGCCGTTTGATGGCGGCGTGACCAATCGCAGCGGGACGCGACACGGGCCGCGGGCTGTGCGCGAACAGTCGTCGCTGCTGCGCCGGATCAGCAGCGCCACCGGCGTGCGCCCCTTTGCCACGGCCAGGGTGCGCGACCTGGGCGATTGCTGGATCGAGCACCCTTACGAGCTGGTCGGCGCGCATAACGAGATCACCGCCTTCTACAATCAAGTCGTGGCTGGCGGCGTGGTGCCGCTGTCGGTCGGCGGCGATCATTCCGTGACGCTGCCGATCCTGCGGGCGGTCGCCGCGAAGGCGCCGGTGGGCATGGTGCATATCGACGCGCATTGCGACACCGGCGACGACTACATGGGGTCGCGCTTCCATCACGGCGCACCGTTCCGCCGAGCGGTGGAAGAAGGATTGTTGGATCCGAAACGAGTGGTGCAGATCGGGATACGGGGCACCACCAACGATCCGGACCTTTGGGGTTTCTCCCAGCGCAGCGGCATGCGCGTCCTCGGCATGGACGAATTCGACGACAAGGGCTGGCAGTACGCGGCGGAGGAAGCGCGCCGGGTGGTGGGTTCAGGACCGGTCTACCTGTCCTATGACATCGACAGCCTGGACCCCGCCGAAGCGCCTGGCACCGGTACGCCCGAGGCGGGCGGCATCACCGTCTTGCAGGCGCTGCGCCTGCTGCGCGCGCTGCGGGGGATCGACTTCGTAGGCGGCGACCTGGTGGAGGTCGCGCCGCCGTTCGACACAGGCACGATCACCGCGTTCAACGGTGCGTCGATCCTGTTCGAGATCCTGTGCCTGCTGGCCGAGGCTTGGGAACGGCGGCGGTCGTCTCCGGTTCGGCCACCTTTCACACCTTGACAGCCCGCCCGCACGCCGGGCCTCCTTGCCTGTCAACACGAATGCCAGGACAGCCATGACGTGCGACCCCGTGACCTTGGAGATCATCCGCGGCGCCCTGCGGGCAGCGCAGGCGGAGATGGAGGCGCTGCTGGAACGCACCGCCATCTCGGCCTTCATCCGTGAGAAAAAGGATTTCTACACGGCGATCTTCGACGCGGCCGGCCGGCTGGCCGTCGGCTCCAACGTGCCGATCTTCGGCGACGTCACCGCGCCGGTGTTCGCGGCCTTCCCGGCAGAGACGATGCGGGACGGCGACCTCTACTGGTTCAGCGACTGCTACGCCTCCCGCGGCGCGGTGTCGCACAGCAACGACCAGGTGTTCCTGGCGCCGGTGTTCCATGACGGCGCCCTCAGCGCCTTCGTCATGGGCTGGGCGCATTTCGCCGATATCGGCGGGCTGCGTCCCGGATCGATCAGTCCCGACGCCACCGACATCTTCCAGGAAGGCATCATCGTCCCGCCCACGAAACTGATCGATGCGGGCGTAACAAACGACGCGGTGCTGAACCTCTTCCACCGCAACTCCCGCTTTCCGGAACAAAGCCGCGGCGACACCAGCGCGTTGATGGCGAGCGTGGAGACGGGCGTGCGCCGCCTGGCGGAAATCCTGCGACGCTTCGGTGCGCCGGTCGTCGCCGACGCCTTCCGCCAGTTGCTCGCACGCACCGAGACCCATGTGCGTCACAGCCTGCGCGAGACCTTCCCCGTCGGCAGCCATAGTTTCACCGATGCGATCGACTCCGACGGCCATGGCAACGGCCCGTTCAAGATGCGGCTGACAATGACCCGCTCGGCAGATGACCGTTTTAGTCTCGATACGACGGCGACCGACGACCAGGCTATGGGGCCGGTGAACTACCTGATGAATCCCCACATGCCGGGCACCGCGCTGGGGCTGTTCTTCCTCGGCGGCGATGCGTCGCATGTCTGCAACGCCGGCGGGGCGCAGGCAATCGACGAAGTGAAGCTGCGCGAAGGATCCCTTCTGGCGCCGCGCTTTCCTGCGCCCCTGGGCCTGCGCGGATTGACGATGATGCGCATGCTCGCGGCCCTGAACGGGCTGGTGAATGTCGCCGGCGGCAAGGCGCCGGCATCTCATTCCGCCTATGTCATCATCCTGCTGCGCGGCGTCCACCAGGGCCACACCTTCCTGATGTCGGACGGCGTCGGCGTCGGATACGGCGCCCGCCCCGACGCCGACGGCCTGGACGCGGTCTATTTCGTTGCACAGGAAAACTACCCGGTCGAGTTCCTGGAGCTGAACTACCCCGTCCGCCTGCTGGGCTACGGCATCCATTGCGACAGCGGCGGGCCCGGCCGTTATCGCGGCGGCTGCGGCCTGGTCCGGGAATACGAGGTCATGGCCGAGACTGCGATGCTGTCCATGCGCATCGACAGCGTCGATTACCCGCCCTGGGGCACGGCGGGCGGCAGGAACGGCGGCAGCGGCAGCGCGGTGGTCAATCCCGGCACGCCGCAGGAACGACGCCTGAAGCCCCTGTCCGACGGCAACATCTTGCACCGGGGCGACATCCTGCGCCTGTCCACGGGCGGAGGCGGCGGGTACGGCCATCCCTATGACCGCCCCGCCGACCAGGTGCTGCTGGACGTTCTGGACGGGTTCGTGTCGGCCGAGGCGGCGCTGGCGGAATACGGCGTGGTGATCCGCGGCGAAACGGTGGACCGGCCTGCGACCGACGCACACCGCGCCGACCGGCCCTCGGTCAAGGCCTTCCATCGGGGAGGCTATGTCGATGCGCTCGCCTGACGCCGCGCCCTTGGTGATTGCCGTCGATATCGGCGGCACATTCACCGACATCACCCTGGCCGACCCCGCCAACGCCCGCGTGCTGCGCGCCAAGACCCCCAGCACGCCGCATGACCCGTCCGAGGGTTTCCTGACCGGCGTGCGCATGGTGCTCGATACCGCCCATGCCCGGCCGGACCAGGTAGGGCGGGTGCTGCACGGGACGACGGTGGCGACCAACCTGATCCTGGAGGGCAAGGGCGCACACACCGTCCTGGTCGCCACCAAGGGGTTCCGCCACGTCGTGGAGATCGGCCGGCAGGACATCCCGCGCGCCGCCAACCTGTATGCCTGGATCAAGCCGCAACGCCCCGTGCCGCCGCGCCGGGTGCTGGAGTTGGATGAGCGGATCGCCGCCGACGGCACTGTCCTGCGCCCGGTCCAGGACGCCGACATCGTCGCCGTCGCCGAACGCTGCCGCCATCTGGGGGCCGAGGCGGTAGCGGTCTGCCTGCTGCATTCCTTCTCGAACCCCGCCCATGAACGCTTGGTCGCCGAACGGCTGCGGGGCGAACTGCCGGGGGTGGCCGTTACCGCCTCGGTCGACGTGCTGCCCGTCGTCCGCGAGTTCGAGCGCAGCATCACCACGATCCTCAACGCGCGGATCATGCCCGCCGTCTCCACCTATGTCGCCCGCTTGCAGGAGAGACTGAACGGGGCGGGGATCAAGGCGCCGCTGCTGCTGATGCAGTCGAACGGCGGCGTGGCCGGGGCGGGGGCGATCCGGCGGGCACCGGCGGTGACGGCGCTGTCGGGGCCGGCAGCCGGCGTGATCGGCGCGCGGGATGCCGCCGCCGCGGCCGGGTTCCGCAACCTGATCACCGTCGATATCGGCGGCACCAGCGCAGATATCTGCCTGATGCGTGACGGCCGGATCGACCTGACGCATCGCGGGCGCGTAGGGGAATGGCCGCTGCCCTTGCCGATGGTCGACATGGTGACGATCGGCGCCGGAGGCGGCTCCTTGGCCCAGATCGAGCGCGGGGCCCGGATCGTCGGCCCGGCGTCCGCCGGCGCTCGGCCGGGTCCCGCGTGCTATGGGCTGGGCGGGGATCGGCCGACGGTCACCGATGCGCACCTGGTGCTGGGCCATCTGCCCGGCAGCCTGCTGGGCGGCGGGATGAAGCTGGACGCCGGGAGATCCCGGACGGCGATCGAGACGCATGTCGCCGGACCGCTGGGCCTGCCGCTGCATGAAGCGGCGCGGGGGATCCTGGCCATCGCCAACGGCAACATGATCGGCGCCATCCGGATCATCTCGGTCGAGCGCGGGCACGATCCGCGCGACTTCGCCCTGATGGGCTTCGGCGGCGCCGGTCCGCTGCACGCCTGCGCGCTGGCCGAAGCGCTGGATATCGGCACCGTCCTGGTCCCGTCCGCGCCGGGCGTGCTGTGCGCCGAGGGCCTGATGGCCGCCCAGCTTCGCGCCGAGTTCAGCCGCTCCGTCCTGCGATCGGCGCAGCCTGAGGAAGCCGAACTGGAAGCGGTCTTCGCGGAACTCG
>NZ_DASZTJ010000250.1:0-9115 GCF_035548235.1 Rhodopila sp.
GAGAGAGTGGGATTCGAACCCACGGTACGCTTGCACGTACACACGCTTTCCAAGCGTGCGCCTTAAGCCGCTCGGCCATCTCTCCAAACGCAGGGCGGGAGGCATAGCAGACCGCCGCGATAGTGCAACCGTAATTTGGACCCGCCTACCCGTTCACCGCCGCGACCGCCTCGATCTCGATCATGAAATCCGGCCCCGCGAGCCGGGACACCACCACCGTCGTGCTCGTCGGCGTGGCGATGCCGAAATACCGCGCCCGCACATCGGCGCATTTCGCGTATTCGTCGTAGTTCGTGACGTATGTGTTGGTCTTCACCACGTCCGCCCAGGTGGCGCCCGCCGCCTCCAGGCAGCGCGTCAGGTTGGCGAAGGTCTGCTCCATCTGCGCCCGCATGTCGCCCACGCCGACGCAGTTGCCGTCGATGTCGCGCGCCAGTTGCCCGGCGATGAACACCAGCGTCCCGGTGCCGCTGACGGTCACGACATGCGAGTAAGCCGGCTGGCCCGCCATGATGCGGACATTCATCCCCTCCGGCTGGAAGCGTTCGACGTGCAACGGCATGGTCCCCTCCCCTGGTCAGACCCCTTTCGGTCAGGAGAGGACCAAACCAGACGAACGGTCAGGCGTCCATCTTCAGCGCGGCCAGGAAGGCGGACTGGGGGATTTCCACCTTGCCGAACTGGCGCATCCGCTTCTTGCCTTCCTTCTGCTTCTCCAACAGCTTGCGCTTGCGGGTGATGTCGCCGCCATAGCACTTCGCGGTCACGTCCTTCGACAGGGCGCTGATCGTCTCGCGCGCAACCACCCGTCCGCCGATCGCCGCCTGGATCGCGATCTTGAACAACTGCTTGGGGATCAGGTCCTTCAGCCTGGCGCAGATCGCCCGCCCCCGGGTTTCGGCAGCGGCGCGATGGGCGATGAAGGACAGCGCGTCGACCGCGTCGCCGTTCACCAGGATGGAGATGCGGACCAGATCGCTCTCGGCATACCCGTCCATCTGGTAATCGAAGCTGGCATAGCCGCGGGAGACCGATTTCAGCCGGTCGTAGAAATCGAACACCACCTCGTTCAGCGGGATCCGGTACACCGCCATCGCCCGGTTGCCGACATAGGTCAGGTCGACCTGCTGGCCGCGGCGCTCCGAACAAAGCTGCAGCACGCTGCCCAGATATTCGTCCGGCACCATGATCGTGGCCTTGATCCACGGTTCCTCGATATGGTCGATCACCGATCCGTCGGGCATGTCGACCGGATTGTGCAGTTCCTGCATCTGCCCGTTCGTTTTGAACACATGATAGACCACCGACGGCGCCGTCGCGATCAGGTCGAGGTCGAACTCCCGCGACAGGCGTTCCTGGATGATCTCCAGGTGCAGAAGCCCCAGGAAGCCGCAGCGGAAACCAAATCCCAGCGCCGCCGACGTCTCCGGCTCGTAATGGAACGAGGCATCGTTCAGCCGCAGCTTCGCCAGGCTGTCGCGCAGCTTCTCGAAATCGTCGGCGTCGATCGGATACAGGCCGCACCATACCACCGGCACGGACGGCTTGAACCCCGGCAGCGGTTCGGCCGCGGGCGCGCGGTCGTCGGTGATCGTGTCGCCGACATTGCAGTCCGCCACCGTCTTGATCGCGGCGGTCAGGTAACCCATCTCGCCCGGCCCCAGGTCGTCGACCGTGACCATTTTCGGCGTGAACACGCCCACCTGCTCGACATTGTGGACGGCGCCCGTGGACATCATCCGGATGCGCTGGCCGCGCTTCAGCCGCCCGTCCTTGATCCGCACCAGGATGACCACGCCCAGGTACTGGTCGTACCAGCTATCCACCAGCAGCGCCTTCAGCGGTGCGTCGGCATTGCCCTTGGGCGACGGCAAGCGGGTGACCAGCGCCTCCAGCACGCCCTCGATGTTCAGGCCGGTCTTGGCGCTGATCTCCACGGCGTCGGAGGCGTCCAGGCCGATCACGTCCTCGATCTGCTGCTTCACCCGTTCCGGTTCGGCCGCGGGCAGGTCGATCTTGTTCAGGATCGGCACGATCTCGTGGTTCGCGTCGATCGCCTGGTAGACATTGGCCAGCGTCTGCGCCTCCACGCCCTGGGACGCGTCGACCACCAGCAGGCTGCCCTCGCAGGCGGCCAGGCTGCGGCTGACCTCATACGCGAAGTCCACGTGGCCGGGCGTGTCCATCAGGTTGAGCTGGTAGTCCAGCCCGTCCTTGGCCTTGTAATGCAGCCGGACGGTCTGCGCCTTGATGGTGATCCCGCGCTCCTTCTCCAATTCCATGTTGTCCAGCACCTGGGAGGTCATTTCGCGCGCGGACAGCGCGCCGGTGTACTGGATCAGCCGATCGGCCAGGGTGGATTTCCCATGGTCGATATGCGCGATGATGGAGAAGTTGCGGATCCGCTCGATGGGGGTGTCGGTCATCTACCGTTTATCTGGGTCAGGGGAATGGCGCACAGATAGAGTGTCGGGCTCGCAGTGTCACCCATTCACGTCACCCATTCGCGAAGGGCAAACGCGGTTTCGGCAGGGCGGGCAGCCGCTCCGCCAGGCGGTCGACGCGCCGGCGCAGCCGGCCGATCCGGCCGATGCCGGCCAGGCGGCGGTCCAGGAACGCCAGCGTCGCCTCGTTCTCCTCGGACGAATCGCGCAGCCAGAACAGGATGGTGGCGCTGTAGACGCCGGCCAGGATCGCCCGCTTGGTGTACCAACTGAAGTCGGCCGAGCGGTCGCCGGCCGCGTGCAGGATCGCGTCCACCGTCCGCGCCAGCATGGCCGCCGACGCGCGGCTGTTCACCGGCAGCGCCAGCACCGCCAGGGCGCGGCGGATCGCCTCCTTGTGCGGTCGGTTCTGCGCCAGGCGCAGCGCGATCACCGCGCGGACCCGCTTCGTCAGCCGGGTTTCCCCGATCGCCTTCGCCGCCTCCTCCATCCGCCGGTCGGCCAGGTCGCAGAACGTCGCGATCATGTCGACCGTGCCCAGGGGGAACAGCAGGTCGGCCTCCTCCTCCGGCATCCTGGCAGAGCGCAGGCCGGCCTTCAGCGCCCGTTTCGTCCAGCCGTCGAACGGGACGTTCGGCAGCATTGCCTCGATCGCGTGGTCGCGTTCCGCCAGCCGCTCGGGGGGTTCGATCATGGGGCCTGCTCCTGCGCGCGTTCGAGTTCCTCGGTGAAGCCGAAATAGCGGAAATCGGTCAGCCGCATGGGGTAGAGGATGCCGTCCAGGTGGTCGTACTCGTGCTGGACGACCCGCGCATGGAAGCCGCTGGCCTCGCGCGCGATGACGTTGCCGTCGCAGTCGGTGCCGCGATAGCGGATGCGCTTGGCCCGGGGCACGACGGCGCGCAGGCCGGGGATCGACAGGCAGCCTTCCCAGCCCACCACCCGCTCCTCGCCGATCAGCTCGACCTCGGGGTTGATCAGCACCGTGTTGTCCTGTTCGGTGTCGTCCGGGTCCAGGCTTGCCCGGCCGCCCGGCACGCGGAAGACGAACAGGCGCAGCGGCGCGAAGACCTGCGGCGCGGCGAGGCCGACGCCCGGCGCGTCCATCATCGTTTCCATCATGTCGTCCACCAGCCGGCGGATCTCCGGCGCACCGGGGTCGGCGACCGGGTCGCATTTGCGGATCAGCACCGGATGGCCCATACGGGCGATTTTCAGAAGCGCCATGCAGTCTCTCGATGTCGTGAGCGCGCGGTCTCCGCCGCGCCGACGTGATTTGGGCTTGTAAGTACCCGCCGCCATGGTATAGCGCCATCCCCCGCGCCGGAATGCCCGGCCGCGGATGTTTTTTCGCACCCTGATCGGGTGCCCCAGCGGAAGGAGTTGGCGGCCAAGTGCAAGTCCTCGTGCGTGACAATAATGTCGATCAGGCGCTGAAGGCGCTCAAGAAGAAGATGCAGCGGGAGGGGATTTTCCGCGAAATGAAGCTGCGGCGGCACTATGAGAAGCCGTCCGAGCGTCGTGCCCGCGAAGCGGCGGAAGCCGTGCGGCGCGCCCGTAAGCTGGAACGCAAGCGGCTGGAGCGCGAGGGCTTCTAACAGCCCCATCCATCCGAAGGCCGTCAAGACCGCGGCGAGGGGCCTCCCTTCGTCGCGATTACGCGTGTACGGGCCCCTCCCCCCTGAGGCCGAAGCTGGCGACCATGCGGGGCCGCTCCTCGTGGTGGAGCTTGTGCGTTCCCTGCCACCGCTGTTGAAGCGCCGGGCGCCCGGACAAGCCCGGCCGTAACGAAACGGCCCCAAACATTGCCCCCATCCCCCAACGGGTCTACCGTCCCCGGATTGGACTGCTCTCACCGGGCACGTCGCCATGCTCTCGCCAGACCAAACACGCCAAAGCGCCGTCTTCGACCATCTTCGCCAGAGCATCCTGACCGGCACCCTGCCCGCCGGCGGCCGCCTGCCGCCCAGCCGCGCGCTCGCCCGTGAGTTGGGAGTGGCCCGCCAGACCATCGTCCTCGCCTATGAACGCCTCGCCGCCGAGGGTTACGTCCGCGGGCGCATCGGCAGCGGCACCTATGTCGCCGGTGACCTGCCGGACCAGGTGCCCGCCCCCGCCGAACCGCCGCGCTTCGCCGCCGCCGCCCTGTCCGCCCGCGGCAAGCGCCTCGCCGCGACCCAGGCGACGGCCACGGCGCGCGATCCTGCCCTCGGGCTGCTGCTGGCCGGCGGGCTGCCGGCGCCCGACCTGTTTCCGATCAAGGACTGGGCACGCTGCGCCAACCGGGTGCTGAAGCCCCTTGCCGGCGAACTCGCCAGCTACCCGCCGCCGCAAGGGCTGCTGGTGCTGCGCGAGCAGATCGCCGCGCATCTCGCCGCAACGCGCGGCCTCGTCGCCGATCCCGGCTGCATCGTCGTCACCGCCGGCACCCAGCAGGCGCTGCGCACCGCCGCCGACCTGCTGCTGGATCCCGGCGACCCCGCCTGGGTCGAGGACCCTGGCTACATTGCCGGCCGCGGCGCGCTGCTCGTTGCCGGCGCGGAACTGATGCCCGTGCCCAGCGATGCCGACGGCATGGACGTCGCGACGGCCGAGGCCATCCAACCCCGCGCCCGCCTCGCATTGGTCGCCCCCTCCCACGCGACTCCGCTCGGTGGCGCCATGCCAATCGCCCGCCGCCTCGCCCTGCTGGACTGGGCGCGGCGTCAGAACGCCTGGATCCTGGAAGACGACTGCGACTCGGAGTTCCGGTGGGAGGGCAAGCCGCTGCCGCCCCTCGCCTCCCTCGATAAGGCCGGCCACGTGATCTATTGCGGGACCTTCAGCAAGACGCTGGCCCCGGCGCTGCGCATCGGCTTCGCGATCGTCCCGCCCCCGCTCGTTCCCGCCTTCGTCCGCGCGCGCACCCTGATGGATCGCGGCACCGGCGCGTTCACCCAGGCGACGCTGGCCGAGTTCATGCGCGCCGGCCTGCTCTCCCCCCATATCCGTCGCATGCGCACCGAATACGCACGCCGGCGTGCCGCGCTGCTGGAGGCGATCGAGCGGACCGTGCGCCTCGGCACGCCCATGGCGGCACCGGGCGGGTTGCACATGGTGCTGCGTCTCGACGATGCCCTCGACGAAGCCGCGGCGGCACGGGCCTGCCGGACACGAGACCTCGCGGTGTCGCCGCTGGCCGCGTATTACGCGGGGCCGCCGCGGATGAAGGGCCTGGTCATCGGCTTCGCCGCGACCCCCACCCCGCTCGCCGGCGAAGTGGCGCGGCGGCTGGACGCAGCGCTGTCGTCGCTGGGGTAAGCTGCGTCGCGGGGGTCAATACGACCCGCCCCTCTGCCCCGTCATGGCCCGGCTCGATCGGGCCACCTTCCTCCCCCCGAGGCACCGGACGGCCCGGTCCAGCCAGGCCATGGCGGGGGCAGCCAAGCACATGCGCCCGGTCCGAAAGTTGACAGCCGGGGCAAACCCGTCACGCTTCCCGCAACCCGGCATCGAAGCCCGGATCAGGGAGATACCGCCATGTTCCGACGCCTGGACCAGGCTCAATCGCTGACGAGCAACCAGATCAAGATCATCGCCGCCGCAATCACCGGCGACATGCTGGAATTCTTCGATTATTTCCTCATCGGCTTCGTCCTGCCGTTCATCGTCAAACCCTGGCACCTGACCTTCGGCCAGTCCGCGGTCATCCTGCTGTCGTCCGGGATCGGCGCGATCCTGGGCGCCTTCATCTGGGGCCGGATCGCCGATCTTTACGGCCGGCGCTCGGTTTTCATGTGGACCATCATCAATTTCTCGCTGGCGAGCGGGGCTTTGTATTTCACCCCCGAGGACGGCTGGGTCTACCTGTCGTGCCTGCGCTTCTTCGTCGGCTTCGGCGTCGGCGGACTCTACTGCGTCGACCTGCCGCTGGTGCAGGAGTTCGTGCCAACCCGCATGCGCGGTTTCATCGGCGGCCTCGTCACCGTGTTCATTCCGCTCGGCGTCATGATCGCCTCCTCCCTGGCGGCGTTCACGACTGAAACGATCGGCTGGCGCGGCCTGTTCCTGGTCGGCCTTCTGCCCGCGCTGTTCACGCTGGTGATCCGAGCCTGGGTGCCGGAATCGCCGCATTGGCTGATGGGACAGGGGCGGGTGGAGGAAGCGCGACGCTCCGTCGCCTGGGCGCTGAAAGTCCCGCCGGAGACCCTGCCGCTCACCTCACCGCCGGCCAGCCAGCCCCCGGCCCGCTGGCTCGACCTGCTGCGCCACCCACGCAGCCTGGCGGTTTCGTTCCTGGCGAGTATCGGCGCGCAGACCGCATCGTACGGGATCGGCCTCTGGGCCCCGACGCTGTTCGTGCTGCAGCTTGGCGTGACCCCCGCCTATGCGGCGTATCTGTTCATCTGGGCCACCTGCGCGGGCGTCCTGGGGCGGATCAGCTTCGCCTGGCTCGCGGACGCGATCGGGCGCCGCAACGCCGGCATGCTGGTGGGCTTCGGCGGCGCCTGCGCGGTGGCCGCCGCCGGCTACCTGCACAACGACTACCTGGGCACCATCTCGTTGTTCTGGGCTTGCATCGTTGCCGGCTATTTCTTCTTCGACGGCGGGTTCGCCGTCATCGGCCCCTATTTGGCCGAGGTCTGGCCAACCCGCCTGCGCACCACAGGCATGGGCGCCGCCTACGGCTTCGGCGGCCTGGGCAAGATCATCGGTCCCCTTGGCCTGTCGGTGATCGTCGGCTCTTCCAACATCATCACCCCCAAGGCCACGCTGAACGCCATCGGCCCCGCCTTCACTTATTTCACCGCCTGGATGCTGCTGTGCGGCTGCGCCTTCCTGTTCTTCGGCTTCGAGACCGGCAAGCGTTCGCTCACGCAGATCGACCGAACGCTGGAAGACGAGGACCAAAGCCGGCCCGCGCTTGCCAAAATCCGGAAACCATTGAACCCTGCAACCAATAAATAGCGAAGGCGCCAGGATGTCCGATCCCCACCCGCAGATTCTGAAGGCCCGCGGACTCCAGCCGCTGCTGGAGAAAGAGGCGCCCGAAATCAACAAGCGGCGGGAGGTGACGCCGGACATCGTCACCGCGCTGAAGGATGGCGATTTCTTCCGGATGCTGCAGCCGCGGTCGATGGGCGGGCTGGAGATGAAGCCGTCGGACTTCTCGCAGGTCACCGAGGCGCTGGCGGCGGCGGACGGGTCGGTCGGCTGGATCGTCTGCCAGGGCAACGGATGCTCCATGAGCGCGGCCTACCTGGCCCCCGCGATCGCGCGGGAGATGTTCGGGTCGCCTGACGGAATCCTCGCCTGGGGACCGCCGGGCGCGCCGTTCGAGGCGGAACCGGTGGACGGCGGCTATTGCATCTCCGGCACCTGGCGCTTCGCCTCGGGGTCGCAGAACGCGACCTGGCTGGGCGCGCATATGAAGGTGAAAGGATCGAAGGAAACGCGCACGATGCTGTTTCCGAAGACCGGCGCCGTCATGACGGATATCTGGCACACGCTGGGCCTGCGCGGGACGGCGTCGAACCAATATTCCGTGACCGATCTGTTCGTGCCGGCCGACCATACGATGCGCCGCGACGACCCGCGCGACCGGCGGGAGGCTGGGCCGCTTTATCGTTTCACCAGCAACCAGCTCTATTCCGTCGGCTTCGCCGGCGTGGGCCTGGGCATCGCCCGCGGCCTGATCGACGCGTTCCTGGAGCTGCCGGCGAACAAGGTCTCCCGCGGGGCCGGACGACCGATGCGGGAGAATAACGTCGTCCAGTCCCAGCTCGCCCAATCCGAGGCAAGATGGCATTCCGCCCGGGCTTTCCTGCACAAGACGTTCGATGAAGCATGGGACCACGTGATCGCGCATGGGGAGATGACTGACCGGCAGCGCGCCATGCTGCGGCTGTGCAGCACCTGGGCGATCAACCAGGCGCGGGAGGCGGTGAACACCCTGTTCCACGCCGCCGGATCAGCCGCGGTGTTCGAGGACCAGCCGTTCGAGCGGCGGCTGCGCGACATGCACACCGTCAGCCAGCAATCGCAGGGCCGCCAGTTGCACTACGAATCGGTCGGACAGATCATGTTCGGCATGCCGGCCGAAAACCAATTCTAGCCAAAGGAGCCGCCCCCATGCCCGCCTTGACGCTGAACCATTACACGATCCGGGTCCGCGACCTGGAACGCACCAAGGACTTCTACAAGGACATCGTCGGCCTGACCGTCGGCGAACGCCCGCCGCTGCCCTTCCCCGGCTACTGGATGTATTGCGGCGACATCCCGACGGTCCACCTGATCGGCTACCGTGCCGAGGACCCGCAGATCCCCGACGGCCCGTCCTATCCGGCGTCCACCGGACGGCTCGACCATATCGCGTTCAACTGCGAAGGGTTGAAGGCGATGCGGGAAAACCTGAAGTCGCACGGGATCAAGTATGAGGAACGCGTGCTGCCGCGGCTGAACATGACGCAGTTGTTCTACCTGGACCCGGACGGCATTTCGGTCGAGTGCAATTTCGACGCGAAGGAAACCCAGAGCCAGGGGATGCGAGGGTACTGATCCCCGGCCCCGGCTCGGGCGCCGGCGCTTCTTCGTCATGGCGGCCGAAGGGCCACCGTCCACGCCTGAACGGCGTCGATACAGGGATCAGGCATGGATGGCGGGCCTTCGCCCGCCATGACGGGACCGGCACG
>NZ_DASZTJ010000251.1:0-24719 GCF_035548235.1 Rhodopila sp.
CGTTGCGGCCCAGGTCCAGCAGCATCAGGTGCTCGGCCCGTTCCTTGGGATCGGCCAATAGCTCCTGCTCCAGCGCCTGGTCTTCCTCGTGCGTCGCGCCACGGCGCCGCGTGCCCGCCAGGGGACGGATCGTCACCATCCCGTCGCGCAGCCGCACCAGCACCTCGGGCGAGGAGCCGATGATCTGGAACCCGCCGAAATCCAGGAAGAACAGGAACGGCGCCGGGTTGATCCGCCGCAGCGCGCGGTACAGGCTGAACGGCGGCAAGGCGAACGGCACCGAGAAGCGCTGCGACAGCACGATCTGGAATGCGTCGCCGGCGGCGATGTACTCCTTGCAGCGTGCCACGGCCGCCAGGAAGTCCTCTTTCGAGACATTCGACGACGGGGCCGGCGGGTCGGGCAGCATCACCGGCGGCGGCGGGTGGGGCAGGGGCCTTTGCAGCGCCGCCTCGGCGTCGTCCAGCCGGTGTTGCGCACGCTCCCACGCGATCTCGGCCGTCGCGTCGCCGGTCGGATAGACCGGCGTGACCAGCGACAGCTCATCGTTGACGTTGTCGAAGATGGCGAACAGCGTCGGACGCATCATGATGCCTTCCGGCACCCCGATCACGTCGCGGTTCTTCTCCGGCAGCTTTTCCATCTGCCGGACCATGTCGTAGCCCAGGTAGCCGACCAGCCCGCCGGCCATCGGCGGCAGATGCGCCGGCACGTCCAGCCGGGTCTCCTGGATCAGGCCGCGCAGGCTCTCCAGCGGCGCCTTCGCCTCCGCCACGAACGCATGCGGCGCCGACAGCGCGTGGCGGTTCACCGAAGCCCTGCCGTCCACGCAGCGCCATACGAGGTCGGGCCGCATGCCGATGATGGAATAGCGGCCGCGCGCCGCCCCACCCTCCACGCTTTCCAGCAGGAAGGCGTTCGGTTGCCCGTGCGCAAGCTTCAGGAACGCGGCGACCGGCGTCTCCAGGTCGGCGACGGTCTTGCGCCAGACCAGGTGGCCGCGTCCCTGCTCATAGGCAGACCGGAAGGCGACGAAACCGGGTGAGGCGTGCGCGTTCATGGTTCCTCTTTAATGCGGCTGTACAACGTTGTCGAAGTTGCGCTGGTTGATCCGGGGATTGGCCCGCTCGCGCAGCGCCTGGGCGAAGACGGTGCCGACGTCGTTGCCGATGGAGCGGGCGACGGCGGACCGGGCTTCCTCATATCCCGCCTTGTCCTTGGCGGCGTCCGGCTTCCGGACCTCCACCAGTTGCGCGACGACGAAGCCGTTGGCGGTTTCCACCATCGTCGCTTCGTGCGGCTTCAGGCCGAACATCACCCGCACCAGGGTGGGCGGGACCGACGGGTCGCTGCCGTCCCGGGTCAGCAGCGGCGAGAGGTGAGGGGTGACGCCGGCCACGGTGGCGGCGTCGGAGAACGACTTGCCGCCCTGCACCGCGGTCATCATCGCGGTCGCCGCGACATTCTCCGCCCGCCGCCGCTGGTCGTCCTTCCAGTCCGCCAGCACGCTGTCCTTCACCGCGTCATAGGGTTTCGTGCCGGGCGGCGTCACCGCCTCCACCACCAGCGCGTAATAGGCCGAGGCGCCGTTGGAGGGCGTGGGCACTTCGGTCAGTTCCGGCTGCGTATTGGGCTGGGTGTCGAAGGCGGCCTTCACGATCGCCGCGCGCAGGGCCGCCGGGCCGGGGATCGGGGCGGGCGTGCCGGTTTCGGTATTGCCGTCGGCGTCCAGCGTGCCGGTGACGCCCACCAGGCCCAGATCGCCGGGCAGGTCGTCCAGCGACGCCCCGTTGCCCAGGAGCTGGTCGACCTTGTTCGCCCGCTCATACAGAAGGTCGGTGGCCTTGCCGGCCACGACGCGGTTGCGGATCGTGTCCTTGGCCTGGTCGAACGTGGTCTCCCCGCCGGCGACGATCTTGGTCACCTTGACCACGAACCAGCCCAGCGCGCCCTTGACCGGGTCGGAGACGGCGTTGACGGCGGTGGCGGAGAACACCGCCTTCGCCAGGTCCGGATCGGGGAACTGCACCGGCGTCGCGTTGTCCTGCTCGATCGCGCTGGCCCCGCCGGCCTGCGCCGCCTGCTGCATCGCGGCCCAGTCCGCGCCGCCGCGCCACTTGGTGGCCAGCGCCTGCGCCTTGGCCTCATCCGGCGCCGAGATCACCTGCGCCGAACGGAGCGGCTGGGTGACGAACTCGGAGTTGTGCTGGTCGTAATAGGCGTGCAGTTCGTCGTCGGTGACCTTGATCTCCGAGGCGAGCGATTCGGGCGACAGCTCCACCGCCTTGATGCGGCGGTATTCCGGGGTGCGATAGAGGTCGGGATGGTTGTCGTACCAGCGATGCAGCACCGAATCGGCCGGCGCGGCCGGCTCCGGCGCGGCCGAAAGCGGGAAGTCCGCCATGTCGACGGACCGCTTCTCGAACTCCGTCTCATACAGCGCCTTCACCTCGGTATCCGGGGCGGCGACGTTGCTGTCCACGGCCGACAGCAACTGGCGCTGCGCGACATCGGCGCGCAGCACGTTCAGGAAGCGGTCCTCGGTGAAGCCGTTCCTCTGCAGGATGGTCTCGAACTGTGCCTTGTCGAACTGCCCGGCCTTGTTCTGGAAGGCAGGCATGCCCTGGACCGCCGCCAGCAGCGCCGCGTTCGGGGTGACGACGCGCAGGCGGCTGAGCTCGTGCGTCATCACGGCTTCGCCGATCATCTGGTTCAGCGTCTCCTCGCCGATCTGGCGGCGCTGGTCGGTGCCGATGTCCTGGCCCGGCTGCAGCTTGGCCGAGGCCGTGGCCACGGCGCGCTGGAACTGGGCCTGGAAGGCGGGGATGTCGATCGTCTCCCCGTCCACTTTGGCGACCCATGTCGGCTGCCCGCCCAGAAGCTGGCCCAGATTGCCGCCGATGCCCCAGCCGATGAAGGCGATCGCCGTGATTCCAAAGAAGATACGGGCGGGCCAGGACTCGGTCAGGCGGCGTAGAGAGGAGATCATTCGACCCGTGCGGTCCCTGCATGAACGGACAGGGCGCCCGTATAGGCGGGTGGCGGTCACAAGGCCAGCGGTCTTCGCAACCGAGGCTTGACGCAGGCGTCCCGCCCGATAAACGAAGCGTAATCCGTCCGGACCGCGCCATCACGGGCGGCTGGTCCGGGCGCCGGACGGCGGATGCCAGGTGGTGTGTGCCACGCGGGACGTAACAAGCGGGACATACCGGGCGGAAGACGCCAGGTGGCAGACGCCAGGCAAGACTCTCAGACGGGAAACGGACATGCGCCAACTGATCGCCGGCAACTGGAAAATGCACTGCCTGATGCGGGAGGCAGTGGCCCTCGCCGAAGGGGTCGCGGCCGGGGCGGGCGGGATCGCGGCCGAGCTGCTGGTCTGCCCGACGGCGCTGCACGTGGCGGCGGTGGCCGCGGCGTTGAAAGGCACGCCGGTCGCGGTCGGCGGCCAGGATTGCCATGCCGCCAAGCAGGGCGCCCATACCGGGGACATCGCGGCCCCCATGCTGCGCGACGCGGGCGCGACGTTCGTGATCCTCGGGCACTCCGAACGGCGGCACGACCATCACGAGACCGACGCCCAGGTGCGCGCGAAGACCGTGGCGGCGATCGAGGCCGGCCTGACCCCCATCGTCTGCGTCGGTGAGACCGAAGCCCACCGGTCGGTGGGAGAAGAGCAGAGCGTGGTCGCGGGCCAGCTTGCGGGCAGTCTGCCGACGCCGTTTCCCGGCGTTGTCGCCTATGAGCCGGTCTGGGCGATCGGCACCGGCAAGACTGCGACCGAGGCCGATGTCGAGGCCATGCATGGCTGCATCCGCCGGGAGCTTCTGCGCCTGCTGGGCGCGGCCGGGGCAGGGGTGCGCATCCTCTATGGCGGATCGGTCCGGCCGGCCAATGCCGGCTCGCTTCTGGCGCTCCCGGAGGTGGGGGGCGCTCTGGTCGGGGGAGCGAGCCTGAAGGCCGATGATTTTCTGGCGATTGCCCGCGCCGCCGTGTCCGGCTAAGAGGCGCGCGTCGGGCGTGCCGCCGAACGACCTTGGGCGGCGCGCCCCGTCCTGCGTCCCGGCTTCCGAAGCCGCCGCCACGGTTTGAAGGTTCCCCGCGTTGAGCACCGTCCTGTTGATCGTCCACCTGTTCGTGACCCTTCTGCTGATCGGCGTCGTGCTGATCCAGCGCAGCGAGGGCGGCGGACTGGGCATCGGCACCTCGCAGGGCATGGGGTCGTTCATGTCGGGGCGCGGGACGGCGAACCTGCTGACGCGGACGACGGCGATCCTGGCGATCGTCTTCATGGCGCTGTCGATGCTGCTGGCGATGCTGAACAAGGGCAACGGCGTGCATCGGTCGATCCTGGACAATCTTCCCGCCACCAGCGCGCCGGCGACACCGGCAACCCCGCCGGCGCCAGCCCCGGCGGGGGCGACGGCTCCCGCCGTTCCGGCGCCGACGCCCTCCACACCCGCGCCGAACTCGACATCGGCCCCGGCACCCGCGCCAGCCCCGGCGGCAACCCCCGCGCCCGCACCCGCGCCGGCCGTTCCGGCCCCTGCGGCGCCGGCCCCCGCGACGTCTGCGCCGGCGGCCGCCCCGACCGGAAGCGCGACGACGACGGCGCCGCCCAGCGCCAAGTCGCCGGCGCCGGAACCATCCGCACCCAAGAACTGATCGTCCTTCGCATGTTTGTGTTGCTCAGGGCGGGCTTCCCCCGCCCCGATTCGGCTCGCTATAAAGGTCGCCCATGACGCGATATGTGTTCATCACTGGCGGCGTGGTCTCCTCTTTGGGTAAAGGCATCGCCGCGGCCGCGCTTGGCGCGCTGCTGCAGGCGCGCGGCTACTCGGTCAAACTGAGGAAGCTCGATCCGTATCTGAACGTCGATCCCGGCACCATGAGCCCCTACCAGCACGGGGAGGTGTTCGTCACCGACGACGGCGCCGAAACGGACCTGGACCTCGGGCACTACGAACGTTTTACCGGCGTGCATGCGACACAGCTCGACAACGCCACCACCGGGCGCATCTACCGCGACGTCATCGCCAAGGAGCGGCGGGGCGACTATCTCGGCGCCACGGTGCAGGTCATTCCGCACATCACCGACGCCATCAAGGAAGCGGTGCAGCGGGAGACCGCGGCCTTCGACTTCGTGCTGGTGGAGATCGGCGGCACCGTCGGCGACATCGAAAGCCTGCCCTTCCTGGAAGCCATCCGCCAGCTCAGCAACGAACTGGGGCCGAGCGCGTCGATGTTCGTGCACCTGACGCTGGTGCCCTATATCCCGTCCGCCGGGGAGCTGAAGACCAAGCCGACCCAGCATTCGGTGAAGGAACTGCTGAATGTCGGCATCCAGCCGCAGATGCTGCTGTGCCGCTGCGATCGGCCCATCCCCGACAACGAACGGCGCAAGATCGCGCTGTTCTGCAACGTCCGGGCGCAGGCGGTCATTCCGGCCCTGGATGTCGATACGATCTACCAGGTGCCGATCGCCTATCACCAGGAAGGCATGGACCGCGAGGTGCTGCGCCATTTTGGCCTGCCGCACGACGACGAACCCGACCTGACCCGCTGGCGGCGCATCCTGAACACGATCCGCACGCCGGAAGGCGAGGTGCGGATCGCGGTGGTTGGAAAATACACCAACCTGCTCGACAGCTATAAATCGCTGGGCGAGGCCCTGTCGCACGGCGGCATCGCCAACCGGGTGAAGGTCCGGCTGGATTGGGTGGACAGCGAAATCTTCGAGCAGCCCGACGCCGTCCAGCGGCTGGAGGACGTGCACGGCATCCTGGTCCCCGGCGGCTTCGGCGAACGCGGCACGCCCGGCAAGATCGAGGCAGTCCGTTTCGCCCGCGAACGCAACGTGCCGTTCTTCGGCATCTGCTTCGGCATGCAGATGGCGGTGATCGAAGCCGCGCGCAACCTGGCGGGGCTGCACGACGCCTCCTCGACCGAGTTCGGGCCTTGCGACACGCCGGTCGTCGGCCTGCTGACGGAATGGTCGCGCGGCAATTCGGTCGAGATGCGGACCGCCGACGACGACAAGGGCGGCACGATGCGCCTGGGCGCCTATCCGGCGGTGCTGGGGGAGGACAGCCTGGTCCGCTCGATCTATGGCGGCGCGGACCTGATCCACGAACGGCACCGGCACCGGTATGAGGTCAACGTCAACTACCGCGAAAGGCTGGAGGCGACGGGCCTGCGGTTCTCCGGCATGTCGCCGGACGGGGTGCTGCCGGAAATCATCGAGCTGCCGGGCCATTCCTGGTTCGTCGGCGTCCAGTATCATCCGGAACTGAAGTCGAAGCCGTTCGATCCGCACCCGCTCTTCGCCGACTTCATCAAGGCGGCGGTGCGGCAGGCTCGGCTGGTGTGACCGCGCCGGCCGCGGCGGCGTTCTGGTCCAGCACCGGGGACGGCGTCCGGCTCGCGGTCAAGGTGCAGCCGCGTGCGCGCAAGCCCGGCGTGCTGGGGGTCGTCGAGTCGGCGGACGGGCCGCGATTGCGGATCGCCGTCAGCGAACCGCCCGAGGACGGTAAAGCCAATCAGGCCGTGTGCGCCGTCGTCGCCGCGCTGTTGGGCGTCGCCCCCGGTTCGGTCCAGGTCAGCGCAGGCGCATCGTCACGCCTGAAACGCCTGTTCGTGTCGGGTGATCCCGAAACCATCGCCGCCCGCTTGGGCCTGCTGGGCTGATCCCCATCAAACCGGACGGAATCCCGCGGCGGCCGAGGTCCCCAAGGTGCGGAACTTGTCGGAAATCGACGCCAGCCGCTCATCCCACGCCTGGTTGATGGGCTGGTTCTCGATCAGGCCATGGTAGCGGATGATCATCTTGATCAGGAACAGCGGCTTGATGAACGCCGCGCGGAACGCATAGGCCAGCATCACCGCGACGATCAGGGTCACCACGCCGCCCGATTCCCGCATCACCGGCGGCAGCGCCACCGTGATCGCCGCCGCGGGCGCCAGCATCACCAGCCAGACGATCACGGTCAGCACCCGTTCCTGCACCACGATCCACAGCGACGTCATCAGGATCGGCTTCGCGTTCTGCGCGTAATAGACAAGCCCTTGCCGGGCGCCGATCCAAGGATCGCCGTCGCCGCGGGCGAGGTTGTAGGAGAGGATCACTTTGTCGAGGTAGCGGGTCGCCGCCCGCAACACCATCGCAACGAGGGAACCAAGCGATTCGAGCCCGGGGATCGGCAGGATCTGGTCGATCCAGTCCAGCGTCCGGTGGAAGCTGTTGATGATGCCGCGCACCATCAGGTTCAGGCCGTACAGCGCGTTCACCTGGCCGAAGCGCGCCAGCACGACGCGCTTGCCATAGGCGAGCATCGATTCCGATCCGTTGCCGACCTGGCCCGTGGTGATCAGGTCCGTCAGCACCGCGACGTGGCCGCAGGTGAGCAGGTGGAGCATGTAGCGAAGGACCGCGCCCCACAGCCAGCCGATGCCGACCAGGCAGCCGATGAACCAGACGATCCCGAACACGTGGGCGATATGGGTGCCCAGCCAGGCGGCGCCGCCGAACATGACGATCAGCCAGATGATGCCGGCGACGGAGCATCCAAGCAGGATGCCGAAATGCGCGACCGCATAGGGGGCGCTGCGCACCAGCAGGCTGATCGCGGTGCCCAGGCCGTAGTCGCGGACCTGCAACGGATAGTGGTGCGCGGACGGCGCCGCCGCCTGGTTCCACGCATTCGAAGGATTGGGAAATCCCGCCGTTTGATCGGACATGACGGTCGTCTCCGATTTCGTTCCGGAAGTATGCGTAAACTCGCGACCGGCATGCCATTCACGGTTTCGTGTGCGGACCGATGTCGGTACGGCAATATCCCGGTTTCTTCCCGTCATGACCGGGATCGGGACGGTCGTCCCCGATTTGGTTTCTCCTGTGTCCGGCCGGGCTGCAAAGACACCGGCCGCCGGATACATAGTTATTATGGGGGAACGAGAATCCGCCGCCGCCCGACAATGCGCCGAAGCGACGCGGTGTCCTGCGTGCCGCCAAGGCCGGCGGCACGTCCGCCCCGCGATGTCCGCACCGCCACGGAGCGCCGGAGACCGCACGCCGCCCGAGGTTGTCCGTCGCCCGCGAGGGGCCTTGGCGGTAGGGGGTGGAAGTCTCGGCCGCGACATTATACCAACCTGTCGGGAATGGAGGACGGGTTGCGACGCTTGGTGCGGGGTTTCGCCTGGGATCGGACGGACGGGGCGGCGACCGACGTGTCCGGCGTCGCGGCGGCCTGATCATGTTCGCGTTCCGTATTCTGAACCCGAAATATGCCGGCGCATGGGACCGGTTCGTCCTGTCGCAGCCGAACGGGACGTTCTTTCACCTCTCGGGCTGGACGCGGGCGATCGAGGCGGCGTTCGGCCATCGCACGCTTCATTACTTCACCGAACGGGATGGCCAGGTCACCGGCATCATGCCGCTCGTCTGGATCAAGACGCGGCTGTTCGGCGACACGATGATCTCGATGCCGTTCCGTGGCTATGGCGGTCCGCTGGCGGTGGACCAGGAAAGCGCCGACCAGTTGGAGGAATACGCGGGGCTGCTGCTGCGGGAGTCGACCGCGACGGCGCTGGAGATCCGCTGCCGCGATCCGGCGCCGTCGTGGGACGGCTGGGTGCCGGGACCGCCGCGGTATGCCACGTTCCGCGCGGCGATCGAGGCGGACCACGAGCGCAACATGCAAGCGATCCCGTGCGCGCAGCGGGCGAAGCTGCGCCAGGCGACGCGGAACGGCCTGACCTCGGTCGCCGATCGCGACGCCGACCGGTTCTACGCGGTCCATGCCGAGAGCATGCGGAACCGCGGCGTGCCGGCGTTCCATCGGCGATATTTCCGGATCCTGATGGAAGTGTTCGGCAAGGACGCCGATATCGTCACGGTCTTTGACAAGGAGAAACCGGTTGCATCCGTCATGAACTTCTATTTCCGCGAGGAGGTGCTGCCTTATCACGGCGGCGGGACGGCGGCGGCGCTCGGCCTGGGGGCGAACGATTTCCTGTATTGGGAGGTGATGCGCCGCGCGGCCGATCGCGGCTGCCGGCTGTTCGATTTCGGCCGGAGCCGGATCGGGACCGACTCGTTCGCCGCCAAGCAGGAGTGGGGGTTCCAGGCACAGCCGCTGCACGACGCGATCCGCACCAAGCCCGGCCATCCGGTCCCGGAGGCCGATCGGCCGGACGCCGGGCATCGGCTGCTCAACAAGGCCTGGAAGCACCTGCCGCTGCCGGTCGCGAACGCGATCGGGCCGCGCGTGGCTCGCGGGATCGGGTAAGGCGGTGGGCGGGATCCCCCTGACATGGCGGCGCGCACGGTCGGTGCCCCGGCCGGACGGGAGAGGAGAGGCGGTCTTTGACAGGGAGGGAGAGACGGTCCTTCCATGGCGCCGGGTCCATCCTGGTGCCTCCGGGACCGCGGCACCGACAGGAGTGTCCAAGGTCGCGGAAACGCCATGAACCGGATGGACCTCTCCACCCTTCGGTTCACGCCGCCGCGTGAGGACGTCATCGGCATCACGCGTTCCGAACTGCGCCGGCAGATCGTGCCGACGGGTGGCGGCCTGCTGGGCCTGGGGCTGATCTTCCATCAGGAGGTCGCGGCCGCGGTGCGGACATGGTGCGCCTCCGCCGCCTATGCGCACGGCTTCCTGGTCGTTCCGATCGTGCTGTACCTGCTGTGGGACCGAAGGTCGGACCTCGTGGGCCTGTGCGCGCGCCCGGACTGGCGCACGCTGCCGCTGGGCCTGCCGCTCGCCGCCGCGTGGCTGGCGGCCGAGCGGCTGGGGACCATGGAAGGGCGGCAACTGGTCGCGGTCAGTTTCGCGCAGGTGCTGTTCGTCTCCATCCTGGGGCGCGAGCTTTGGGGGCGGATGGCGGGGCCGCTGCTGTATCTCTATGTCCTGGTGCCGTTCGGCGCCTTCCTCGATCCCGAGGCCGGATCGCGGTTCCTGGCCGCCGCCGTCGCCTTCGGCTGCTTTTACGCCATCCTGATGTACCGCGCGCCGCTGCGGCGGGTGCTGTTCGTCCTGGCGTCGGTCGCGGCGCCGATCGTCGTCAACGGGTTGGGCGTCCCTTGCCTGGGCCGCGCCCTCGGCGGCACCGAGGCGGCCGCCCAGGTCCTGAACGGCTGGCCCATCTTCTCCGTCATCGTCCTGGTCCTGATCGCGCTGGGCCTGCCTTTCCGCCAGACCGGCCAGCCCTATCGCCAGCCGGGCCCCCTGGAGGGCTGGCTGGTCGGGCGGTTGCCGTTCCAGATGGCGGCGATGGTCCTCTCCGGCCTTGTCGTGTTGGCGCTGGCGGGCATCGGCCCCTTGATCGCGGGCACGCTGTGACCCTCGCGCGACGCTGGTCCGGAAGCCCCGGCAAGGCCTGGCCGGACCACGATGCGGTTCCGGTCACGCCGAACATGCTCTAGAACCCGCTCATGTCCGACGATCTGATCTATACGGCGGAAGGCGGCATCGGCCGCGTGACGCTCAACCGTCCGCAGGCGCGCAACGCGATGACCTTCGCGATGTACGAACGCCTCGCCGCGATCGCGGCCGACCCGGGCGACGTCCGCGCCATCGTCGTCACCGGCGCGGGGGACAAGGCGTTCGCCGCCGGGACCGACATCAACCAGTTCCGCGCCTTCTCGGGGCCCGAGGACGCGCTGCGGTACGAAGCGATGATCGACCGGGTGATCGGCGCGATCGAGCGGTGCCCGGTCCCGACCGTCGCCGCCATCGCCGGCGCCTGCACCGGCGGCGGCGCGGCGATCGCCGCGGGCTGCGACATCCGGATCGCGGCCGCCAACGCCAGGTTCGGCTTCCCGATCGCCCGCACGCTGGGCAACTGCCTGTCGATGTCCAACCTCGCGCGCCTCTCGGCCCTGATCGGGCCGGCACGGGTGATCGAGATGATCTTCACCGCCCGCCTGTTCCCGGCCGAGGAGGCGCTGTCGGCCGGCCTCGTCAGCCAGGTCCTGCCGGACAAACCGGCCTTGGACGCTCGGGCCACGGAACTCGCCACGCTGCTGGCGGGCCACGCGCCGCTGACGATGCGCGCGACGAAGGAGGCGCTGCGCCGGCTGCGCGACAGCCTGCCCCCGGACGAGGACCTGATCCGCATGTGCTACCAAAGCCAGGATTTCCGGGAAGGAATGGACGCGTTCCTGACCAAGCGTGCGCCCAACTGGCAAGGCGCCTGAATGGCGTGCCTGGCAGGTCCGAACAGCGGGTCTGAACATTTGTGAAGACGGTCACGCGAAAAATAGACGTTTTCTTAACCGATTTCCGCTAAAGCCCCGCTGTGCGCTTCCTGACCGACTTCGCTGACCAGGCTGTCATGCTGCCGTTGATCATGGCAGTGGCCGTTGTCCTCTTCGCCCAAGGGTGGCGCCGCGGCGCGCTGCTCTGGCTCGTCGTCGTCGGCTGCACCTTCCTGGCGACCCTGGTGCTGAAGCTGATGTTCCTGTCGTGCACGCCGGTTTTCGGGCCGTGGCACATCAACAGTCCCAGCGGCCACGTGGCGGCGGCGACGGTGGTGACCGGCGGGCTGGCGGTGCTGCTGACGAGGCGCAAGGCCAGTATCCTGCCCGCCGCCCTGATGGCCGCGATCGGGATCGGGATCTCGCGGCTGGTGCTGCACATGCACTCCTTCCCCGAGGTATGTATCGGCGCCGGTATCGGCATGTGTGGCGCGGCGGCGCTGATCCGCTTTGCCGGCCCTCCGCCGCAGCTTCGGCCGATGCCGCTGTTCGCGGTGGTCGCGGTGGTGGCGCTGCTGTTCCACGGCATGCACCTGCCGGCGGAGGCCGCGATCCGGCAGACCGCATACCAGGCGGCCTGGTTCATCCCGGCCTGCCGCGCGACCGAGATGCCGATGCAGCCGGATCTGACCGCCCACGCACCGGATTAGCGGAAGGGGCGGGGCCTTACGCCACCGCCTCCAAAAACCCCTCCAACGCCTCCAGGAACCCCTTCGTATTCGCCCCGTGGACGTTGTGGCCGGCCTTCGGCACCGTCACCAGCCGCCCTTGCGGCAGCGCCGCCGCGAAGCGTTCCGCCGCGTCGGCCTCCAGGATGTTCGAATCGCCCCCGCGGACCAGCAATACCGGCAGGTCGAAGGACCGAGCGTCGTCGAGCGTGATGTTTTCCATCGGCCCGGTGCCGCGGACGATGCCCAGGCGGCGCGGGTTGGAATCGCATTTACTGACGTATTTCCCGTCCGCGCGTTCCAGCATGTTGTATTTCACCGTCCGCTCGATATGCGCCCGGGACCGGTACGGGTCGTATTCGCGGACCTTGCGGACGAAATGCTCCAGGTCGTCGAACTCCTGCGCCGCCTGCACGAACCCGGCGATCGCCGCTCGGCCTTTCTCCGACACTTCCGGCCCGACATCGACGATCCCCAAGGCACGCAGCAGGTGCTGCGACCGCCGCGTCAGCAGCATCGCGTTCCGCCCGCCCATCGAGTGGCCGACCAGCACCGGGCGTTCCAGCCCCATGGCGGTGATGAAGGCCTCGGCGTCCAGCGACATCTCGTGGTTGGCATAGGCGACGTCGCGCGACCACTCGCTGTCGCCGTGGCCGCGCTGGTCGAGCGCCAGCACGCGGTAGCGGCGTGCCAGCGACAGGCTGACCAGGTCCCAGGAATGCGCCGACTGGTGCCCGCCATGCAGCAGCACGATCGGCGGCGCATCGGGCCGGCCCCAGGCGAGGAAGTGGAACCGCATCCGCCGCAGCACGATGTTGCAGGACGCGTAGGGAACGTCCGGCGCATGCGGGATGCCCAGGTCGGCGGCGCTGGCGAGCAGGCTGCGGAACTCGTCGGTCCCCGTCATGTCCAGCGGGGCCGTCGTGTCGGCGAAGATATTCAGGTACATCGGTTCAGCGTCTCCGTTCCCGGCGGAAACAAGAGCCTGCCCCTTTCCGTCTGACAAGAGCGGCTTACAATGGGCGCTCGGACGCAACCGCCACGGGACCTGCATGACCGACGCCAAGCTCGACCGCATCCGCGCCTACCAGGAGGAACTGGCGGCGATCCGGCGAGACATCCACGCGCACCCGGAATTGGGGATGGAGGAATACCGGACCTCGGACCTGGTGGCGGCGAAACTGGCGGAATGGGGGATCGAGGTGCATCGCGACGTCGGCAAGACCGGCGTGGTGGGCGTGCTGCGCAACGGCAACGGCCAGGCCGCGATCGGGCTGCGCGCGGACAGGGACGCGCTGCCGATCCAGGAGGCGACCGGCCTGCCGTACGCCAGCCGGACCCCCGGCGTGATGCATGCCTGCGGGCATGACGGCCATACGACGATCCTGCTGGGCGCAGCGAAATACCTGGCGGAAACGCGGAACTTCAACGGCACCGTCAACCTGATCTTCCAGCCCGCCGAGGAAGGCCTGGGCGGCGCCGAGGCGATGCTGAAGGACGGGCTGTTCCAGCGCTTTCCCTGCGACGCGATCTATGGCCTGCACAACAGTCCGGGGCTGGACGTGGGGCGGTTCGTGTCCTCCAGCGGCGCGCGCTTCGCGGGCTGCGCCTTCTTCGATATCCACATCACCGGCAAAGGGGCCCACGGCGCGCGGCCCAACGAGGGCATCGACCCGGTGATGGTCGCGGCGCACCTGGCCACCGCGCTGCAGACGATCGTGTCGCGCAACCTGCCGGCGCAGGACGCGGCGGTGCTCAGCGTGACCCGGATCCAGTCCGGCGACGCCTATAACGTGGTGCCCGAGACGGCGGTGCTGGCCGGCACGGTCCGCTGCTTCAAGACCGCGATCATGGAAACGATCGAAACCAACATGCGCCGCCTGGCCACCAGCGTCGCCACCGGCTTCGGCGCCGAGGCCGAGGTCGCGTTCCGCCGGCTGTTCGCTCCGGTGATCAACGACAAGGCCGAGGCCGCGCTCTACGCCGACGCCGCCGAGGCGGTGACCGGTCCCAACCGCGTGTTCCGCGAGATGCCGCCCACGATGGCATCCGAGGATTTCGGCGCGATGATGGAGGTGGTGCCCGGCGCGCATGTCCATTTCGGCAACGGGCCAAGCGCCGGGGTGCATAATCATCGTTACGATTTCAACGATGAAGCGATCCCCTATGCGGCGGCGCTGTTCGCGGAGATCGCCGAACGGAAACTGAGGACCGAAGCATGACCCCACTCGATCGCGCCCGAAGCTACCAGGACGAGTTGGCTGCCGTCCGCCACGACATCCATGCGCATCCCGAACTGGGACTGGAGGAGCACCGCACGGCGGACCTCGTGGCGGCGAAGCTGGCGGAATGGGGGATCGAGGTGCATCGCAACGTCGGCAAGACCGGCGTCGTGGGCGTGCTGCGCAACGGCAACGGCCAAGCTGCGGTCGGGCTGCGCGCGGACATGGATGCACTGCCGATCGTGGAGGCGACCGGCCTGGACTACGCCAGCCGCAACGGCGGCAAGATGCACGCCTGCGGCCATGACGGCCACACGACCATGCTGCTGGGCGCGGCAAAGTACCTGGCGGAGACGCGGAACTTCAACGGTACGGTCAACTTCATCTTCCAGCCCGCCGAGGAAGGCCTGGGCGGCGCGCTGGAGATGCTGAAGGACGGCCTGTTCGATCGTTTCCCCTGCAACGCCGTCTACGGCATGCACAACTGGCCCGGGCTGCCGGTCGGGCATTTCAAGCTCAGCCCGGGCGCCAGGCTCGCCGGCGGCGCCTTCTTCGACATCCACATCACCGGCAAGGGCGCCCACGGCGCTCGGCCGCACGAATCCGTCGACCCGGTGCTGGCCGCGGCGCACCTGACGACGGCGCTGCAATCGATCGTCTCGCGCAACGTCGCCGCGATGGAGACGGCGGTGGTCAGCGTCACCCGCATGCGGACGGGCGAAGCCTACAACGTCATTCCCGAGACCGCCGTCCTGTCCGGCACCGTGCGCGCCTTTTCCCGCGACGTCATGACGCTGGTGGAGCAGAACATGCGCCGCCTGACCGAAAGCATCGCCGCCGGCTTCGGCGCGCAGGCGCGGCTCGACTTCGACCTGCGCTTTGCCCCCACGGTGAACGACCCGGCGGAGACCGATGCCCTGACCGAAGCCGCCGTCGCCCTGGCCGGCGAGGCCGGCGTCGAGCGCCACGCCGAACCCGAGATGGGATCGGAGGATTTCAGCTTCATGATGGAGCAGGTCCCCGGCGCGCATATCTTCCTGGGCAACGGCGACACCGCCCAGCTTCATAACGACCATTACGACTTCAACGATGAGGCGATCCCGCACGGTGTCGCGCTCTACGCCTTGGTCGCCGAGGGGAAACTGCCCAAGGGTACCAACGACTGACCGTATTCAACCTTCAGGACAGACGCATGACCATTCCCGATCGTATCCTCGGCTACCAGGACGAACTGACCGCCATCCGCCGCGACATCCACGCCCATCCCGAACTGGGGCTGGAGGAATACCGGACGGCGGACCTTGTGGCGGCGAAGCTGGCGGAATGGGGGATCGAGGTGCACCGCAACGTCGGCAAGACCGGCGTCGTGGGCGTGCTGCGCAACGGCAACGGCCAGGCTGCGGTCGGGCTGCGCGCGGACATGGACGCGCTGCCGATCCTGGAGGCGACCGGCCTGCCCCATGCCAGCCAGAACCCCGGCAAGATGCACGCCTGCGGGCATGACGGCCATACCACCATGCTGCTGGGCGCGGCGAAGTTCCTGGCGGAGACGCGGAATTTCAACGGCACCGTCAACTTCATCTTCCAACCCGCCGAGGAAGGCCTGGGCGGCGCGCTGGAGATGCTGAAGGACGGCCTGTTCGATCGTTTCCCCTGCGATGCCGTCTATGGCATGCACAATCGCCCCGGCCTGGCGGTGGGCAAGTTCATCACCGGTCCCTCGGCCCGCGCGGCGGGCGGCGCGTTCTTCGACATCCGCATCACGGGGAAGGGGGCGCACGGCGCCAATCCGCAGTTCAGCGTCGATCCCGTGCTGGTCGCCTGCCATATCGGCGCGGCGCTGCAATCGATCGTGTCCCGGAACATCGCCGCGATGGACACGGCGGTACTCAGCATCACCCGCATCCAGTCCGGCGACGCCTATAACGTCATCCCGCAGCACGCGGTCATGGCCGGCACGGTGCGCGCGATGAAGCGGGAGGTGATGGAGACGGTCGAAACCAACATGCGCCGCCTGGTGACCAGCGTCGCCGCCGGCTTCGGCGCCGAGGCAGAGGTGGATTTCCGCATCATCTTCGCCCCGATGGTCAACAACGAGGCCGAGGCCATCGCCTATGGCGACGCCGCCGCCGCGCTGGTGGGCGAGGAGAACATCCGCCGCGACGCGCCGCCCGGCATGGGGTCGGAGGATTTCAGCTTCATGATGGAACAGGTGCCCGGCGCGCACGTCAACCTGGGCAACGGCACCTCGGCGGCGCTGCACAACCACCTGTACGACTTCAACGACGAGATCATCCCCTACGGCGTCGCGCTGTATTCGGCGATCGTCGAGAAGAAGATGCCGAAAGGCCAGGCTGCCTGATGCTGACGCGGCCGCCGGTTTCAGGCGTGACGATCTGGTGGGACGACCGTCCGATCGTGGCGCGCCAAGGCGACAGCGTCGCCGTCGCCTTGCTGGCGGCCGGCGTCAGGACCACGCGCCTGACCGCGGTCTCGGGCGCGCCCAGGGGGCCGTATTGCATGATGGGCGCCTGCTTCGAGTGCCTGGCGGAGGTCGACGGGGTCGCCAATGTGCAGACCTGCATGACCGAGGTCCGGGAGGGCATGCATGTCAGGACGCAGGCGGGCGCGAAGGCACTGCCATAGTGCTGCCCCGCGTCATCCGGGCGACCTGCCGCACGAGGCCGCGGCGGGGACCGGGCGGGTCGATCCGAACGAGGAAAGCGGCCGATCCCCGGATAGCTGCCGGCCGGGTTGGCGACCGTCCCGGCGGTGCCTTGGGCCTCGATCGGGTTCCTGCAGGCCCGGTCCCGTCGTCGCCGGCGTGACTTCGCGATTGCAATCCCGGCCGATCCGTGCTTTACGCCGCGCCTTCCCTGCCGGGGCGACGGCATCGTCCCCGGCTATGCCCGCGTCCATCCCGGACGTGCGACCCATCCGGTCCAGGGGCAGAGACAAGCCATAGGGGGTTCATACATGCCGCTATACGAAACCGTGCTGATCGCGCGGAACGATGTCACGCAGCAGCAGGTCGAGCAGATCGCCGCCGACATCCAGACCGAACTCGAAGCCGACGGCGGGGCCGTCAAGAAGAACGAGTATTGGGGTCTGCGCAGCCTCGCCTACCGCATCAAGAAGAACCGCAAGGGCCATTACCTGCTGCTCGGCCTGGACGCGAAGCCGTCCTTCGTCTTCGAGATGGAGCGCAAGCTGGGCCTGAACGAAGACGTGCTGCGGTTCATGACCCTTCGCGTCGAGGAGATCGAGGAAGGGCCGTCCGCCGTGCTGGCGCGCAAGTCCGATGAGCGCGATCGCGGCTTCCGCGGCCCCAAGCCGACCGGCCGGTTCGAGAGCGGCCGCCGCCGGGGCTTCGACGACCGTGAGGAATTCCGCGCCCGCGACAACACGGGCGGTGAAGAGTTCCGCGGCGGATTCGAGGAGTAATCGATCATGTCCGAGACGACCGAAGTCAATCCCGCCGCCCGCCGCACCGCTGTCGGCGCGCGCCGTCCGTTCTATCGCCGCCGCAAGTCCTGCCCGTTCTCCGGCCCGAACGCGCCGAAGATCGACTACAAGGACGTGCGCCTGCTGTCCCGCTTCCTGTCGGAGCGCGGCAAGATCGTGCCGAGCCGCATCACCGCGGTGTCGGCGAAGAAGCAGCGGGAACTCGCCGTCGCGATCAAGCGCGCGCGGTTCCTCGCCCTGCTGCCCTATGTCGTGTCGTAAGGAGCCAATTCGATGGCTGCCGTTGAACTGATCCTGCTCCAGCGCGTCGAGAAGCTGGGACAGATGGGCGATGTGGTGAAGGTGAAGCCGGGTTACGCCCGCAACTTCCTGCTGCCCCAGAAGAAGGCGCTGCGCGCCAGCAAGGACAACCTCGCGATCTTCGAGAAGCAGCGCGCCCAGCTTGAGGCACAGAACCTCAAGCGGCGCGAGGAAGCCGAACGCATCGCCGAACGCGTTGTGGGCATGTCGGTGATCATCATCCGCCAGGCGGGTGAGTCGGGCAGCCTGTACGGGTCCGTCTCGGCCCGCGACATCGCCGATGGCTGCACCGCCGGCGGGCTGTCGATCGGCCGCTCCCAGGTGATCCTGGAGCATCCGATCAAGACGCTGGGCCTGACCCAGGTCCGCGTGTCGCTGCATCCGGAAGTGTATATCAACGTGACCGTCAACGTCGCCCGCAGCCCCGAAGAGGCGGAGAAGCAGGCGCGCGGCGAGCAGGTGACGAACGTCGAGGAAGACGAGGCGCCGGCCGAAGGGTTCGGCGTGGAGACCGAGCAGCCCGCGTAACGGCGCTTCCTCGTGGTTGTCGGGAGGGTCCTCTAGGCTCTCCCGTCACGATGGGCGAAGGCCCGGCGGCGCCGAGAACAGCAAGCTGCGCGGCACCGGCGCCTTCCCCGCCGCGACGGGTGGTGGATGGAGTTCCACCCGCGCCCGCGTTGCCGCTCCCCGTGCCAGTGCCCGGCGTCAGTGGATGATGTAGCCCCCGTCGACCACCAGGTCGTGGCCGTGGATGAAGCTGCCGTCCGTGGTCGCCAGGAAGGCGACCGCTTCGGCGATTTCCTCCGGACGGCCCATGCGGCCGGCGGGGACGCGGGCGGTCATCGTCTCCAGCTTGCCGGGGATCGTCCCCCAGGTGTCCTTGTTGAACTGGGTGGCGATCGGGCCGGGGCTGACCGTGTTGACCTGGATGCCGTCCTTCGCCAGCTCATAGGCCATGTTGCGCGCCAGGTGGATCAGCGCCGCCTTGGTCGTGCCGTAGAGGGCGTTTTCCTCCGACGCCACGCTGCCGTGCTGGCTCGCGATGTGGATGATCCGGCCGCCGACCCCGTTGCCGTCCCTTTGGGCGCGCATGGCGGGCAGCACCGCCTGGCTGGCGAAAAACGCGGCGGCCAGGTTGACCTCGATCAGCGCCGCGAAGTCCGCCCGGGTGAAGGCGCCGAACGGCTTGCGGCAGCGGATGCCGGCATTGTTCACCAGCACGTCGATCCGGCCCATGGCCGCCAGGGCGGTTTCCACCATCCGCTCCGCCTCGCCGGGCGTGCCCAGGTCGACGATCGTCCATCGAGCCTCCGGCGCGCCCCCCGCCTTTGCGGCAGCGACGGTGTCGGCCAACTCCGCCTCGGTGCCGTCGGCCGCCAGATAGACCGACAGCCCCTTGGCGGCCAGCGCCAGCGCGATCTCCCGCCCGATGCCGCGCGAGGCGCCGGTGACTAATGCGACCTTGGGGGAGGCGAGCTTGGCGGCGCTCATGCCGCCATCCCGAGATCGGCGGCCTGCCGCCGTTCGTAAGCCTGGCGGGTGGCGTCATAGGCCTGGCCGACGATGCCGCCGCGCACGCTGCCGGCGGCAACCGAACGGTAGGCGGGGCGCCAGCTTTCGGGCAGGGCGACGCTGTCGGGCGGGGCCAGCCACAGCCGGAACAGGCAGCGCTTCAGGGCAGGATCGTCGTGATCCTCGAACTCGGTGCGGGAGTGCAGGGTGACGTGGTTGTTCAGGATCTGCATATCGCCCGGCTGTAGATACATGCTGTAGCACACATCCGGCCGGCGGAGGATTTCGTCAAGCCGCTCCAGCGCTTCCTTCTGCATCGCGGTCAGTTGCGGCACGCCCTCGATCGCCTGGGCCGAGTTCAGGCGGTTGCGGTTCCATTTGCTGAACAGCAGCCCGTCCTTCTCGTCATAGACCGGGTTCGGATAGCAGGCCGGCTCGTCCGGCGCCTGCTCCTGCTGGCGGCTGAAATAATAAGGCTGGTGCAGCAACTCGGCCAAGTCGGGTCGTTCCTTGGCCAGAATGTCATGTGCGGTGACGGAGCTGGACACCAGGCTCTGCCCGCCCGAACGGGCGACGTTGTAGCAGGTCAGCAGCACGATGTCGGCGCTATCGGTATGGAAGTCGAGGTCGGCGTTGGAGGAATAGCCGCGTCCCTTGCCCGACCGATACGTCGTCCCGGCATCCCGGACCGCCGACAGGTACTGGCTCGCCTTGCCCTGCGGCCGAGCGACGCCGGTGTGAAGGCCGATGGCCCAGGTGAGCAGCTCGAACTCGGTGGCCGTCAGTTCGGCCCTTGGCATGCCGCGCAGGATGGCGAAGCCGGTGCCGTCCCGGACCTGCTGCAACGCCGCCGCGATGGTCGGCCCGGCAGCGCCGAGGTCGAAGTCCGCGCGGCGGTAGTCGAGCAGCGGGCGGTCGGGCGTGCAGGCCTTGCGGACGGCGGCGGTCAGGTCCGTCCGGGCCTTGCCGTCCAGTGTGCAGATCCAGCTTCGATCGGCGTCCAGGTCCTGGACCAGCCAGGCGGCGCGTCGGTTTTCGTGCGGCATATCGGGTCCCCTCCGGCGGCATCATGCGCGGATCGGGGGCAGGGGCAAGGCCGGCGGCCCGAACCGCGGCCGGATGTCTTTATGGTAACGATCACGTCGACGGGTCTTTCAGGCCTTGTCAGCGGCGGCGCCAGGGAACAGCGTCGTGAATCCAGAATCCTGGAGGAAACAACATGTCCCCACTCACCGCCTCCGCGCGGGTCAAGACGTTCCAGCGCGCCGCGGTCGCGATGCTGTTGATCACCGGTGCGGTGAACTACGTCGACCGCGTGGCGCTCTCGATCGCCAACCCGCTGGTCCGGGCGGACCTGGGCCTGTCGATCGGGGAGATGGGGGTGCTGCTGTCGATCTTCCTGTGGACCTATGCGCTGTGCCAGCTTCCGGTGGGGGCGCTGATCGACCGGCTGGGGCCGCGCTGGCTGCTGGGGATCGGCGTCATCATCTGGTCGGTGGCGCAGGCGGCGGTGGGCGGCGTGACCTCCATGACGCAGTTCGTCTGGACGCGCATCTTCCTGGGGATCGGCGAATCGCCCCAGTTCCCGCTGGGCGCGCGCGTGGTGCGCAACTGGTTCAACGTCCGTGACCGCGGCACGCCGACGGGCATCTTCAACTCCGCCTCCACGCTGGGGCCCGCCATCGCGCCGCCGCTGCTGACCGGGCTGATGCTGAGCGTGGGCTGGCGGATGATGTTCGTGGTCATCGGCCTCGTCGGCATCGTGGTCGGCGTGGTGTGGTTCTTCGTCTATCGCGACCCGTCCCGGCGCGGCCTGGACGCCGAGGAGACGCGCTATCTGCTGGAGGGCGAGGACGATACGGCCGGCGAGGCGGTCTCGCTGTCGGAATGGGCCAGCCTGTTCCGCTTCCGCACCACCTGGGGGATGATCTTCGGGAATTTCGGGTCGGGCTACATGATCTGGCTCTATGCCGCCTGGCTGCCGGGGTATCTGGAGATCCAGCGGCACATGACGATCGCCCATACCGGCATCGTCGCCTCGATCCCCTATGTCGCGGGGTTCATCGGCAGCCTGTTCGGCGGCTGGTTCTGCGACCGGCTGATGGCCGGCGGGTTTTCACCGATCAACAGCCGCAAGCTGCCGATCGTGATCGGGATGGTCGGGATGGCGGCGTTCACCGTGCTGGCCGCGCTGGTGCCGTCCAACACGATCGCGGTGGTGTGCATCACGGTGTCGATGTTCCTGGGCAACATGTCGGGGGCGACGATCTGGGCCCTGGCGGTGGTGGCCGCGCCGGCGAAGGGCGTGGGCTCCCTGGGCGGGATGCAGAATTTCGGCGGCTTCCTGGGCGGTGCGCTGGCGCCGATGATCACCGGCTTCATCGTGGAGGTCACGCATTCCTTCGTCCCCGCGCTGGTGCTGGCGGGCGTTGTCGGGATCGGGTCGGCGCTGATCTACCTGCTGGTCGTGCAGCGCCCGGTCGACCTGAGCGAAGCGATGCCCGGCCTGGCCCTGCCGGCGGCGTGAGGATAGGGGGGCTTGAAGATCGCCGTTCCGCCCCGATCCTTTGATGTGAAGGAGAATCGTCATGAGCGAAGCCAAACTCGCGCCGAACCTGCCGAAGTGGATGGTGGACCATGCCAACGCCTATATGTCCAGCGGCGGGAAGGAGGGGCATGTCTACACCGTCACGCCGCCCGGCTACGCCGAGATGCATGTGCCGGCCCTGCTGCTGACCACCACGGGGCGGAAGTCGGGGGAGAAGTACATCTTCCCGCTGTTCTATGGCGAGGATAACGGCCGCTACATCATCGTCGCCTCCAAGGGCGGGGCGCCGGACCATCCGGGCTGGTACAAGAACATCCAGAGCAACCCGCAGGTGGAGGTGCAGGTGGGCACCAGGCACCTGCACGCCAAGGCGGTGACGGTGACCGGCCCCGAACGGCAGCGGCTGTGGGAGAAGGCGCTGAAGTTCTGGCCGCCTTACGCGGATTACGCGAAGAAGACGGAGCGGGAGATCCCGGTCCTGCTGTTGGAGCCCGCCGTCTGAGGATGGTGTGGGCCCGTCTGCGGTCGGACGGGCCCCGCTTCGATCGTTCCGGGAACGGCACGGGTAGAGGCAGCGGCCTCGGCATCGCCCTGGCGCTGGGGCTGGGCGTACTGGCGGTGGTCGGGATCGGCACCGCCGTCCGCCGCTGGATCGACCGTCCCATGCCGCAGATGCACTGGCTGAGCGGCGAGGCCGACGGCCTGCCGTACCGGGTCCTGCTGCCCGAGGCCTATGACCCGGCCCGCCGCTATCCGGCGGTGCTGTACCTGCACCAGTACCTGATGGGCAACGATCCCGACGCGCTGCTGCACGAGGTGGAGGGCTGGTTCGCCAAGCCCTGGTTCCGCCGGGACTACGCCGCCATCGTCGTGGTGCCGGTGCTGGACCAGCGGCAGGACCGCGGCGCCAATTTCGGCGGCAAGCGCACCGCGCCGGTGGAGGAGGACGCGGCCATCGCCGCGCTGCGCCAGGCCTCGGCCCAGTACCATGGCGACCCTGACCGGACTTACGTCACGGGCAACTCGATGGGCGGCATGGGGGCTTGGGACATGCTGATCCACTACAACACGCGGACGGGGGACAAGGGGCACGTGTTCGCCGCCGGGCTGGTGCTGGCGGGCCGGGACGGCGTGGCGGACCCCGAGGCGGCAGCGAAGGTGCTGCGGGGGGTGCCGATCTGGGCGATCCATGGCGGGCAGGACCATGAGGTCGGGTTGGACTGGGACCGGACGATGGCGCGGCTGCTGGGCGGGGCGCCGGGGTTCCGGTACACCGAGGACCCGGGGCTGGGGCACGATGTCTGGCACACCTGGTATGAGCGGCCGGAGGTCTGGGGGTGGCTGTTCGGGCAGCGGGCTTGAGGTGGCGATCAAACGCGCGCTCGGCCGGCCGGCTTTCGAGGCGGACCCGAGCGTGGTTTGGCGGGGACTGGTGGATGCGGGGTATGAGCAGGTGCCGGTCATGGCGTCCCATACCGCCGCGGTCGCGCAGTTGCCGGCGGTGCACCGGGATCCGTTCGACCGGTCGCTGGTGGCTCAGGCGGCGGTGGAGGGGGTGACGCTGCTGACGGAGGATGCGCGGCTGGCGGCGTATCCGGGGCCGGTTCGGGTGGTTTGCGGGTTTTTGGTGGTTGCGCTGGTGTGTTCGGCAATGCTATCGTCAATTGATAGCATTCTGGAGGCCTCATGGGTCAACTGATCGTCCGTGGCCTGGACGATGCGATCATCCAGGCTCTGAAGCAGCGGGCCGCGCGCAAGGGGCGGGCCGCGGAGGCGGAACATCGTGCTCTCCTGGAGGAAGCTCTCCGCTCGGAGATCGAAACGTTCGCCGAGGCTGCCGCTCGGTTGCGCGCTCGGACGCCGCCCCAGGTGTCGGACAGCGCCGATCTCGTGCGGCGGGATCGGGACCGGAATCACCTGAAGGCCGATGCGTGAAGGCGGCGGTCGTCGACGCTTCGGTTGCCGCGAAATGGGTGGTGGAGGAGCAGCACAGCGCGGAGGCGGCGTTGCTGCTGGCGTATGACGCGCTGTACGCGCCGGATCACTGGCGGGCGGAGGCGGTCAATGTGCTGTGGTCCAAGGTGTTTCAGGGCGATCTGACCGAGGCGGATGCCAGGGAGCGAATGGCGGTGCTGATGAGAGCGCCAATTGCGGAGACCCCGATTGCGACGCTGATGCCTCGGGCGTTCGAGATCGCGGTGGCGCGGATGGTGACGGTTTATGATGCGCTGTATGTGGCACTGGCGGAGCAGCGTGGAGTGCCGATGGTGACGGCGGATGAGCGGCTGGTTCGGCGGATGGCGGGGGAGTTGGTGGTCGGGGTCCAGTGTATTACTTATAAGTAACAAATGCGGGGGCTAGCGATCCCGCCCCTGAATCCGAGATTCGACGCGGACTTTTGCAGATCAAGCAACCCGGGTGACTGCGCAGCCCTGGAAGATCCCCAACCCCCTTGCATTCCCCCCCAAAATCCCCCATACCCCGCCAGCCCGAAGCCGGACCCCCGGCAGCGGGCAAATCCGCACGCGGGGACCCTTTCCAGCCTCAACCCCTGGAAGCCCGGTGGCGAAAGCCAGACCCCGCGGAGGCACAACCGGACGACTGGAAAGGACACGCACGCCCATGGCGATGCCAGATTTCTCCATGCGTCAGCTTCTCGAAGCTGGCGTTCACTTCGGCCACCACACCCGCCGCTGGAACCCGCGGATGGCGCCGTTCCTCTACGGCACCCGCAACCAGGTCCA
>NZ_DASZTJ010000252.1:0-22867 GCF_035548235.1 Rhodopila sp.
GACGTCCGCGCTTTGATTCAGGAGTTGCGCCTACCGTGAAACGCCGCGTGTTGCTGACATTCGCCGCCATGACGCTGGCGGGCGGGGCCTTCGCGCAGGATGTCGAACCCAAAGGTCCACAGCCGGAACTCCCCAAGGAGAAACTCGTCATCGTCACCCATGACGGCAAGGACCACGTCTTCAACGTGGAGATGGCGACGACTCCCGAACAGCAGAAAACCGGCGAGATGTTCCGGACGTCCATCCCCGCGGACGGGGGCATGCTGTTCGACTGGGGCTCACCGCGGCCGACCCAGATGTGGATGAAGAACACGCTGGTGCCGCTCGACATGATCTTCATCAACGCTGACGGCACGATCCGTTCGATCGCCGAGGACACCGTGCCGCACAGCCTGGCGGTCATCGACGCCGGCGGTCCGGTGCGGGCGACGCTGGAGGTGAACGCCGGCACGACGGCCAAGCTCGATATCCGGGTCGGCGACAAGGTGAAGCAGCGGATATTTGGCGACGCCCCTTAACGCCGCCCTTGCATCGGCGCCGCACCAACCATAGGGTCCGCCGGCAATGTGTCGGGGCGTGGCGCAGCCTGGTAGCGCGCCTGTTTTGGGTACAGGAGGTCGTGGGTTCGAGTCCCGCCGCCCCGACCATGATTTGACGGAGTGTCCTGTTCATGCGTGCCCGCATCTTCCAGCCGCCGAAAACCGCCATGCAATCCGGCTGGGCCAAGACGCATCTCTGGACCCTCGAATACGTCAACAGCACCGCTCGGCGTCCCGATCCCCTGATGGGTTGGACCGGCGGCGGCGACACCCAGGCGCAGGTCAAGCTGACCTTCGAGACGAAGGAGGAGGCCATCGCCTTCGCGGAACGCAACGGCCTGCAATACGAGGTCGAACTGCCGCAGGCGCGCCGGGTCAAACCCAAGGCCTATGCGGACAATTTCAAATACGACCGCGTCGAAAACTGGACGCACTGACGGCCGACGATGGCCGTCTATACGGAAGTCGGTGACGAGGCGCTGGAAGCCTTCCTTACGGACTATGAGATCGGGACCGCCGTCGCATTCCGGGGCATCGCCGAGGGGGTCGAGAACTCCAACTTCTCGCTGCGGACGACGTCCGGCGACTACATCCTGACGCTGTACGAGAAGCGGGTCGATCCACGCGAGCTGCCCTGGTTCCTGGGCCTGATGGAGCATCTGGCCCAGCGCGGCCTGGTCTGTCCCCAGCCCGTCCGCGGCCGCGACGGCGTCGCCCTGCGGCAGTTGTGCGGGCGCCATGCCGCGATCACCACCTTCCTGCCGGGCGTCTGGCCCCGCCGGGTCCATGTCGCCCATTGCGGCCCGCTGGGCACGGAGCTCGCGCGGCTTCACCTGGCGGGCGCGGATTATGCACCGCGCCGGGAGAACGGGCTGGGACCGCGGAGCTGGCAACGCCTGCTCGACCGCAGCCGTGACCGAGCGGATGAGGTCCAGCCGGGCCTGGCGGCGGAACTCGACCAGACCTTGGCGCATATCCTGTCGGGCTGGCCGTCCGATCGGCCGGGAGACCAGATTCCAACGGGGCACATCCACGCCGACCTGTTCCCCGACAACGTGTTTTTCCTGGACGGCAAGGTGTCGGGCCTGATCGACTTCTATTTCGCGGCGACGGACCTGCTGGCCTATGACGTCGCGGTCTGCCTGAACGCCTGGTGCTTCGAGCCCGACTTCTCCTTCAACGTCACCAAGGGACGGGCGCTGCTGGGCGGCTACAACGCCATACGGCCGATGACGGAGGCGGAGAAGGACGCGCTGTCCGTCCTGTGCCAAGGGGCCGCCATCCGCTTCCTGTTGACCCGCCTGTACGACTGGCTGAACACGCCGCCCGGTGCGCTCGTGACCCGAAAGGACCCGCTGGAATACCTGCGGCGGTTGCGCTTCCACCTTTCGGCACGTGACGGAGGGGCCTATGGCCTCGGATGAGATCGTGGTGTCCCGGGCGCCTGATCCGGACAACGTCGTGGAGATCTGGACCGATGGCGGCTGCAAGCCGAACCCGGGGCCGGGGGGCTGGGCGGCCATCCTGAAATTCCGTGGCGTCGTCAAGGAATTGACGGGCGCCGAAGCCGAGACAACCAACAACCGCATGGAACTGACCGCGGCCGCAACGGCGCTGGAGACGCTGAAATGGCCATGCGACGTCATCCTCCATACCGACAGCCAATACCTGAAGAACGGCATCACCCGCTGGAGCACCGGATGGGTCCGCAAGAACTGGGTCAGTTCCACGGGCGATCCGGTCGCCAATATCGATCTTTGGCAACGAATCCTCGCGGCGGCCAAGGCCCATCGGATCGACTGGCGCTGGGTCCGCGGTCATGCCGGGCACGACATGAACGAACGCGCCGACCAACTGGCGACCGAAGCCAGGCAGAACGCATTCGGCAAGAGGTGAAGGCTCCGGTTCAGGCTGGCGATCCAACACCCGTCCTGGCCCAACCCCGTTTTGGCCCAACCCCCGTCTTGGCCCGACACTCGTCTTGGCCCGACACTCGTCTTGGCCCGGCTCGGCCGGGCCATCTGGTGCCTTCAGGGAAGAAGATAACCCGGTCGAGCTCGGGCAAGACAGGGCGAACGCCACGATCGACCCCGGCTGATGTCAGATCATGGCGCCGGCGATCGCGCCGCTCATGCAGGTTGCCAGCGTGCCGGACAGGATGGTGCGAAATCCCAAGGCGATGATCTCATGGCGCCGGCCTGGCGCCATCGAGCCCAGGCCGCCGATGACGATTCCCAGGCTGCCGAAATTGGCGAAACCGCACAGTGCGTAAGTCAGGATGATCCGCGTCCGGTGCGAGACGCCGTCGGCGGGCAGGTGGGAGAAGTCGACATAGGCGACGAACTCGTTCACCACCGTCTTGGTCGCCATCAAGGCCGCCGCCTGGCTCGTCTCGGCCCAGGGCACGCCGATCAGCCACATGACCGGCCGGAAGGGCAAGGCGAAGATCGCCTGCAAGGTCAGCGGCGCGTTGGACACCCCGTTCCACGCCGGCAACAAGCCCAGGACCATGTTGATGAGCGTCACCAGCGCGATGGTCACGATCAGGACGGCGATGATGGCGGCCAGGATCGGGATTCCGTCCATCGTGCCCTTGACGAGGGCATCCAGCGTGCCGGCCGGCGGGTCTTCGACCACCAGCCGCGTCTCCTGGTCAGCCCGCACGTCGAACGGCACCATCAGGGCCGCGATCGCCAGGCTGGCGGGCGTGCTGATGACGGACGCGGTCAGGATGTTGCCCAGCGCATTAGGCACGAGCGGAGACAGGAACGACGCATAGATGACCATGACGGTGCCGGCGACGCCGGCCATGCCGCAGGTCATCAGGGCGAACAACTCCCCCCGCTGCATGCGCTGCAGGTAGGGTTTGACCAACAGCGGCGCTTCGATCATGCCGACGAACACATGGACTGCGGCACCGAAGGCGAGCGGGCCGCCGATTCCCATCCAGCGCCGCAGCAGCCAGGCGAAACCGGCCGTGATGCGCTGCAGGATTCCCCAGTAGAACAGCAGGGATGCCAGGGCGCTGATCGTCAGCACCAGCGGCAGCGCCTGGAACGCCAAAATGAAGCTCGCGCCCGGATGCAGTTCCGCGAAGGCAGGCGCGCCGCCGCCGAGGTAGCCGAACACGAACTGCGTCCCCGTCAGCGTGGCGGACTGCAGGGCGTTGGCGCCATCGCTCAGCCAAAGCATGACGCGACGGGAAGCGGGGACGTCCAGCAGCACGACCGCGAGAAGGACCTGCAGCACGACGCCCGAGATCACCGTCCGCCAGGGAATGCGCCGCCGGTCCTCGCTGCACAGGAAGGCGACGCCCAGCAGGCCGGCGACGCCCAGGACGCCGTGCATCATGCGGGTTGCGCGGGCCTTTGATTGAAGGGGAAATAGGCAGGGAATTCGCCGACCGCGTGCATATCGACCTCCACCAGCGTCAGGCCCCGTATGGCGAGTGCCTTGGCAACCGTAGCACCGAATGTATCGGCGGATGTGCAGCGGAAATAGGGAATATCCGAAATCGACGCGAGTTTTTCGATCTCGGGACTTTCCAAGTCGGCATACAGTCGCCGCCCGCCGGCAGTCGCGTCCTGGATGCGCTTGATCACGCCGTATCCGCGGTCGTTCATGACGATGACGGTCATGTCCAGCCGTTCCTGGACGGCGGTCCAGATCTCCCCGACATTCAGGAAGAAGCCGCCATCGCCCGTCATCACGACGGTGCGCCTGTCGCCCGCCGCTGCGGCGGCGCCGATCCCAAGGCAGAGGCCTTGCCCGATGCCGGCGCCGACCGGATAGACGTTCAGGTTCGGCGCATCCAGCGGGAACATGCGGTTCCCCCACGTCGTGTTGTTCTGCGTCACGTCCCGGACCCAGACCGCGTCCTTGGGCATGGCGGCGCGCAGTTGCGGGCTGAACGTGCCATAGGCCCCGAGCGTCTCGATATAGGCGGCCTGCGCGTTGCGTTTCAGCGCCTCGAATTCCGCCGCGTAGCCCGGCTCGATATGCAAGCGGCCCTCGATGCGCTCGACCAGCGCGTCCAGCGTCGCCTGCGAATCGCCGCACACGAAATACTGGTTCGGATAGGTCCGTCCGTTGGCCTCCGGATCGGTGTCGATCTGCACGAGGTTGTCCGGAAGCTTGACGTTGAAGTCGTTCGTCTCGTGACCACGCAGGCGGCATCCCACCACAAGGCAGAGATCGACCGTCTTGTAGAAGTCGGTGATCACCGGCATCCCGCTTCCGGTCAGCGCGCCCAGGTTCCGTGGGTGGTCTTCCGGGACGGTGCCCCGTCCGTTGAAGCTGCTGACCATGCCGAAGCCCATGGCGAGCAGTTTCCGCGCGGCGGCGCCGGCATTCTTGGCGCCGTTCCCCAGCCAGAGCATCGGCCGCTTCGCCGCGATGACGCGGGCGGCAAGCTCGTCCAGCTCGATGTCGGTCGGGCGGCGCGCCGGCCGCACGGGCAGCACGAAATGATCCAGCATCGCCGGGCGAGGCAGCTTGGCACGCTGCAGGTCGATCGGGACCTCGACGCTGACCGGTCCCATTGGCGCGCTGAGCGCATCCACCGCCGCCTGCGTCAGCACGCCCAGGGCGTTCTGCGCGGACCGGATCCGGTAGGCCGATTTGCAGACGGACGCCATCATGCCCAGCTGGTCATAGGGATCGTGGACGGTGCCCAAGCCTCGGTCGGCGAACTTGCTGGCGGTGTGCCCGGTGATATGAAGCACGGGCGATCCGGCGAACCGCGCCTCGATCAGCCCGCCGATCGCGTTGGCCGCGCCGGGGCCGGTGGAGGAGAACAGCACGCCCAGGCTTTGCGAGGTCCGGGCATATCCGTCCGCCATGTGCGCCCCGCCCAGCTCGCCGCGCGCCATCATGAAGCGGATCGTGTTGCGCCGGCCGATCGCGTCCAGCATCGGGATGTTGTGGACGGATGCGATCCCGAAGACGGTCGTCACACCGCAGGCATTCAGGAATTCGGCGACGAGGTCGCCCACGGTGTAGTCGCTGGACATGCTCTTCCCCTTTTTTCGTTACGGTCATCGTGCCGGCGCGGGCCGGCTGTTCGTTTCTGGATCGCCACGGGCGCGCGGTTTCGGCCGCGACGCCCATGGACCTGGCAGTCGAATTTGCCGGAAAGGTTCAGGAGACCCCGAAATCGATCAGGTTGCGGACTGGCGCGCCGGATTTCAGCATCGCGAACCCTTCGTTGATCTGGTCAAGTTTCAGATGTCCCGAAATCAGGTGGTCGAGCTTCAGGCGCCCCTGGCGCCAGAGTTCCAGAAGGCGCGGCATGTCCACCCGGAAGCGGTTGCCGCCCATGCTGGTGCCTTGGATCTTCCGGTCACGCAAGAAATCGGCCCCGTGCAATTCGATCTTGGTGCCGAACGGGATCATGCCGATGATCGTGGCGGTTCCGCCGGGTCGCAGCATTTGAAACGACTGCTCCGCGGTCAGCTTCAGTCCGATGGCCTCGAACGAATACGGCACGCCGCCGCCGGTCATGTCGCGCACCGCTTTCACGGCGTCGACGTTGGAGGCGTTGATGACGTCCGTCGCCCCCATCTCCCGCGCGCGTTCCAGCTTGGACGGGTTGGTGTCGATCGCAATGATCCTGGATGCGCCCGCCAGCGCCGCGCCGTTGACCGCGGACAGGCCGATGCCGCCGCAGCCCAGGACCGCGACGGTGCTTCCCGGCTCCACCTTCGCGGCATGGAACACTGCCCCGACGCCCGTCATCACCCCGCATCCGACCAGCGCCGCTCGGTCCAGCGGGATGTCGGAATCGATCTTCACGACCGCATGCTCATGCACCAGCATCTGTTCGGCGAAGACCGACAGGTTGAAGGCCTGGTGCAGCACATCGCCCTTCCAGCGGAGACGCCGGGCGGCGCCGGGCAGCAGCTTGACCTCGGTGTTCTCGCAGAGATTGGGGTGGCCCGTCATGCATTGCGGGCACTCGCCGCAGAACACCGACAGGCAGGTGATCACATGGTCGCCGGGCTTGACATAGGTGACGTCCTCGCCGACCGCCTCGACGACGGCGGAACCTTCGTGACCCAGCACGGCGGGGGTGGGGAAGGGGTACAGCCCCTCCATGAAATGCAGGTCCGAATGGCAGAGCCCGGCGAACGCCGTGCGGAGCAGGATTTCCCGGCGCTTCGGCTTCTCGATCTCGACCTCTTCGATGGTCAGCGGCTGATGGGCCTCATGGAATACGGCGGCTCTCATGGCTCTTGTCCCCCCGTCTCGGTGACGGGAGCGTAAGCCGGTTTCTTCCGCGTGTCACAGTCCCTTGGCACGGCCCTTCGGCACCACCGCCCGGCGGCGGTCAGCGCCAATGCTTCTGGTAGTACGGCTGCACGTCCTCGCCTTCCAGCATCAACGCGTGATCGGTGGCGAAGTAATCGGCATAATGGAGCACATAGGCTTCATGATTGCGGCCATGGAAGGGCGAATTGCCGGCGTGGAGCGCGACCGTGCTGACGATCGTGTGGTCGAACCCGAGTTCCTTCAACAGCATCGCGCCGACGACGCCGTGCTGCAGTTCGTGGGACAGCTTGGAATACGTGACCTTGTCGGCGCTTTCGCGGACATACATCAGCGGCTTGTCCACGTCGTGCAGGATGAGGATCGGCACCAGGATGTCATTGTCGACGGATTTGCCCCAGTCCGCGGCGGCGCGTTTCGCCAGGTCGATACCGTTCCGGGTGACGTCGTTCACGTGCCGCTCCAGCCTGTAATGCGGCGCACCGGGGGAATACGGCATCTCGGAAAGCTCTTGATAGGGGCTGGCGGCCCAAGTCGTCACCCAAGCGGTGACGATCTTGTCGCGCAACGACGGGGAAACGAGATCCAGGCCGAACAGCCACTCCTCGACCGCCTTGCGGCGTGAGTTGCTGCCATGTTCGATCGTATATGGCTGCATGTCTTCGTCCCCTCGGTTATTGCGGGGGACGATACAGCGCCGGCGCGCGACGTAAAGGCTGTCGGGACGGGATCGGCGCCGCCCCCGCGGGACGGCGCCGACGTGGCATCACATCTTGCCGCTGCCCTGGCCGGAAGTCCCGGCGCCGGGCGCACCGACGCCGGTGTCGCCGCTGGCGCCCCCGGAGGCGCCGGGGCTCATCCCCGAACCGCCGGTCGCCGGCGCGGACGACCCGCCGGCGCCGCCGGGCGCGAAGTTCTGCCCCTGCTGCGCCGCCTGGTAGCTTTGTTCGTTCAGTTGATCGACGGCGGCGTTTTGAGACGTGTCAGACCGCCCGGCATGCATGGGGTGATGCGCTTTCCTGGCCCAATGATGCATCGGCCCGCTCTTTGACCCCATGCCCGCGCCTTGGGACATCGACGAGCCCGACGACTGGTCCGTCATGGGGGCAGCCGAGGTGCCCGTGCCGCCCGTGCCCGCGCCGCCCGTGCCCGCGCCGCCCGTGTCGCTGCTGCCAGTGCCGCTGCTGCCAGTGCTCGGCGGGGTGCTGGTCTGGGCAAAGGCCGGAAATGCGGCAAGCATCAGGGCCGCCCCGGCCACCAACGACAATTTGGTCGTGGGCATTGTCGATTGGGTCATAGTGATCCTCCATGGTTTCCCGCCGATCCGCGTGGGAACGGCACGACCCCGACGTGGGATGCGATTGGTTGACCTTCCCATCACATCTCGTTGCGATTTTGCCCGCGATCGCGACCGTTTCCCTCGATTTCGGTGCCCATCGTGGCCGTGGGCGGCCGAATCAGCGACCTTTTTGGCAGCCGCGCGGGCTTGTATGGTCCGGCCGTGTCAGATCACGTCCTGCGGCCTCCCGTCCCGCCGCCTCCGCCCCGTCCTCTCGCATTGCGGGCCTTTCTGCGCGCGGTCCGGACCAATGCCCTGACCATCTGGCCGCAATCGGCATATCGCGACCTCGTGACGTCCGCGCGCCTCTTCGGGCGGCAGAACATCTTGATGAACGACCCGGACGGCATTCATCACATCCTTGTCGCCAATGCCCCGAACTACCGCCGATCGCGCGCATCCGTCCGTATCCTGCGTCCCATCACCGGCAGCGGGCTGCTGCTGAGCGAAGGGGAAAGCTGGAAAGTACAGCGCCGGACGGTCGCGCCGGCGCTCGCGCCTCGGGTTATGCCGATCCTGGTGCGGCATGTGCGGCAGGCGCTCGATCAATTCTCCAGCGGTCTGGAGGCGCGGACCGGCGACACCGTCGACCTGTTGGCGGAGATGCAGCGCCTGGCGCTCGACATCGCGGCGCGGGCGATGTTTTCCCTGGACGTGACGCAATACGGGGACGCGATCCGGGACCTGCTGACGGCATTCGCGGTTCGCCATTCGCGGCCGACGTTCATGGACATGGTCCTGCCGCACACCATCCCGACCTGGGCGGACATCAAGCGCGCGGGGTTCAGGCGGCGCTGGATGGGTCTGATCGAAACGATCCTGGCGTCCCGGCTGCAAACGCCGGCGGACCCGCCACGGGACCTTCTCGACCTGCTGCGCGGCGCGCGCGATCCGGAGACCGGAGAGGCCTTCGGTCCCGAACGCCTGCGCGACCAGGTCGCCACGTTGCTTCTGGCCGGCCACGAAACGACCGCCGTCACCCTGTTCTGGGCGCTCTTCCTGCTTGCCCAGTCTCCCGACGATATGGACAAGATCGTGCAGGAGGCCGAGGCGATCCCCCCGGACGCCGAACCTGACGTGGTCCTGCAAGGCCTGGTGCATACGCGGGCGGTCATCAATGAAACGCTGCGCCTGTACCCGCCGGCCTTCACGATGGTGCGGGAAGCGATCGCGGCAGACCGGATCGGTTCTCTGGAGGTCCGCCCACGATCGATCGTCATGATCGCGCCATGGGTCCTGCATCGGGATGAGGCGTTTTGGCAGGAACCCGATCGGTTCCTGCCGTCGCGCTTCCTTCCCGGTGCGCCGCCGGTGGGCAAATTTTCGTTCCTGCCGTTCGGGGTCGGCCCGCGGGTCTGTGTCGGCGCGCATTTTGCGATCACCGAAGCGACCCTCGTCCTCGCGACCCTGCTGAGGCGCTTCACGTTCGAACTGCAATCCCCGGTTCATCCCCGGCCCGTCGGGATCGTCACCACCCAGCCTGATCGGCCGCTGCCGGTTCGTGTGTCGGTCAGGAAGCGTGCCCTCGCGGACGCGATCTGACGATCAGGCCTGCAACGCCCCGACCTGCGCCGGCGGCCACTTGCTGTGTTCGGCGTGATTGGGCGAGGAGGTTTCTGCGGAAATCCCGAACCGGACCATGTAGGGACGGAAGCGGTCCCGCTCACGCGCCTCGTCGAGGCCATGGTCCTCGAACCGGTAATGATGCTTCCCGTATCCGCCGTTGGGCTGTGCCCTGACGTGTTGCTGGATGCGCTGGGCCACGCCGCCGGACATGTGCATCCCGAAATGTTTGTAGACAGCCTCGACGGTCGTGACGGGATCGGTGATCAAATCGATGTGATGCACGTGGCAGATCGGTTCGGCGAATTTTGCGTCGTCGCTCGCCGCGATCATTTTCTGCGTGCCATCCAGCCAGCGATGGCTTTCGTCAGGACCTAAGGCCCGGGGATCCAGGCGCCGGGTGAAGGGCCGGCGCAGGACCTCGGTCAGACGCGCCTGCGACAACAGGACTTTCACCGGGTCGCGATGCACGAAGACAATGCGCGCATCCGGATAGACCGTGCGGATCGCGTGGAGTGCGAACAGATGCTCAGGACATTTCAGCACCCATCGCGACACGCGTCCGTCCTGGTGCTGCAGGAATTGCAGGAACCGTTTGTGGAAGCGAGAGCCGGGAAGGTGCCGCTGTATATCCGCGTCCATCCACTGACGGTATGACGGAATGAGATACGTCGTGTCGAACCGGAGGCTGCGGAAGACATGCGAAGTTATCTCGCTGCATTCCTGGGGCGATGTAGCATCCAGCGGATGCAGCGAGCGGAATTCCGGCGCCAGCCACTCGAAGGCGCGCAACTGCGCCGCGACGCGCTTGATCCGCTGCTCGCGGCTGCCGGCGCTGGCGGACGGATAGATCGTCTCCCACACCGCCGGTGCCCGGTTCTCGGGATCGTCAAGCATCAGCCGGTGCAGAAAAGTCGTTCCGCTCCGTGGCAGTCCAGTAATAAAAATGGGTTTCTCGACCCGTTCCCCCAAAATGCCATGATCGCGCTTCACGCTGTCTTCGATGACCAGGAGATTGGAGAGGAACCGCACGATGTCCCATCGGGTGGCACTGCGTCCGACAAGGCTGAGGCCGGATTCCTCCGAAAGGGACTTGAGCAATCGGCACAGCGGACCGAAAAAAGAGGCGTCCCCGAAGTCGCGCAGGCCCGTTTCCTCGCGGGCGAGGCGGATTAGTTCATCCGGGTCGAGGGGGCGGTCCAGAAGGCCAAGAAGTCCGGCAACGGTGTCCGCCAGTCGCAGGGCACCGGGTATAATTTTTATCAAATTCAGTCTCCTGCCGGCCGGTTGCCCCGCTTCGTCTTTAGCCGCGGATCAACCCGAGGAACAGGCCAGAGGTTTGACCGCCTTGCATACCAGTCTGATCTGGTACGACGCCATGGATCCGCAAGAACAACACCCATGTATCTAGATGATGTCAGCCAAGCCGAAGCCGGCTTGGCTTCCCTATTTATTTTCGCGCCAGGAGAGTCACGATGGACAGCTTCGCGCCAGGCCGACGAGCGGTGGTCGGGTTTGCCCTTGCCCTCCTTGGGCTCGGCATCGGCGCGTCGGCGCCGGCCAGCGCCGACCCGTCCCCGATCGAGCCGATACGGCAGTTGAACGACGGGCTGCTCAAGATCATGCATGACGGCCGCGGCACGCCGTTCAATCAGCGGTTTCAGGCCCTCGCTCCGATCGTCGAGCAGACATTCGACCTGCAAGCGGTGCTGGAGGATTCCGTCGGCCCGACCTGGTCCACGCTGACGCCGGCCGAGCAGGCGCTGCTCATGGATGCGTTCCGTCGTTACACGATCGCGTCATATGTGAACAGCTTCGATAATTTCTCGGGGCAGAAGTTCGATGTCAGCCCCGATCCGCAGTCGCTTCCGAATGGCGAACTGGTTGTCAATACGCGGATCGTTCCGGCCTCGGGCACCGGGCATGCGCTGGACTATGTGATGCGCAAGACCGGCAACGGATGGCGCGCCGTCGACGTGCTCGCCGATGGGTCCATCAGCCGCGTCGCCGTGCAGCGATCCGATTTTCGCCGCCTGCTCAGGAGCGGTGGGCCGACGGCCCTGGCGGAGAGTCTGCAGAACAAGTCCGCTGATCTCGCCGGAGGGACGGCCTGAACAGCCGTCCCTCCAAGCGCGATCCCTTTAGGGGCGTGAACCCCCTTTGGGCGTGCTTGCTACGACGTCCAGTGCGCCGGCTGCCAGGCCCAGCCGCCCTGCGTCTGGGCCCACCAGCCCGGCATCCACAGATTGCCGTGGCCGGCCGCGGGCACGTATTGGCCAGGCGCCCAGACATAGCCGCTGCCGTTCCAGTCCCAGTGGCCAGGCTGCCACATCAACGGCTCCGCGGTCACCGGAGGCTTGGGGATGGTCTCGGACAGCAGCGGCGGCACCGGCGGGTAGGGGTTTCCGCCGGAACTCTCCGCGGTGCAGCCGGCCAACAGCCCCAGGGCGAGAAAACCGGCCGCTATGACATGTGTCTTCATCTGATCCTCGTTTCAGGCGCCATCAGTCCGGCAGCAGGATCGACACGACGGCTTGTGCCGCGATGCCCTCCTGCCTGCCGGTGAAGCCGAGCTTTTCCGTCGTCGTCGCTTTCACGGATATGCGTTCGACGGCGACGTCCAGAAGGGAGGCGAGCCGCGCGATCATCGCCGGCGCATGGGGCGTGATCTTGGGCCGTTCGCAGATCAGGGTGACATCGGCGTTCGCCAGCCGTCCGCCGCGCGCCGCGATGCGGTCCCGGGCATGCACCAGGAAACGGGCGCTGTCGGCGTCCTTCCATGTCGCCTCGCTCGGCGGGAAGTGGCGGCCGATGTCCCCCTCGGCCAGCGCGCCGTAGATGGCGTCGCACAGGGCGTGGATGCCGACATCCGCGTCCGAATGACCCGCAAGCCCGCGATCGTGCGGCACCGTCACGCCGCACAGCACCAAGGGCCGGCCTTCGGCGAAGGCGTGGACATCGAAACCGGTACCCACATGAGGGACGGAAGGTCCAGCCATGATGCGCTCCAACCGCACGAGGTCTGCGGGATAGGTCAGCTTGATGTTGTCATCGGAGCCGGGCACGACGGCCACGGTCTCCCCGACGGCTTCCAACAATGACGCATCGTCCGTCGCGTCGGTGATGCCTGACCGGTGCGCCTGAAGCAGCGTCTCGAAGCGGAACGCCTGGGGAGTCTGCGCTCGGAACAGGCCCGCGCGAGGGACCGTTTCCACGATGACCCCCCGATCGACGCGCTTGAGCGTGTCGGCGACCGGCGCCGCCGGGATCGCGCCGGCGCTTTCCCGCAGTTCGGCCAGCAGCGCCTCGATCGTGCCCTCCGGGACGAAGGGCCGGGCGGCGTCGTGGACCAGCACATGATCGGGGGCGTGGGAAGCCAACGCCTCCAGCCCGTTGCGCACGCTCTCCTGCCGCGTCGCGCCGCCTGCGACGACCGGCATGATCGCCAGGCCCTCCAGCGCCGCCTCGATCGGTGCGGCGTCGCCGACGGGCTGCAGCAGGTCGACGTGCCGCATCAGGGCCTCGGCCGCGTGGCGGATGACCGGCTTGTTCGCGATCGTCCGGAACTGCTTGGGCAGTTCGCTGCCGAACCGGCTTCCCGAACCTGCGGCGACCAGGATTGCTGCGACTGTCATCTGCGCGTCACCGGCTAGAGCGGGGCAGGACCGTCGAGTTGACCGGCCTTCTTGGCGGTCAGGGGACGCGCGGCGTCCCTCCCTCGGGTCGATCTGAACCGTCTCATTTCCACGAATTGCCAGACCATCAATATAGGCACGCCGACGATGATATCCCGGGCGCGGCGAAGCAGCGACACGCTCAGGGACAGCTCCGGAGGGACGCCGAAAATGGCGCCCAGGCCCGCATAGCCGGCCTCCTGCACGCCGGCGTTGACCGGGACCAGGAACGCCAGCGCGGTGGCGGCGGCCAGCAGGGCTTCAATGGCCAGGGCGTCATCGAAATTGATCGGAACCCCCAGCGCGCGATAGGCGATCCAGCCGGCCGCGCCGGTGCCGATCCAGCCGATCAGGTGGACCAGGCTGCCCAGCGCCAGCTTCCCCGTGTGGCCATAGATCAACCCCAACTCGGCCTGCAGGATCGACATCCGTTCCTCGGCGTCGTCGAACCACTTGCCGGCGATGCGCCTGCCGATCCGCGCGAACAGGGGGGCCGCGCCTTTCTGTGCCCAGATGAAGCCGAAACAGGCCACCACGGCGAGGCCGATGCCGATCTCGATCGGGACCGCGAGGCCCGAGCGGGGCGCGCGGGCGAGGAGGATGCCCAGGCCGACACAGGCGAAGGCGATCTGGGCGAGAAATTCGGCGGTCACGTCGACGACCGTCGATGCCGTCGCCGTATGCCATTCGACCCCGTGCAGCGTGACCGCTCGGGCGCCGAAGACGAAGCCCCCGACCTGGGAGAACGGCAGGCAGTTGGCGGCCGCGTCGCGGACCATCCGGCCCCAGATCAGCACCCAGGCGCGGCGGGCGGACGCGGCCGGGGTGATGATGTCCCAGGCGATCCCCAGAATCACGAACAACACCAATTGCCAGGCCACGATCAGCCCGAACTCCGACCATCCGACCCGGCCCACCGACGCGACGATGTTGCCGAAGCCATAATAAGAGACGAGCAGGAGGGCGATCAGCAGGCCGATCAGGGCCAGGACGTACGAGAGACGCTTCATCGGACGGGCTTCTGCCCGCCCGGTGCCGCGATAGCAAGGGCCTTGGACGGGCAGCCCTGGAACGCGTGGATGGCAGGGGCCATTTCCCTGCGCTACGCGCTTCGTCTATGGAAGCGCCCGATTGAGATCACGGGGTTGAGATGACCACACTGGTCACCGGCGCGACGGGCTTCGTCGGCTCCGCCGTCGCGCGCGTCCTTGCCGATCGCGGGCACCGGCTGCGGCTGCTGGTTCGGCCGAACAGCGACCGCCGCAACGTGGCAGGCCTGGAAGCCGAGCTGGTGGAAGGGGACCTGACCCGTCCGGCAAGCCTTGACGCCGCGGTCGCGGGCTGCCGCTACGTGTTCCATGTGGCGGCGGACTACCGGGTCTGGGTGCCGAACCCGGACGAGATGCTGAAGGCCAATGTCGACGGCGCCGTGGCCATGATGCGCGCGGCCGCCCGCACCGGCGTCGAGCGCATCGTCCACACCAGCTCCGTCGCCGCGCTCGGCCAGATCGGCGCCGGGACGCCCGCGGACGAGGTGACGCCGACCGACGAGGCGGATTTCGTAGGCATCTACAAGCGGTCCAAATACATGGCGGAAAAGGCCGTCCTGGGCATGGCCCGCGCCGAAGGCCTGCCGGTCGTCGTCGTCAATCCCGCCGCGCCGGTCGGTCCGCGGGACATCAAACCGACGCCGACCGGGAAGATGATCCTGGATGCGGCGTCAGGGCGCGTGCCGGCGTATATCGATACCGGCCTCAATATCGTCCATGTGGACGACGTGGCGCTGGGTCATGCCCTGGCCCTTGAAAAGGGCCGGGTCGGGGAACGCTATGTCCTGGGCGGCGAGAACATGCTGCTGAAGGACATCCTGACGCTTGTGGCGGAGGTGGCGCACCGCCGTCCGCCGGCGATCAGGCTGCCGGAGGCGGTGGTCTGGCCGGCCGCGTTCGTGCTGGAGAAGCTGGCGCCCGTCCTCGGGATCACGCCGATGATGACGCGCGACCACCTGAAGATGGCGCGGAAGAAGATGTTCTACTCGTCCGCCAAGGCGATGGCCGAACTGGGCTATCAGCCGCGTCCGGCGCGGCTCGCGGTGATCGATGCCGTCGCCTGGTTCCGTGAGAACGGCATGCTGAAGGCATGACCGTCCTGGCGTTCCTGTCGCTGGCGATCTGGGTCTACCTATTGCTGCTGCATGGACGGTTCTGGCAGGCGGGGCCCGTCCTGCCGCTGACGGAGCCGCGGTCGCTGCCGCGGGTCGCCATCGTCGTCCCCGCCCGCAACGAGGCCCCGGTCATCGAACGCAGCCTGCGGTCCTTGCTGGCGCAGGACTATCGCGGACCGTTCCAAGTCTTCCTGGTCGACGACGACAGCGACGACGGGACGGGGGACCGGGCGCGGGCGATCGGGGACCCCCGCCTGGTCGTGGTGTCCGGCGCGCCCCGGCCGGCGGGATGGAGCGGCAAGCTCTGGGCCGTGAGCCAGGGCGTGGCCCAAGCGATGGCCCAACCGGCGGAGGCCGAAATCCTGCTGCTGACCGACGCGGACATCATCCACGATCCGCCTCATCTCGCGGCGCTGGTCGCGCAACTGGAGCGCGGGCATCTCGACATGGTGTCGGAGATGGTGGCACTCGCCTGCGATAGCTGGGCGGAGCGGGCGCTGGTGCCGGCGTTCGTGTTCTTTTTCCAGCTTCTCTACCCCTTCGCCTGGGTGAACGACGGATTGAAGTCCACTGCCGCCGCGGCCGGCGGCACGATCCTGATCCGCGCCGACGCGCTGCGGCGGATCGGCGGGATCGAACGGTTGAAAGCCGCGCTGATCGATGACGTGGCCCTGGCCGCCGCCGTCAAGCAGGGGGGGCGGATCTGGCTGGGACATGCCAGCGCGGCACGCTCCGTCAGGCCTTATCCCACGGTTGGGGACATCTGGCGGATGATCACCCGGACGGCGTTCGTCCAGCTTCGGTTTTCCTGGCTCCTGCTGGTCTTGACCACCCTTGGGATGGTGGTGACCTGGCTGGTGCCGCCGTTCGCCGCGATCGCCGGGCATGGCGCGGCACGTTGGTACGGTGCTACCGCTTGGCTCATGCTGGCCTGTTCCTACGTCCCGACCTTGCGCCGATTCGGCCGGTCCCCGCTCTGGGCGATCGCGCTCCCGCTGGTCGCGCTGTTCTACGCGGCGGCGACGATCGGATCGGCGATCGACCATTACGCGGGGCGGGGGGTCGCCTGGAAGGGACGCGCCTATCGGGGACAGCACGGATGACGGTCGCCGAGGCGCCTGCCGACGAGAATGTGGAGCAGTGGTCCGGCAAGGACCGCCAGGATGAGAACTTCCCCGTGGGTTCCGTCCTGGTCGCGAAGAAGTTCCGGGAGCCGATCCATTGCTATTATGCGTTCGCCCGCAACGCCGACGACATCGCCGATTCGCCGGCCTTGCCGCCGGACGAGAAAATCCGCCGGCTGGACATCATGGAAGACGTCCTGCTGGGCAGGCGTGATGCGGGGTCGCCCAGCGCCCTGGCGTTGCGGCGAAGCCTGGCCGTTACGGGTGTAACGTCTTTGCATGCGACCGACCTGCTGATCGCGTTTCGCCGCGACGCGCTGAAGCTGCGCTACGCCACGGTCGATGAGCTGGATGACTACTGCCGTTACTCGGCGGTTCCGGTCGGTCGTTACGTGCTCGACCTGCACGGGGAAAGTCCGGCGACCCATGCGCCATCCGACGCGTTGTGCACGTCGCTGCAGATCCTGAATCACCTGCAGGACTGCGCCAAGGACCTCGACCAGCTCAACCGCTGCTATCTGCCCCAGGCGTTGCTGGACCAGTTCGGCGCTTCGATCGAGGACGTGCGCAAGCCGGCGGAGACGCCGGCGCTGCGGCGCGTCTTCGCGACGCTGCTCGACCATGTCGATCGCCTGAACGAGACCGCTGCACGGTTGCCGCGGACCGTCCGCGACCGGCGGCTGCGCATGGAGACGGCCGTCATCCACGGTCTCGCGTCGCGCCTGACAAAACGTCTCATACGAAACGATCCGCTTGCCGCACGCGTCAAGCTGACGAAGTCTGATTTCGCGTTCAGCACACTTGCATCGGTGCGATTCCTGGTATGACTGCAGCGGATATCCTGGGGGTGGAGGCGGCCGATCTCGCCGCGGTCGAGGCGATCGTCCGCAATGCCGGCACATCGTTCTATCGCGGCATGCGCGTGCTTCCGTCCGATCGGCGTCACGCGATGTACGCGATCTATGCCTTCTGCCGGATCGTCGACGACATCGCCGACGAGGAAGGCAGCCTGGAGGAAAAGCGCCGTGGCCTTTCTGCCTGGCGGGAAAATATCGCCAGGCTTTACGCCGGCAAAGCCGAAGGTGACGCGACGTGGGATCCCGTGACGCGCGTGCTGGCCGCGGCGATCCGGCGTTTTCAGCTTCGCGAAGCTGATTTTCTCGCGGTGATCGATGGGATGCAGATGGATGCCGAAACGGTCATCGTCGCGCCATCGATGGCTGAACTGGACCTTTATTGCGACCGCGTGGCTTCGGCCGTCGGACGCCTGTCCGTGCGTGCCTTCGGCGATTCCTCGGACATGGCCGACAAAGTTGCCCACGCGCTCGGACGTGCCCTGCAACTCACGAACATATTGAGGGACATCAAGGAGGATGCGGATCGCGGCCGGGTCTATCTTCCCCGGGAGTACTTGGACGATGCCCGTATTCCGGCCGATCCCCGAGCGGTCCTGACCGCCCCGGGTCTGCCCGCGGTCTGCCACCGCCTGGCGCGGTTGGCGCATGGCTATTTCGACGAGGCGAAACACGCCATGTCAGCCTGCGATGCCAGGGCGATGAAGCCGGCGCGGCTGATGGGGGCGACCTATGACGCGATCCTGTCGGAAGTCGAACGGTACGGCTGGCGCGACCTGGACCACCGGGTCAGCCTGCCGGTCTGGAAGAAGCTGTACCTGCTGTGCCGCTACGGCCTTTTTTAAGACTCTGATCACAATGGCGTGCGCAAATTCTGTTGCAATCCGGGTACCATTCATGCATAGTGTGTTCAGTCGTTTAGGGCACGATCCTCGCCCCGGCTATTAACCTTTTTGTCGCCATCCCCCTTTCCGGAGCATCCGCTCGTGACCCGTTCCCTGAAGCGCCTGTTTGGCTCGCTGCTGTTCGTGGTGCCTGCCCTGGCCCTTGCTACGTCGCCCGTGATGGCGACGACCGCGAAGCATCACACGTCGGTCCACAAGGTCAGCGCCCACAAGTCGCACACGAAGAAGACCACGACGCCGGCCGCGAGCTAATCCGCGGCTGCATATCCGCCGGGCCGGCTTCGGCCGGCGAGGAGGGGGCGATGACAAATGTATGTCGTCGCCCTTTTTCGTTTCGGGCGCTTCTAGTGCGGCCCGGTCCGGCGTTCGTTCCGCAAACGCTGGAAAAACGACTTGAGGAGGTCTGACGCCTCCTGCTCCCGCACGCCGCCGATGATCTCCGGCCGATGATGACAGGAGGTCGTCTCGAAAATGCGCGGACCATGCTCGACCCCGCCCCCCTTCGGGTCATAGGCGCCGAAAATCAGCCGGCGGACGCGAAACAGGCTGATCGCGTACGCACACATCGGACAAGGTTCCAGCGTCACATACAGATCGCACCCGGGGAGCCTGGGATTGTGCAGCGCTGCCGCCGCCTGGCGCAGCGCAAGCAGCTCCGCATGGGCGGACGGGTCGTGATCCTGCTCCGTCCGGTTGCCGGCACCGGCAAGCAGGCGGCCGTCCGGTGCCAACACGACGGCGCCGACGGGGACCTCGCCTCGGCCGGCGGCGTCGCGTGCCAGGGACATGGCGACGGCCATCGGATCGGATACACGATCCTCGTGCAGAGTCTGTTGATCGCGGGTCATCATGACGGTATACGCCCCCTCGCGCCGCCGGCGTAGCTCAGGGGTAGAGCAACTGATTCGTAATCAGTAGGTCGTAGGTTCAATTCCTACCGCCGGCACCAGCAGATCACCGAAATCGTCGAATTTTTCGCGGGTCCGAGTGGCCGGGGCTGAATTTGCCGGGGAACGTCCGTGGATTGCCGGCGTCCGGGCCTTCGACCGCCGATCCCGGGTCCAATAGGACTGTGCAGCGGCAGGAACGCATTGCGGAGACGACCGCCGCCTGATAAACGACGCCTCCCGCTGGGTCGGAGCGTAGCGCAGCCTGGTAGCGCATCAGTCTGGGGGACTGGGGGTCGTGGGTTCAAATCCCGCCGCTCCGACCAATTCCACCCAATTATTCAATATATTAGAACCCCGCTCGAAGCGTTTGTTTCCCAGCCAAACGGCACGGGAAGCGCCGGGGAAGCATGGCCTGAAATGTTCTGGCCATGCTTCCCTAGCTGCGCCGCCGTCGTTTACCCCGCGTCAAAATACGTCGCGAACGCCAGACGGCACGCCTGCAAAGCCTTTACGCCTTCGCGGGTGGCGAGCATGTCGTCCTTAATATCCATGGCATCGTCGGCCACGCCCTCCACCTCATCAGGCAGCAGGACACGCCCGTCATAGTCGGTCACGGTGACGCTGCCTTCCGAAGCCGCGCGTAAGGTAGCTATCCGGGCCAACAGGGACGCCATACGCCCGACTTCATCCAGGTCGACCCCCAGCCGAGGGCGCCGCGCCCGAAAGCGCTTTGGGAACTTGACTACCGTGCCCATGCCCTAACCCTCCACGCAGGATGACAACGGAGTGCGGATGTCCGCCGATCCAAGCGCCCAATCGAACGCATGGCGAAGCTCAAAGCGGGCATCGCAGGTCAGGGCCGCGATGATGCCGTCCCGCTCTGCGCACAGCGCCGCCACCAGTTCTCGGGCTTCTTTTGGTGAACCAAGGGGGCATCCAAAGTGGACGACGGGCGACTGCAAGCCTCGCCACCTTCGCAATGCGTCCCTCAACGACGCGATCCGGAATTGGAGGGAGGCGATTTGCCCCAACACGTCCAGGTCGAATACGTCCAGGTCGGCCTCCGACTGATGATGGGACATCTTACTACAACTCGCTCCGGTCGGCCGGCCCGATGCTTTCAGCAACTCTAGTGCGAGCATTGGACAGCCTCCCGCAACTCATCAATGATGTCTTGCAACCGCGATATGCGGACCGGGTCGGTCACTTCCAGCAAGCGGTTGGCACGGTTCGTGTCGTTCCTGCGTTGTGTCGCCGTCCGGGTCCGGTCCGCGGCGCGGTAAAGCACCTCCCGCACCTCATCCACGAGTGACGGGTCGGATGCCGCCGCATGTTCCATGGCGACGAACTCCGCGAATGTTTTGAAGCGACGTTCCCGGCCCCAGTGAGCATGCGCGCGTGCCCCCGTCCGGTTGCGATATGCTGCGTCCGCCTCCAGCGGAGAACGAAGGCCCTCCAGCACGTCGTCCAGCAGGTCGGCCAGGATGCGATCGAGGTTGGTTGTCTTGCCCGACCGCTGGCGCGGTTGGCCCACGATACAAAGTGTCATGTGCAAGTCTGCAGGCGCATACGCGCTGTCGCCCCAATCGAAGTCTTCCACGCAATAGTCGTCCATGTGCGCCTCCATCGGTTCACATGGTGGCGCATAGGTTTATTGGTACGATATCGGAATAAACCACTACGGTAGTGGTTATGACCTGTATAACATATTGATATTGCCTATATTATTGGCGAGACTGAAACGTTTCTGACGCCACTACCGTAGTGCCAGGCCCCCCACCCCCGCCGGGGGGAGCTGTCCATGGGGAGGGGGTGCCGCCCGGCCCTTTAGGTGCTGCGCAAATACGAGTGCTACCACCCAAGTTTCGTGCGCGTTGCCCCTCCGACCGGATTGTACCGCCTAAAACGAACTGGTACGGTTCCGCCGAAAATGCGAGGCGGAACCAAAAAATGCTTGACGATACAGGTGAAATTCGGAGCGACTACACTCCTCCCCGCCAGGCGATACCCACTACAGTAGTGCAAGCGCCCCAGGCGCCGACACTCTCGGGCTGGCAGCCGGCCGACGACGCGCAGCCGATCACGCTCTCCCCGGCGACGCCCGCGCAACCCAAGAGCAGCTCGGGCCTGTGGGGCGACGCTGGCGCGGCGGCCTGGCAGAGCACGATGCAGATGGGGTCGAACGCCCTCTCACTCGCGTCGTTCACCGCCCGCCATCTCGGCGCCGATCCGAGCACGGTTTCGTATATCGAGCAGCAGCGCCACGCACTCGACGGCCACATCCAGAATTACGTGCAGAGCCTCCCGGCCGACCGGCAGGCTGCGCTGCACTCGTCCATCTGGGGCGGCACAGACGCCGACGGCCAGAAGACCCCGACACCGGGCGAGGTGGGATACGGCCAGTGGGCCGCGGCCAGCCTGGGCAGCCTGCTGCCGGACGTCGCCCTGGCCATCCTGCCCGGCGGCGTAGCCGGTCGCCTGGCGACACGGCTCGGCATGGAGGGTATCGGCGTCGCCGCGGCACGTGCCGGCGCCACCGGTGTTGCGTTTGGCGTCGACCAGGCCGGAGGCGCGTACAAGGCGCTCGTCGATACGGTCGACCAGACGCCCGACAAGGAGATGATGCAGAACCCGACCTACGCGCATCTGCGCCAGGATCAGGGTCTGACGGAATGGCAGGCGAAGTCGAAGCTGGTGGGCAGCCCGCAGGTGGCCGCATCCATGGGTGCGCAGTTCCTCGTCGGCGCCGTAACGGGCGCCGGCACCGGCTCGCTGGTCACCAACGGCGCTGTCGGCGCGGCGGAGCGCGGACTGCTCGGCCGGGCGGCGGTCGGTGCCGGCGAAGGCGCGGCCACGATGGGGCTGCAGGGCGCCGCGGGCGACTATCTCTCCCAGCTCGCGAACGAGCAGGCCGGCTCCAAGCAGGAATACGACCCGACGCAGACGGCGCATGCCCTGGTCAGCGGTGCGCTCGGCGGCGCGCTTATGGGTGCCGCGGGTGGCGCTGTTCACGGCGGCGGCACGCCGGAGAGCGCGGCTGAACCGGCGGAGGAGCCGCCGTCCAGCAGCCAGGTGTCACCGGACACCAGCGCAGCGCTGAACACCGCGCTCCGGCTGACGTACGACGCCAAGACGCCGGTGCAGCCAGGCCAATCGCCGCCGAACCCGGTCAGCGTGAAGTACGCCAGCGCTCGCGCACCTGACACCGAGGTTACGCCTCAAGCCGCGCCGCCCACCACTACCGTAGTGCAGCCGACGGTTCCCGAGCCGCGATCGGACATCCAGGCGCAGGTCGCGGCGATGGGCGACCCGAACAACCCCAAGGACGCGGTGTTCATCCCCAAGGGGCAACCCGTACCGGGCAACCTGCCGCCCGGCACCAAAGTCATGGTGCGCAAGGCGGGCACGCTGCTGACCACGAACGCCGGCAAGGCGGCGGCCTTCCGCACCGGTGACATCACCGAGCAGAAGATGGCTGACCTGCTCGGGTACGTGGAACCCAAGGACCAAGCGGTGGCATCCGGCAATCCGCAGGTCGTGCAGGCGAC
>NZ_DASZTJ010000253.1:0-29874 GCF_035548235.1 Rhodopila sp.
CCTCCGCCGCGGTCCCTGCCGCCGCCGGCCAGGCCCGCGGGCCGCCCATCGCCACCGGTGCGCAGCCGGCCGCGGCGGCAAGGGACGGCATCGTCAAGGAAGCCAGGAACAGCAGGCACGTCAGGGCGATCCGCCGCATGCGCAACCTCCATCGTCCGAACCGGGCGGGTCGAGTTGATCTGGCCGCGTTTGGCCTGTAACCCGGCAATCAATGATAGAATTCCAGCCCGCTCCGGCCAAGCTGCCGCCTGACCATCGTATCTACGCCATCGGCGACATCCACGGCTGCGACCGCCAGCTCGCCAACCTGCACGCCATGATCGCCGACGACGCCGCCAGCCGCCCCGTGGCCCACGCCACGCTGCTGCATATCGGCGACTACGTGGATCGCGGCGCCGACAGCGCCGGCGTCATCGCCCGCCTCGCCGATGGCTGCCCGATCCCCGGCCTGGAGATGGTCAACCTGCTGGGCAACCACGAGTTCACCATGATCGAAGCCTTGGCCGGGGAGCGTGCCGCCGGCACCGACTGGCTGTTCGCCGGCGGCGAGGCGACGCTGCGCAGCTACGGCATCGACCCCGCCGGCCCGCGGGAAGCCTGGTCCGCCCAGGTCCCTGCCGACCACCAGCGCTTCCTGCACGGGTTGGCCCTGATGCACCGAACCGGCGGTTATGCCTTCGTCCATGCGGGCGTCCGCCCCAACATCCCCCTCGACCGCCAGGCCCGCGAGGACCTTCTCCGCGCTCGGCAATTCTTCCTGTATTCCGAGGCCGATTTCGGCGCCGTCATCGTCCACGGCCATACCCCGGTGAAGACGCCGGTCGTCAAGCACAACCGCATCGCCATCGACACCGGCGCGGTCTTCGGCGGCGTCATGACCTGTGCCGTGCTGGAGGAAGACCGCCTGGGATTCCTGTTCGCCGACCCGGTGGACGCGGCCGTCTCGATCGCTCACCGTTAAGCGCCTGTTTCCCCCGCCCCGGCTTGGTGGTAGCAAGCGGCCCCCGGAGGCCCTTAAACGCTCATGTTCGATTTTGCCTGGTCGGAAATCATGCTTATCGGCGCCGTCGCCCTGATCGCGATCGGCCCCAAGGACATGCCGGCGGCCATCCGCACCGTCACCACCATGATCAAGAAGGCCCGCCGCATGGCGGCCGAGTTCCAGACCCATGTCGACGACCTGGTGCGGGAGGCCGAACTTGGCGACGTGAAGTCCGCGTTCAGCGACCTGCGGCGGATGGACATCGCCTCGGCGCTGGAAAAGGCGGTCGATCCCGACCGTTCGATCCGCCGGACCTTCGAGGAAAACCCGTTCGACCAGCCATCAGCTGCCCCTGGAGCTGCCCCTGGAGCTACCCCCGAGGCCACGGAAGTATCGACCCTGGACCCGGTGACGATCGACGCACCGGCGCAGGAGCCGGTCGACCCCGAAGCCGCGGGGGATGGCGAGCCGGCGGATGCCGAAGCCCCCCAAGGGCAGGACGAAGCGCAAGGCCCCGCCGCACCGGCCTTCATCCCGCCGCAACTCGTGCCCAAGCCGAAGGCCCAGGCCTCGCAGCCCGAGGCACCCGCTTTCATTCCCCCCGAAGCCGTGCTGCAACGTCAGCCCCCGGCGTGAGCCCCACCGCTTAAGCCCCCACCCAATCACCGGACACCCCGTGGCAGACACAGAAGACGATCCGATCAACGACAAGCCGATGCCCCTGCTCGACCATCTGATCGAGTTGCGCCGGCGCCTGATCTGGTCGGCCGTCGCCTTCCTGGTCTGCTTCCTGGGTGCCTATTACATCTCGGGCGACATCTACTACTTCCTGGCCGAACCCTTGGCCCAGGTGCTGCGGGACCAGGGGATGAACGACCCGCATCTGGTCTATACCCAGCTCTACGAGGCGTTCTTCACCAAGATCAAGGTCGCCTTCTTCGGCGGCGCCTTCGTCAGTTTCCCGATCGTCGCGACGCAGATCTGGCTGTTCGTCGCCCCCGGCCTCTATCGCAGCGAGAAGCGGGCGCTGCTGCCGTTCCTGGTGGCGACGCCGGTCCTGTTCATCCTGGGCGCCGCGCTCGCCTACTACTTCGTCTTCCCGTTCGCCTGGCGCTTCTTCGCCAGCTTCCAGACCCCGACCGGCGGCGGCGGCGTGCCGATCGAGCTGTTGCCGCGCGTCAGCGAATACCTCGACCTGGTGATGAAGCTGATCTTCGCCTTCGGCATCACCTTCCAGTTGCCGGTCGCGCTGACGCTGCTGGCGAAGGTGGGCATCACCTCGTCCAAGCAGCTCAAGAAGTTCCGCCGCTATGCCTATGTCGGCATGTTCATCATCGCCGCGATCCTGGCGCCGCCCGACGTCATCACCCAGACCGGGCTCGCGCTGCCGCTGATCGCGCTCTACGAGATCTCCATCCTGTCCGCCCGCTGGGTCGAACCCAAGCCAGTCGAGGTGTAGCCGTGCACGATATCCGCGTCATCCGTACCGACCCCGCCGCTTTCGACGCCGCCATGGCGCGTCGCGGCCTGTCGCCGGTGTCGTCGGAAATCCTGGCGCTGGATACGCAGCGCCGCGCGGCGCAGACGGCGTTGCAGGAGAAGCAGGCGCGGCGGAACGCGCTGGCCAAGGAGATCGGCCAGGGCAAGCGCCAGGGCGCCGATACCGCCGCGCTGGAGGCCGAGGCCACCGCCCTGCGCACCGACATGGACGGGCTGGAGACAGCCGTCTCGGAGTTCGATGCCGCCATCAAGCGCATCCTGGAGGCCCTGCCCAACGTCCTGGACGCCTCGGTCCCCGACGGACCGGACGAGACCGCCAACGTCGAGCTGAAGCGCGTCGGCGAACCCCGCGCCTTCAACTTCGTGCCCAAACAGCATTTCGAGCTGGGCGAGGCGCTGGGCATGATGGACTTCGCCACCGCCGCCAAGCTCGCCGGCGCCCGTTTCACCGTCCTGCGCGGCAAGCTCGCGCGGATGGAACGCGCGCTGGCGCAGTTCATGCTGGACTTCCACACCCAGGAACGCGGCTACGAGGAAACGATCGTGCCGTCCCTGGTGAACGAGGCCACCGCCTATGGCACCGCCCAGTTGCCGAAATTCGAGGAAGACCTGTTCAAGACCACCGACGGCCGCTACCTGATCCCGACCGCCGAGGTCCCGCTGACCAACATGGTCGCGGGCGACATCGTCGCCGAGAAGCAATTGCCGATCCGCGTCACGTCCCTGACCGATTGCTTCCGGTCGGAAGCCGGGTCGGCCGGCCGCGACACCCGCGGCATGCTGCGGCAGCACCAGTTCCGCAAGGTCGAGATGGTCTGCATCGCCCATCCCGAGAAGTCCTGGGATGAGCACGAGTGGATGACCCGATCCGCCGAGATGGTCCTCGAACGGCTGGGCCTGCCCTATCGCCGTATCGTGCTTTGCAGCGGGGATACCGGTTTCGCCTCCACCCGTACCCATGACATCGAGGTCTGGCTGCCCGGCCAGGGGACGTATCGGGAGATCTCCTCCTGCTCCAACTGCAAGGACTTCCAGGCGCGCCGGATGAATGCCCGCTTCCGGGGCGGTTCGGACGGAAAGGCGGTCTCCTTCGTCCACACGCTGAACGGGTCGGGCCTGGCGGTCGGGCGGACGCTGATCGCGGTGATGGAGAACTACCAGCAGGCGGACGGCTCGATCACCGTTCCCGAGGCACTGCGGCCGTACCTGGGGGGGCTGGAGGCGATCGCCGCGGGCTGAGAGGTCTCGGAATGACGCCGCATGGAGGGGCAGCGGCGTCCATTCCGTCGTGGGGCAGACGTGCCCATTCCATCATGGCCGGCGCAGGCCGGCCATGACGGGTGAATAGACGCTCGCGAGACCACAACCCGTAGATATCCGGGCCAGCCCGACGGCGCGGCGCGCCCGTTACGCCGCGGTATACCCCCCGTCCACCTCATAGGCCGCCCCGGTCACGTAGCTGGCGCGATCCGAACACAGCCACACCACCGTCTCCGCGATCTCCCGCGGCTCCCCGAAGCGGCCCAGCGGAGTGCGGCGCATGATCGCGTCGCCGCGCTGTTCGCGGGCCAGCGCCGTCATCCTTGTGGTGATGAAGCCGGGACATACCGCGTTCACCCGGATCCCCTGCTCCGCGTATTCCATCGCCGCCGTCTTGGTCAGGCCGATCACCGCGTGCTTCGCCGCCACATACGCGGTCGAGCCCTTCAGCCCGACCAGCCCCGCGATCGAGGCGGTATTCACGATCGCACCGCCGCCGCCCGCCTGCATCGCCGGAAGTTCATACTTCAGACTCAGCCACACGCTTTTCAGGTTCACCGCGATCATCCGGTCGAACGCGGCCTCGGACCATTCATGCGTGGACTGCCCGATGGAATTCACCTGGTAGGGCGCAATGCCGGCGTTGTTGAAGGCGCAATCCAGCCGTCCATAGGCGGACAGGGTCGCCTGCACCACGGCCTCCACCCGCGCCGCCTCGGTCACGTCGCCGGACAGGGAGATCGCCTGCCCGCCGGCCTGGTTGACCAGGGCGACGGTCGCCGCGGCCGACGCTTCTTCCAGGTCGGCGACGGCCACGCGGGCGCCTTCCCGAGCGAATGCGAGCGCGGCGGCCTGGCCGATCCCGTTGCCGCCGCCGGTCACCAGGGCGACCTTGCCTTCGAGTATCCCGGACATCCGTTTCCCTCCTGGTTGTTTATCCGGGAAACCTATCGGGTAAACGTCCGCCCGGCTACTTCGCCGCCTGCAGGCCGGCGTCGACGAACCCGCCCGACTGGCGGTGCCACAGCCGCGCGTACACGCCGCCCTGGCGCAGCAGGTCGGTATGCGACCCGGTTTCGACGATCCGGCCCTGGTCCAGCACGATCAGCCGGTCCATCCGCGCGATGGTGGACAGGCGGTGCGCGATGGCGATGACCGTGCGGCCTTCCATCAGCGTGTCGAGTTGTTCCTGGATCGCCGCCTCGACCTCCGAATCCAGCGCCGAGGTCGCCTCGTCCAGCACCAGGATCGGCGCGTTCTTCAGGATCACCCGCGCGAGGGCGACGCGCTGGCGCTGGCCGCCGGACAGCTTCACCCCACGCTCCCCCACATGCGCGTCATAGCCGCGGCGGCCGTGCCAATCCTCCAGCCCGACGATGAAATCATGCGCGGCGGCGCGTTTGGCCGCCGCGACGATCTCGGCGTCCGTGGCGTCCGGCTGGCCGTAGCGGATGTTCTCCTTGATCGAGCGGTGCAGCAGCGACGTGTCCTGCGTCACCATCGCGATATGCCGGCGCAGGCTTTCCTGCGTGACGCCGGCGACGTCCTGCCCGTCGATCAGGATGCGGCCTTTGGCGGGATCGTAGAAATGCAGCAGCAGGTTGACGAAGGTCGATTTCCCCGCGCCGGACGGGCCGACCAGCCCCACCCGCTCCCCCGGCGCGATCACCAGGTCGATCCCATGCAGCACGCCCCTGATCCCGCCGGGTGCCCCATCGGCTGCGCCGGCGCGGACCCGGCCGTAGTCGAAATGCAGGTTCCCGACCTCGATCCTTCCACCGGTAACGACCAGCTCTTTCGCGCCGGGCGGATCGGCCATCTGCCGCGGCACGTCGATCGAGCGCATCCCGTCCTGCACCGTGCCGATATTCTCGAAGATGGACGTCACGCTGCGCGCCACCCAGCCGGCGATGTTGTTGAGCTGCCAGGCCAACGGGATCGCAGTCGCCACCGCGCCGATCGCGATGTGCCCCAGGCTGTACTGCCACAGCGCGAGCGTCGCCGTGCCGACGATCAGGCAGGCGTTCATCGACACCAGCGTGGTCGTATAGGCGGTCGTCATGCGCGTCTGGGCGCGGAAGGCGTCCGTATGCTCATCGATCGCCTCCCGCACGAACGCATCCTCATCCGCCGCTCGGGCGAACAGCTTGACCGTCAGGATATTGGTGTAGCTGTCGACGACGCGGCCCGTCAGGTTCGACCGCTGCTCCGACACGCGGCGGGAGCGTTCGCGCAGGCGCGGCACGAAATAGCGCAGCATGACGGCATAGGCGACGAACCAGACGATCAGCGGCAGCATCAGGCTGCCGTCGAGGCGGCTCAGCATGAACAGCGCACTGGTGCCGTAGACCAGGATGTACCAGGCGGCGTCGAAGGCCATCACCAGGCTCTCGCGCAACGCCGGCCCGGTCTGCAGGACGCGGTTGGCGATGCGCCCGGCGAAGTCGTTCTGGAAGAACGTCCAGCTCTGCCGGACGACATGCCAATGGTTCTGCCACCGGATCATGTTGGAGAAGCCGGGATTGACGACCTGGTTGACCAGGATGTTGTGCGCAACGAAGGCCGCCGGACGGACAAACAGCAGGACCGCGGCCATCAGCAGCAGGCGACTACCGGCCTCGGCGAACAGCGTGTCGGGCCGGTGCGCCGACGCGATGGCGACGATCTGGCCGATGAAGGCGGGAATCAGCGTGTCCAGCACCGCCAGCAGGCCGCCGAACAGGAACAGGGCGACGGTCAGGCCACGAACCTGGCGGATGAACTGCCAATAGAACCGCACGAGGCCGGCATTCGGCGGCGGATCTGGAATGCCGGCTGTGGGATCGAGCAGGGCTTCGAAGCGGCGCAACATGCCCTACCGGTGAACCCGGCCGGCAGGCGGCGTCAACCTTCGGCGTGTAACGGCCTGCGATTTTCGCTTATGGCGTCGTGGTCAAACGGACCACGACGCCGACGGGAACCGGCTACGACCAGTGACCCGGCACCCAGTATCCGCCCCGCCAATGCGGCGGGATCCAGACCCGGCGCGGCGCATAGTAGGGCGCCGGCGCATACGCCACCGGCGGCGGCGCGTAGACCACCGGAGGCGGCGGCGCATAGACCGGCGGCGCGATCACCACCGGCGGCAGGACGACTCCCACGCCCCATCCGCCATGCCACCAGGCCTTCGCCTGGTGCGGCATCGCCATCATGCCGGCCAGGGCCAGGCTCGCCACCGCGCCGACAGTGCCAATGCGCTTCAGAACGGACATGTTCGACCTCCTGCAATCGAATGTGGAGGCTATCTAGGGTGGCAATGTAACGACCCAATGACAGGAGTGTGGCGGCAGCGGGGCAACGCAGCGATCACGCGTCTTTGAAGACGGCCGGCAGGCGCCGCTGCTCGAATAGTTCATCCGGCGTCCGATGGCCGCTATTCCGCTGCGGCCGCCTGTTCGGGGGCGCCGAGTTCGCGCAGGCGCGGTGCGACCTCGGTGCCGAACAGGCGGATGTTCTCCTTGGCGTCCCGATGCGACAGGTGACCGCCCTGGCCGAAGAACAGCAGGTGCCCGACGCCGCCCATGCGGGTGTTGAACGCCTTGAGCTGGTCGAACACGTCGTCGGGCGTGCCGGCGAACACGGTCTCGGTATCCATGAACTGCTGGACCGTCGCGGTGCGGTGGTCGATCGGCACACCGTTGCGGTCGGTGACCAGACGATGCGCGCGCGGGCCGGCCTTCAGCATCGCCACGTTGGCGCCGATCGAGTTGTAGCCTGGCGGGTTCGTGAACGGCTCCGCCACCACTGGCGCCGTCCGCACGTAATCCGCGATCTCGTGCGCCCGGCGCAGCCCTTCCTCGCGCGTCCGGCCGACGCCGACGATGGCGGCATAGGCCATGCGGTCTGGTCCGGCTTCCCAGCCAAGCTCCCGAGCACGCTTGCGATAAGCGTCGTACATGGGCTTGGCGAGGCCGCCGGACAGCAACGTGCCCACCACGTGGCCGCGTTCGGCGGCGGCGATGCCGGTATCGACGCTCATGCCCGTCATCCAGATCGGCGGCGTCGGCTGCTGGATCGGACGTGGCCAGATATTCACTGCGCGGTACTGGAAGAATTCGCCTTCCCAGGAGAACGGGCCGTCATGCGTCGTCAGCGCCTTGATGATCAGGTCATGCGCTTCCCAGTACCGGCGCATCAACCGCCCGGGATTGGAATTGGCGGGATGGATCTCGTACGGCGCGCCCTTGACCAGCCCCATTTCGATCCGCCCGCCCGAAAGGCAGTCGAGCCAGGCCATTTCCTCCGCGACGCGGACGGGATCGGGACGGTTGGCGATCGGATTGCCCAGGGACAGCAACCGGGCGTTTTTGGTTTCACGTGCAATTATGGCAAGCGCCATCGGGACCGATACGGTCATGCAGGTCGCGGTGCTGTGGTGCTCGTTCACCATGATGTCGAGCCCGACTTCGTCGCACAGGGCGAATTCGTCGAGATAGCGGTTCAGCAGCCTGCCGGCCTCGGCGGGATCGACGTTCTCATTGGGGAAGGTGACGCGCAGGGAACCGCGGGCGAGGCCCTTGTCCCAGGCGTGGTGGTAGGCCATTTCGGAGAAATACCAGGTGCGCATGTTCGTTTTCCTCCGTGGGTCTTATCCCAGCCGTTTCGATAACGCTTCGACCCGAGAGGCGAACGCGTCGGGCTGTTCCAGATGCGGATAGTGCCCGGCGCCCGGCAGCGTCTCGAACGATGCGCCCGGGATTTCCGCCTTCCATGCCTCCACATAGGGTTGCGCGATGATCCGGTCCTGTTCGCCCCAGACCAGGTGCGTCGGGATGTCGATCCGGTGCAGCCATCGTTTCAGCCGCGGATTGTGCATGTACGGCTTCCAGCCGAACACGGCCAGCGCTTCCCGCCCCCGGGCGATGCCGGCCAGTTCGATATCGGACAGTTTGGCATAATCGATCTCGGCCTTCGCCGGATCGGCCCAGCCGAGCCGCGACAGGTCCGCTCGCGCCGTCGCGTGCATGTCGACGATGTCGCGATCCAGCACGCCGCCGACCTTGATCCCCAACGGATCGGCCAGCAGCAGTCCGGCGAAGCGGGCGGTGTTGCGCACCGCCATTTCGGCTGCGATCCAACCGCCGAAGCTGTTGCCGACCAGCAGCGCGTCCTTCAGGCCAAGCTGCGCCGCGAGGTCGAGATACAGATACGCCAGGTCATCGACGGAACCGACCCAGTCCGGCAGCGCGGAGCCGCCAAAGCCCGGATGGAAGGGCGCGACGACGTGGAACCGGCGTGCCAACGCCGCCAGCCAGGGGCGATCAGGCTGCAAGCCTTCGCCCGGATGCAGGAACAGCAGCGGCCGCCCGGTCCCCTGCGGTGGCCCCTGCCGGATGATCTCCAGGTCGACGCCCGAGACCCCAATATGCTCGGTCAACCGCTTCCTCCCGTCTTGCTTGAACGGAAGTCTACGCCGACCGCGGCGTTCGGCAACCTCAGCCCTTCACCCCGCCCATCGTCAGGCCGGCCGTCATGTAGCGGCGGAAGCCGTAGTACAGGATCATCGGCGGCAGGGCGTAGATGATCGCCGTCGCCATCATGAAGTTCCACGGCGACTCGTCGCTGTTGAGGAACTGTGCCAGCGCCACGGCGACGGTCATGCTCTGCGGCGTGGAGAGGAACAGGAAGTTGTACAGATACTCGTTCCAGGCAAGCAACAGCGCATAGGTGCCGACCGCGACCAGCGCCGGCGCCATCAGCGGCAGGTAGACGCGCAAGTAGATCTGCCACGGCGTGGCGCCGTCGATGCGCGCCGATTCGTCCAGTTCCATCGGGATCGACTTGCCGTATTGCGAGAAGATGAAGATCGCATACGGCGTGGCGAACGTCGTCAGCGCCGCGATCACCGACAGAAGGTTATCGCCCAGCCCATAGATCTGCATGATCCGATAGAACGGAATCGCCAGGAACGAAGCCGGGATCACATAGGTCATCAATGCCGCGTTGGTCAGCAGCCAGCCATGGCGGATGCGCAGCCGCCCCACCGTGAAGCTGGTCAGGGAACCGATGAACACGGTCAGGAACATCGTCGTCAGTCCGACGATGAAACTGTTGCCGAACTGGTGCCAGAACGCGGCGAGGTACCAGAAATCCTGCGTCACCACGACGCGGAAACTGTCCAGCGACGGGTGTTCGGGCCACAGCGTGCCGCTGAAGATATCGTCATGGCTGTCGAGCGCGATGATGACCATGTTGTAGATCGGCAGGACCGACCAGATCACCAGCACCAGGCCCAGGACCAGCGACACCGCCTCCACCGTCCACCGATTCAGGCGATAGCGGGTGCGCCGGGCGAGCGTCGCGTTCATAGCTGGCCTTCCGACATGCGCAGCTTGCGCATCAGCAGGATGACCAAGGGCACCAGCAGCGGCAGCGCCGACATCACCGCCGCCACGCCCAGCCGCGGCAGCGACAAGGTGAAAGCGTAACGAATCCCCAGCGTGGCGAGAACTTCGGTGGACATCGCCGGACCGCCGCCGGATACGAAATAGGTCGCGTTGAACTCACCCAGCGCGAACACCGTATCCAGCAGGGTGCAGACGAAATACAGGTTCGCCATCAGCGGGAACGTCACGTTCCAGAAACGTGTCAGGCTGCCGGCGCCATCGACCGAGGCGGCCTCATACAACTCCTGCGGCACCGCCATGCGGCCGGCGAGCATGATGATGGTCCAGAACGGAAGGTTCTTCCAGATATACGCGCTGATATTGCACGCCAGCCCCGTCCAGTGGGAGTTCAGGTAGACCGGCCCGTCGATGCCGAACAGCCAATACAGCAGGTTGTTCAGCAGGCCCCAATGCCCATCCAGGAACCAGTGGATCGATATAAAGGCGGGCAGCGCCGGCGTCGCCCATGGCAGGATGAAGACGACCAGCAGCGCCTTGATCCACCATCGCTTGCGCATGAAGAAGCCGGACAGCAGGAAGGCCAGGAACATCTTCACGTTCACGCCGATGCCGACATACAGCAGCGTATTCACCACGGCCCCGGCATAGCGGGGATCGGTGAACAGCTCGGCATACAGTTTCGGATCGCCGCCGAGCCAAAGACCGTAGCCGATGGGATAGACGACGAAGAAAAGGAAGATGGCGGTATAGGGCAGCGTGAAGGCCAGGGCCCAGGCATAGTCCGGGCCGAGAAGCCCGATATGCCATGGCTTGCGCCGTGCCGGCCGGAACGGAAGGACCGCACCGGCCGGGATCGCGCGCTGTGACAGGCTCATGGGGGAGTCCTCCGCGCCTAGCCGTGGCTGGCCCTGGTGAAATCCCGATGAACGCGCGCGTTCTGTTCAATAAACGAGGTACGACGCACCCTGCGCCGGCTGATGGGTCCCATCGCCGTTGACCTCCCTGACAGGCCGGGCGTTTCGCCCGTGCATTATGTGTAAGCCTCGTAATCTAGAGGCTGCTTCAATCAGGATGTCGCCGTCAATCCTTTTTCCGCCTTTCGCAGGCGGGCGGCCGCGCGCTGGCCCGGCCAAGGCCGGGCCACGGCGGACCTGCCTTACCGCCGCCGCAACTGCGACACGTCGCGCACCGCCCCGCGGGAGGCGCTGGTCGTCAGCGCCGCATAGGCCTGCAGCGCCATCGACACCGTCCGTTCGCGCTTCGGCTGCCAGGCATCGGCGCCTTTCGCGTCCATCTTCGCCCGCCGCGCCGCCAGTTCCGTGTCCGAGATCACCAGTTCCAACCGGCGTTCCGGGATGTTGATGCGGATCCGGTCGCCCTCTTCGATCAGCCCGATCGCGCCGCCCTCCGCCGCCTCGGGCGAGATGTGGCCGACCGACAGCCCCGACGACCCGCCGGAGAAGCGGCCGTCGGTGATCAGCGCGCAGAGATGCGCCAGTTTCTTCGACTTCAGGTAGCTGGTCGGATACAGCATCTCCTGCATGCCGGGGCCGCCCTTGGGGCCTTCATAGCGGATGACGACGACGTCGCCCGGCTTGATCTTGTCGCCCAGGATGCCCGTCACCGCATCGTCCTGGCTTTCGAAGATGCGTGCCGGCCCTTCGAACACCATCAGCGACGGATCGACGCCGGCCGTCTTGATGATCGCCCCGTCCACCGCGATGTTGCCCGACAGCACCGCAAGGCCGCCGTCCTTGCTGAACGCATGCGCGACGTCGCGCACCACGCCCTTCTGCCGGTCGAGGTCGAGCGTGTCGCCCCGCCGGTCCTGGCTGAAAGCTTCCGTGGTCCGCACGCCGCCCGGTGCCGCGCGGAACAGCGTCGTCGCGTTGTCGTCCGGCGTCCGGCCTTCCGCCAGCACGTCCCACTTCGCCAGCGCGTCGCCCAAGGTCGTGCCATGCACGCTCGGGACGTCCCGATGGATCAGCCCGGCGCGATCCAGTTCCCCCATGATGCCCAGGATGCCGCCGGCCATGTGGACGTCCTCGACATGCACCTCGGGCGCCGAGGGCGCGACCTTGCACAGGTTGGGCACCCGCCGCGACAGGCGGTCGATGTCGGCCATCGTAAAGGGCACATTGCCCTCCTGCGCCGCGGCCAGCAGATGCAGCACCGTGTTGGTCGATCCGCCCATGGCGATGTCCAGCGACATCGCGTTCTCGAACGACTTGAACGCCGCGATCGTGCGCGGCAGGGCGGTGACGTCGTTCTGCTCGTAGTACCGCCGCGCCAGGTCGACGATCAGCCAGCCGGCCTCGACGAACAGCTTGCGGCGGTCGGCGTGGGTCGCCACCAGGGTACCGTTGCCGGGCAGCGCAAGGCCCAGGGCCTCGGTCAGGCAGTTCATCGAATTGGCGGTGAACATGCCGGAGCAGGATCCGCAGGTCGGACAGGCCGAACGCTCGACGGTCAGCGTCTCCTCGTCCGTCGCGGTCGGGTCGGCGGCGACCACCATGGCGGTGATCAGGTCGACGGACTTGGCCTTCTTCTGGCCGGGGGCGACGACCTTGCCGGCCTCCATCGGCCCGCCGGAGACGAAGACGGTCGGGATGTTGAGCCGCATCGCCGCCATCAGCATGCCGGGGGTGATCTTGTCGCAGTTGCTGATGCAGACCAGGGCGTCGGCGCAATGGGCGTTGACCATGTATTCGACGGCGTCGGCGATCAACTCCCGCGACGGCAGGCTGTACAGCATGCCGTCATGACCCATGGCGATGCCGTCATCGACGGCGATCGTGTTGAATTCCTTGGCAACGCCACCCGCCGCCTGCACCTCCGCGGCCACCAACTGCCCCAGGTCCTTCAGGTGGACATGGCCCGGCACGAACTGGGTGAAGGAGTTGGCGATCGCGATGATCGGCTTGCCGAAATCGCCATCCCCCATACCGGTCGCGCGCCACAGGCTGCGGGCGCCGGCCATGTTGCGGCCATGGGTGGTGGTGCGGGAACGATAAGCGGGCATGATCCTGGGCGGCCTTCCGTGCGGGTCTATTTGTCGCGCCTGCATAGTCCAGTGTTCGGCGGAACGCCAGGGAAGCGGGGATGGGGCGGCCGTTCCGTCACCCCGCCTCGTAATCCATCCCGATATCCAGCACCGCCACGCTGTGCGTCAGCCACCCGACCGAGATCAGGTCGACCCCCGCCTGCGCGATCGCAGGCGCCGTCTGCGGGTTGATGCGGCCGGACGCCTCGGCGATCGCGCGGCCGCCGATCATCCCCACGGCCTCCCGCAGCATCTCCGGCCCCATGTTGTCCAGCAGCACGGCGTCGGCCCCGACGCGCATCACCTCCTCCAGTTGCGACATCGTATCGACCTCGACTTCGATCTTCACCATGTGCCCGGTGGCGGCCCGAGCGCGCTTGACCGCCGGGGTGATGCCGCCGGCGACGGCGATGTGGTTGTCCTTGATCAGCACCGCGTCATCCAGGCCGAACCGGTGATTGCTGCCGCCGCCGGCGCGCACGGCGTATTTCTGCACCGCGCGCAGGCCGGGCATGGTCTTGCGGGTGCAGACCACCCGCGCCTTGCTGCCGGCGATGGCGGTCACGATGGACGCCGTCCCGGTCGCCACGCCGCTCAAGTGGCACAGGAAGTTCAGCGCCGTCCGCTCCGCCGTCAGGATGCCGCGCGCCGGCCCGCTGACCCGCGCCAGCACCTGGCCCGGCCGGACCGGCGAGCCGTCCGGCGCCTCCGTTTCCATGACGATCGCCGGATCGATCAGCGCGAAGGCCAGCGCCGCGAGGTCCAGCCCCGCCACCACGCCGTTCTGCCGCGCCACCAGCGCCACCTGCGTCCGCATCCCGCTCGGGATGATCGCGTCCGTGGTGATGTCCCCCGCTCGGCCCAGATCCTCCAGCAGGGCGGCGCGCACCAGGGGTTCCAGCATCACGCGCGGCAACGGGGATAAAATCGACGGATCGGACATCGTCTCAGCCCTTCACCGCCAGCATGCGTTCGACCGCGCGCCGCGCCGGGGCGGCGATGTCGTCCGGTACAAGGACTTCGTGCCGCATCTCCTCCAGCGCTTCGCGGATATTGCCCAGGCTGATCCGCTTCATGTGCGGGCACAGGTTGCACGGCCGCACGAACTCGATGTCCGGGTGACGGACGGCGACATTGTCGCTCATGGAGCATTCGGTCAGCAGCACCACCCGCGCCGGATGCTTGCGATCGACATAATCCGCCATCGCGGCGGTCGAGCCGGCGAAATCCGCCTCCGCCACCACCTCCGGCGGGCATTCGGGATGCGCCAGCACGACCACGCCCGGATGGCTGTCGCGGAAGCCGCGGATATCGGCCGGGGTGAACCGCTCATGCACCTCGCAGTGGCCGGCCCAGGCGATGATCTTCACGCCGGTTTCGGCCGCGACGTTCTTCGCCAGGTATTCGTCCGGAATCATGATGACCTCCGGCACGCCCAGCGATTCCACCACCTGCTTCGCGTTGCCCGAGGTGCAGCAGATATCGGACTCCGCCTTCACCGCGGCGGACGTATTGACATAGGTGACGACCGGCACGCCGGGATAGCGCTGCCGCATCAGGCGGACATCCGCGGGCGTGATCGATTCCGCCAGCGAGCAGCCCGCCCCCGTGTCCGGGATCAGCACCGTCCGCTCCGGGTTCAGCAGCTTCGCCGTCTCGGCCATGAAGTGGACGCCGGCCAGGACGATCACGTCCGCCTCGGCCCGCATCGCCTCCCGCGCCAGGGCCAGGCTGTCGCCGGTGATGTCGGCCACGCAGTTGAAGATCTCCGGCGTCTGGTAGTTGTGCGCCAGGATGATCGCGTTGCGCTGCCGCTTCAGCCGCAGGATGGCGTCGATGTCATCCTCGAACACCGGCCATTCGATCGGCGGGATGATGTGACGTACCCGCGCATAGAGGGGCGAGGCGATCTCGGACGTGACCTGTTGCATGGCCTTATACTCCACATGAGCATTACAATGCTTATGCTGGGACTGAGTATAAGGGTTGTCAACCCGGCGGCAGCGGCAGCTTGCTTCCGGTCACGCCGCGCTCCGCCAGGACCGACCGGCGGAAGCGCACCAGCTTGGCGGGACGGCCGCCGGTCGCCTGGGTGGTTTCGCCCGTTTCTTCCACCAGTTCCTGCTGTTCGATCAGGCGGCGGAAATTCTGTTTGTGGACGCCTCGCCCGGCGATCGCCTCCACCGTGCGCTGGAGCTGCCCGAGCGTGAAGGAGTCGGCCATGAGTTCGAAAACCACGGGCCGGTACTTGATCTTTGCCCGCAGCCGCGCGATGCCGGTGGCCAGGATGCGGCGGTGGTCCAGCACCATCGGCCTGCCCGGCGTGGTGTCCTGCTGCCCCGCCGCCATGCCGTCGCGGCAGGCCTCGGGCACGAGGCCGGCTTCGTACAGCAGCTCATAGCGCTGCAGCACCAGTTCCTCGTTCCAGGCGCCGAAGGTGATGGCGACGCGCTGTTCGGCCGCTTCGCCCTTGCCGGCCGCCCAGGCGGTCAGCCGTGGCAGCAGGTCGTCGCGGATGATCGCCGGCTCGCCGTTGCGGTGGTCCTCCCACGGGAAGAACTCGTACCAGTTCCGCCAGGCGTTCCCCGCAACGCCGGGCTGCGCCGTCTCCCGCGTCAGCCCCAGGTAGCTGATCGAGATCCGGTGGCTGCCGTCCTGTGTCCGGTCGCTGTCGGCGAAGGTATAGAGCTGCTCGACATAGCCCAGCGCGTGATGGGTCTGCTCCTCCACCCAGCTTCGCAGGCCGGATTGCAGGGATCGGTGGGTGGTCTGGAACGGACCCGAGGGCAGCGCCGATGTGCCGCCGATCGTCAGGACCCGCGGTTCGCCGCGCGTCACCGCGACGACGACAGCGATCAGCTCCGCGGCGACGCGGTTGGCGGACTCGTTGCGGTCGTCGGCGCGCAGGGCGGTCGCGGGTTGGCGCAAAAGCGGACTCTTCGGGTTGGGCGTTGTCATATATCAGGCCACGAAGCCCCCGCCACAGCCTTGTCTTGCCATCCCGCCCGAGAAATTTCCGTGACCTGGGTTAAGGCGGGGACCCCCCTCTGCGTCGTCGTCGGCGAAGGCCGACCACGACGGGATCGAGCCCCGCCATGACGAGAGCACCCGCTCCGGCCCACGCGGCACTGCAGGAATTGTTCAGGCGGGGACGGTCTCCCGCTGCGCCGCGACGCGGTGCGGCTTGAACTTCAGCCCCAGGTTCTCCCGCAGCGTCCTGCCCTCATACGCCGTGCGGAAGAGGCCCCGGCGCTGGAGTTCCGGGACCACGTTCTCCACGAACATCTCCAGCGGTTCGGGGAAGTAGGGCGACAGCATGGTGAAGCCGTCGCAGGCGTCGCGGGTGAACCAGTCCTCCATGAAATCCGCCAGCCTTTTGGGCGTGCCGACGAAGACCATGTGGCCGAGGCTGAAGGTGAACCGCCGTGCCAGTTCGCGGATCGACAGGTTCTCCCGCCGCGCCAGGTCGATCATCATCTTCTGGCGGGCCTTGGCGGCGTTGCTGGGCGGCAGGTCCGGCAGCGGGCCGTCGATGTCGTACTTGCGGATGTCCAGGTCGCCGCACAGGCGCTGCACGCTTTTCAGCATGCCTTCGATCGAGGCCTCGCCCAGCATCATGTCGTAGCGTTCCTTCGCCTCGCTCTCGGTATGGCCCAGGACGTAGCGGATGCCCGGCATGATGCGGATATCGTCGGGCGAGCGGCCGTATTTCGGCATGCGGCCGCGGACGTCGCTATAGAAGGCCTGGGCCTCTTCCAGCGACACCTGCGCGGTGAACACGACATCGGCGGTGCGGGCGGCGAGTTCCCTGCCGGGCTCCGACGATCCGGCCTGGGCGATGATCGGATTGCCCTGGATCGGGCGGGCGACGTTCAGCGGGCCGCGGACCTTGAAGTGCTTGCCTTCGTGGTTCAGCACATGGACCTTTTTGGGATCGATATATTTCCCCGTGTCGTGGTCGCGGATGATCGCATCGTCCTCCCAACTGTCCCACAATCCGGTGACGACGTCGTAGAATTCCTGCGCCCGTTCATAGCGCAGATCATGCGCCATGTGCTCGTTCTGGCTGAAGTTCTGCGCCTCGTCGACGTTCTGCGACGTCACCAGGTTCCACCCGGCCCGCCCCTTGCTGATATGGTCGATGGTGGCGAATTTCCGGGCCACGTTGAACGGGTCGTTATAGGTGGTGGTGACGGTCGCGATCAGGCCGATATGCTTCGTCATCGGCGCCAGCGCGGCCAACAGCGTCAGCGGTTCCAGCCGCACGCAGCGCGCGGCCTCTGCCAGTGCTTCGGCACCGCCCCCGGGCAGGTAGAAGGCCGGGGCCACGGCGGCGCTGTCCTGGAAGAACAGCATGTCGAACAGGCCCCGCTCCGCCACCCGCGCCATGTGGACGCATTCCTCGAAATCCATGTCGGTCGGCTTCGCGCCCGGCATCAGCCAATGACCCGGCGGGTGGCAGAAAGCGGTCAGCTTCATCTGACGTTTCGGCATGGCAAAGGCTCCTACGGATCGAGATGACAGGCGGCCAGGTGGCCGGCGCCGGCCGGCCGCAATTCCGGTTTTTCGGCGAAGCAGCGTTCGAAGGCGTACGGGCAGCGGTCGCGGAAGCCGCAGCCGACGGCCAGGTCGCCGCTGCCATGCCGAGCGGGCTTGAGCGGGATCGCCGCGCGGTTCTGTTCGACGCGGGGGACCGGGACGGCGGCGATCAGCGCCTGTGTATACGGGTGTCGGGGATGGCGCACGACGTCTTCGGTCGGCCCGTCCTCGACGATACGGCCGCGATACATCACCAGCGTGCGGACGCAGACATAGCGGACCAGCGTGACGTCGTGGGAGATGTAGATGGCGGCCAGCCCCATCTCATCGCGCACGTCCCGCATCAGGTTCAGGATCCCCGCTCGCACGCTGACATCCAGCATCGAGACCGGTTCGTCCGCGACGATGAAGTCCGGCCGCAGGATCAGCGCGCGGGCCAGCACCACGCGCTGCAACTGACCGCCCGACATCTGGTGCGGATAGTTCGCCAGCACGCCGGCCGCGTCGGGCAGGTGCACCTGGCGCAGCACCGCGTCCATCCGTTCGGCCCGTTCCGACCGTGGAACGCCGGCATTGATCAGCGGTTCGGCCAGGGATTGCCGCATGGTGAACCGAGGGTTCAGCGCGTCGAACGGGTTCTGGAACACAAGCTGCGCGCGGGTGCGGAACCGCTTCAGCGCCGGCCCGGACATGGTCGCGACATCGGCGCCGCCGAAGCGGATCTCCCCGGCGGATGGCGGCGTCAGCCGCAGCAGCAGCCGGCCGGTCGTGGTCTTGCCGCTGCCGGACTCGCCCAGCAGGCCGACCGTCTCGCCCCGGTCGATCCGGAAATCGAGGCCGTCGACCGCCCGCACCGTCGCGCCGCCGGACTGGAAATGCTTGGTCAGGCCGCGTGCTTCCACCAGCGCGGTGTCGGTCATGGCATCCATGTCGATGCCTCCGTCGCGCGCACGCGCAGCGCGGCCGCTTCCCCGCTGCGCCAGCAGGCGGCCCGGTGTCCGGGCGCGATCTCGGTCAGCGGCGGCGGTTCCTGCGCGCAGCGTTCGAGGGCGAACGGGCAGCGCGCGGCGAACCGGCAGCCGGTCGGCGGTTCGTGCAGGTCGGGTGGGCTGCCCTGGATCGGCACCAGCAGGTCGGCTGCCCGCTCCAGGTCCGGGAAGGCGTTGCACAGACCCATCGTGTAGGGATGCGCCGCCTGCCCCAGCAGCACGGCGCTGGGGCCGGATTCCACCACCTGGCCGGCATACATCACCGCGATGCTGTCGCAGCAATAGGCCACGACGCTGATGTCGTGGGTGATCATGATGACCGACACGTGCAACCGCCTCTGCAGGTCGCGCATCGTGTCCAGCACCTCCCGCTGGACGATCACGTCCAGCGCGGTCACCGGTTCATCCGCGATCACCAGCAGCGGGTTCAGCGCCAGCGCCAGCGCGATCGCCACCCGCTGGCGCATCCCGCCGCTGAGCTGGTGCGGGAACGACGCCAGCACCGTGTGCGGCAGCCCCACCATATCCAACAGTTCCCGCGCCCGCAGCCGCGCCGCTCGGCCACGGATATTGCCGCGGGCGAGGACTTCGAGAAGCTGTGCCTCGATCCGATACACCGGGTCGAGCGAGTTCATCGCCGATTGCGGCACGAAGGCGATCTCGGTCCAACGGATCGCGCGCGCGTCCTGCCGGTCGAGTGCCAGCAGGTCGCGGCCGGTGAACGTCACGCTGCCGCCGGTGACCCGCGCGTTGCCGGCCAGCACGCCGGTCAGCGACCGGGCGGCGGTGGTCTTGCCGCAGCCTGATTCGCCCACGAGACCGAGCATTTCGGCCTGACCGACGTCGAAGCTGGCGCCGTCGACGGCGTGCATCGTGCCGCGCGGGGTGCGGTACGACACGCGCAGGCCGCGCACCGACAACAGCAGCGGGACGTCGCGCCGCGCCGACGCCTCTCCGGTGGTTTCCTGCGTGACCAGCTCCGTCATCGTCAGTCTCGCAGCCGGGGAAACAGGAATTGCTCGTAGCTGCGGCTGATGAAGAAGCCGGCCGAGACCATCAGCACGATGCAGATGCCGGGCGGGACGAACCAGTTGTACAGGCCGCGCGACAAGGCTTGGGAGACATAGGCGTCCTGCAGCATGAAGCCCCAGGTCGTGGTGTCCGGATCGGCGAAGCCCAGGAAGGACACGCTGGCTTCGGTCAGGATCGCCCAGCCGATGGCGATGGAGCCGAACAGCAGCGCCAGCGGCAGGATGTTCGGCGCGATGTGGTGGAACAGGATGCGGAAATGCCCCGACCCGGCGGTCCGCGCCGCCTCGATATAGGCCCGCTCCCGCAACGACAGCACCTGCGCCCGGATGATCCTGGCGGAGTTGGGCCACAGCAGCAGCGACATCGCCAGCACGACGTTCCAGGTCGTCGGCCCCAGGAACGCGGCCAGCACGATGACGAAGGGCAGCAGGGGAATCCCCAGCGCGATATCGGCGATCCGCATCAAGGCCGCATCGACGAACCCGCCGAAATACCCGGCCAGCAGCCCAACCAGCGTGCCGACGCTGACCACGACGAAGGCCGCGCTGATGCCCACGATCAGCGCGCTTTGCGAGCCATGCACAAGCTGCGAGAAGATGTCGCACCCGGATGTCGTCGTCCCCAGCGGGAATTGCGCGCTGGGCGGCAAGGCGTTCGCCAGGCTGCCGTTGTCGAGGAACAGGATGTCCTTGGGCGCGTTCGGCGCGATCTGGTCGGCGAAGACCGCGATCAGCAGGAACGCCAGGTAGATCGAGATCCCCGCGATGAAATACGGATCGCGCGCCTGCCGCCGCCAGGAAACGGTTACGACCGTGGTCGCCGACATCAGCGCCGTCCCACCCGCGGGTCGAGCGTGGAATACACCACGTCCGCCACGCAGTTCATGACGATCTGCGCCGCCGCGATCATCAGGAACGCGCCCTGCGCCAGCGGATAGTCGCTGCCCGACACGGCCTCCACCAGCCGGCGTCCCAGGCCGGGCCAACTGAACACGCTCTCGATCACGACATTGCCGCCGATCGAGGACCCGATGCCCAGCGCCAGCGCCGTCGCGACGGGCAGCAGCGCGTTGCGGGCGGCGTGGCGCATGATGATCGACCACTCCGACAGGCCCTTGATGCGGGACATGACGACGAATTCCTCCTGCATCACCTCCAGCATGTTGGACCGCATCAGCAGCGTGGGCAGGCCTTGCAGGAAGATCGCGAGCGTCAGCGCCGGCAGCATCAGGTGGCGCAGGTAATCCAGCGACGTGTAGCGCGCGAAGGCGCTGGGGAAGCTGGCGCCGGGGCTGGTCGCGCCGCCGGCCGGCAGCAGGCCCATCGAGAAGCTGAAGACGGCCAGCAGCACCATGCCCAGCCAGAACTCCGGCAGTGCCCGCGTGGCCAGTATGGCCGGCAGCGTCACCGTCTCCAGCCAGGTACCGCGCCGCGCCGCCAGCAGCGCGCCCGTCAGCGTGCCGAAGGCGTAGGCGATCAGCAGGGACGTCAGCGTCAGCAGCAGCGTGTTCGGCAGCGCCGCCAGCAGGATGCCGCCGACCGGTTCCTTGTAGATGAACGACACCCCCAGGCTGCCCCGCGCCATGTTCATCAGATACAGCACGTATTGCTTCCACAACGGCTGGTCGAGGCCGAACTGGTGCAGCAGGATCGCCTGCTGGTCGGCCGTCATCGTCGGGTCGATATAGGCTGCGAGCGGCGATCCCGGCATCAGCCGGAACAGGAAGAACAGCAGCGTGGTGACCACCCACAGGATGAAGACGGTCTGGCCCAGCCGCTGCAGAAGTGCTTTGAGGCTCAACCCGCGGTGATCTCCTCCTTGCGGCCGGCCGGATAGTGAAGCTGACCGCCCGACAGCGTGTAGCCGGCATCGGCCAGGATCTTCTTCGACTTGCCGATGTCGCCGCCCATCAGCAGGCTGTCCGGCGCGTGCCAGAACGGCAGCGCGGTGGACACGCAGGACCCTGCCGGTTCGGCGTAGCCGTTCCAGGCGGCCGCCGCCATGATCTTGCGGTTGATCGCTTCCGACAGCGCCATCCGGAACGCCGGATCATCGAACGGCGCGCGGCGTTCGTTCATCGCGATGAACTGGAACCCCAGATCGGTGGTCGTGACGACCTTGATCTTCGGCTCTTGCTTGGCCAGGTCCGCGACGTTCTGCGGATCGCCGGTGAAGATCGCCAGGAAGTTGATCTCGTCGTTGCGCAGCATCCCCAGCGTCGCTTCCTGGTTGGACACGGTGCGCAGGATCCAGTTCTCCAGCTTCGGCGGCTGCCAATGGCCCTCGAACCGCGTCAGCATCACCTCTTCCGGATCGCGCCAGTGCACGAATTTGAACGGACCGGAGCCGATCATCTTCGGTTCGTTGTAGTCTTCGACCAGTTGGCTGGTGTTGGCGAGCTTCTCGACGATCGGCTGCCACACATGCTTGGGGACGATGGCGATCTTCGACAGCGTGGACGTGAAGAACGACGCCTGGGGCGTCTTCAGCTTGAAGGTCACGGTGTGCGGGCCGGTGATCGTGACCTGGTCGATGTTGGCGACGTTCGGATAGAATTGCGGCGTCTTGTTCTTGTTCGCCGGAAGCTGGAACGAATACTGGATGTCCTCCAGCGTCACCGGCGTGTCGTCGTGGAATTTCATGCCGTCGCGGATCACGGCCTCGACGGTCACCGGATCGACCCAGCGGACCGATTCCGCGGCCCAGGGCACGGGGTTGCCGTGGATGTCCACCCGCATCAGGTGATCCCAGATCAGGTCGCTGACCCAGCTTCCGATCGCGTCCATGTGGACGGGCTGCAGGTTGCTGATCGGCTGCGGCGAATTCAGGACCATGTCCTTCTTCGCCCCCAGCGGCTTCGCCTGCAGGAAGGTCCAGAAGTTGCGGATGCCGATGCCGGCTTCCTCGACGACGGTCGCCGGGTCCCAGACCTCGGCGTTGAACGCCATCGAGCGCCGCGGGTACACCAGATAGACGTAAGGCTGGTCCTTCTTGATCAGCATCTGCGCCTGCTTGACCAGGACGGCGCGCTTGTCGCGCTCTTCCTCGGCGCGCTGCGCCTCCGCCAGCTTGTCGTATTCGGGGCTTTTGTATCCGACGAAATCATAGCCGTTCTGGGCCAGGCTGGAATGGAACAGGCTATAGACCAGCTCATCGGGGTCGCTGCGTTCCGGCCGGCCGACCATTTCCCAGGTGGTCATGTCCCATTTCGTGCGGTTCAGCCAGACCACCGAGCTTTGCTGGGTCGCCGGCAGCACCTGGAGCGTGACCTTCAGGCCCAGCTTGCGCCATTCCTGCATGCAGAGCTGCGCTGCCTGGTACTGCGCCGGATCGGTCGCCTGCGGCTTGCAGATCAGCACCAGCGGCCGGATCGCGTCCCCCGCCTCTGCCCTGGCGGCGGTGCTGGCAAGGGCCAGGGCGCCGCCCAGGACGGCACGTCGTGTCGGCTGTAACGGCTTCATCAGCCCCTCCCCTGTCTCGTGAAACGGTTGGGCGGTATGGGCACGCCCAGGTTCTCCCGCAACGTGCGGCCTTCGTACTCGGTGCGGAAAATGCCGCGCCGTTGCAGTTCCGGCACCACCAGATCGACGAAATCGTTCAGCGGCGCCGGGAAATACGGGAACAGCAGGTTGAACCCGTCGGCGGCGCCGGCAAGCAGCCATTCCTCCAGCGAATCGGCCACGGTCTTGGGCGAGCCGACCAGCAGCCGGTGGCCCTGCGTGGTGCCCAGGTACCGGGCAACCTGGCGGATCGTCAGGTTGTTGTCCTTGGCCAGTTCGACGATCAGCGCCTGGCGGGCCTTGGCGGCGTTGCTGGGCGGCAGCGGCGGCAACGGCCCGTCGGGATCGTATTGATAGATGTCCAGATCGCCGCACAGCCGCGCCAGCGCCGCCATCGCCAGGCGGTCGTCCATCAGCGATTGCAGCGTCTCCAGCTTTTCCTGCGCCTCGGCGTCCGTGCGTCCGACGATCGGCATCAGGCCCGGCAGGATCTTGATGTCGTCCGGCCGCCGCCCATACCGTTCGGCGCGCGCCCGCAGATCCCGGCAGAATGCCTGGCCGTCGCGCACCACGGTCTGCGCCGTGAACACCAGGTCCGCACTGCGCGCGGCAAGTTCGCGGCCCACGTCGGACGATCCCGCCTGTGCCACCACCGGCCGCCCCTGCGGGGAACGGGCGACGTTCAGCGGCCCCCGGACCGAGAAATGCGCGCCCCTGTGCCGCAGGAAATGCAGCTTGGAGGTGTCATAATATTGTCCGGACTCCTTGTCGTACAGGAAGGCGTCGTCCTCCCAGCTATCCCAAAGTCCGGCGACGACGTCGTAGAACTCGCTGGCCCGCTCATAGCGGACGGCATGGTCGACATGCTTCTCCAGCCCGAAATTCCCCGCCTCGTCCTCCACCTGCGACGTCACCAGGTTCCACCCCGCTCGGCCGCCGCTGATGTGGTCGACGGTGGCATAGCGACGGGCAACGTTGTACGGCTCGTTGTATGTCGTCGTGGCGGTGGCGATCAGGCCGATATGGCTGGTGACGGCCGCCAGGGCGGCGATCACGGTCGCGGGCTCCAGCCAGACCTGACGGCCCTGGGTGGGGCGGTACGCGCTGGTGCCGTCCAGCGCGCCGCTGCCGCCCACCGCCGCCGTGTCCTGGAAGAAGATCGTATCCAGCCTGCCGCGTTCGGCGGTCCGTGTCATTTCGACATAATAATGAAACTGCATGTCGGTCCGCGGCACCGCGTCCGGGTGCCGCCATCCGGCGCTGTGGTTCCCCGGCGTGTAGAGAAACGCGCCGAAATGCAGTTTGCGTTGGCTCATGATGTCTCGGAGCGCAGAGTCACGGACGGGCATTCCCCGGCTTCCAGCGGGAATGCTCGCGATGGTTGAAGGCAAGCCTCGTGCCATGCGCCAGAGCGTCGCCTGCCCCCGCGGGCCCGGCGGAGCCTGCCTAAAGGCGTGGCGCGGTATGCCGATGATCGAGGCAGATCATTCCATCTGGCCATTCCATTTGGCCTTTTCATCTGGCGCACCCGGCCGGGCGGCGGCAGACTGCGCCATGGCCTTCGCACACACGCTTGGCGGCACACGCTGGACGTTCCCCGATCTGCGGACGCTGCTGGCCCGCGCGACTCCCGCCCGCTCCGGCGACGCGCTGGCCGGCCTTGCCGCCGGATCGGCGACGGAACGGGTCGCGGCGCAATGCGCGCTGGCGGACCTGCCGCTGACGCGCCTGCTGAACGATCCGGTGATCCCCTATGAGCAGGACGACGTCACCCGCCTGATCTGCGACGGCCACGACCCCGCCGCCTTCGCCCCGGTCGCGCACCTGACCGTCGGCGGCTTCCGCGACTGGCTGCTGGGCAACGCCGACACCGCCGTCCTGTCCGCGCTGGCGCCCGGCCTGACGCCCGAGATGGCCGCCGCCGTCAGCAAGATCATGCGCCTGCAGGACCTTGTCGCCGTCGCCGCCCAATGCCGCGTCACCACCGCCTTCCGCAACACCATCGGCCTGCCTGGCCGCCTGTCGGTCCGGCTGCAGCCGAACCACCCGACCGACGACCCGCGCGGCGTCGCCGCGGCCACGCTGGACGGCCTGCTGCTGGGCGCCGGAGACGCGGTGATCGGCGTCAACCCCGCCACCGACAGCGTCGCCGCGACCGCCACGCTGCTGACCATGCTCGCCGAGGTCATCAGCCGCTACGACATCCCGACGCAAAGCTGCGTGCTCGCGCACGTGACCACCACGCTGCGCTGTGTCGAGGCCGGCGCGCCCGTCGACCTGGTGTTCCAGTCGATCGGCGGGACCGAGGCGGTCAACCGCAGCTTCGGCGTCTCCTTGGCCTTGCTGAAGGAAGCGCGCGACGCGGCCCTGTCGTTGCGGCGCGGTTCGGTCGGGCAGAATGTGATGTATTTTGAAACCGGCCAGGGCAGCGCGCTGTCCGCCGACGCGCATCACGGCGTCGACCAGCAGACGATCGAAGCCCGAGCCTATGCCGTCGCGCGGGCGTTCGCGCCGCTGCTGGTCAACACCGTCGTCGGTTTCATCGGCCCCGAATACCTGGCCGACGGCAAGCAGATCACCCGCGCGGGGCTGGAGGATCATTTCTGCGGAAAGCTGTTGGGCCTGCCGATGGGGGTCGATGTCTGCTACACCAACCATGCCGAGGCCGATCAGGACGACATGGACGCGCTGCTGACGCTGCTGGGCGTGGCGGGCGTCACCTATGTCATGGGCGTGCCCGGCGCCGACGACATCATGCTGTCCTACCAGAGCACGTCGTTCCACGACGCGCTGTATCTGCGCGGCGCGCTGGGCCTGCGTCCGGCGCCGGAATTCGAGGCGTGGCTGGCACGCATGGGCATCGACACCGCCGTCGAGACCATCCCCGCGCCGCTCGCCCCCGCGCTGATCGGCTTGGCATGACGGTTCCCGTCCCTGTTTCTGTCCCTTGGCATGACCTGCGCCGGCATACGACGGCGCGTGTGGCCTTGGGACGTGCGGGGAACGCGATGCCGACCGCCGCGCACCTGGCCTTCCAGGCCGCGCACGCCGCCGCTCGGGACGCCGTGCATGCGGGGCTGGACGTGGACGCGCTGGCGGCCTCGATCGCCGCGCCGGACATCCGATCGGTGCGCAGCGCGTGTCCGGATCGGACGACCTATCTGCTGCGGCCCGATCTTGGCCGCCGCCTTGCTGACGAGGATCGCATGGCCCTGGGCGCCCATCCGGCGCCGGGACGGCTGGTGCTGGCCATCTGCGACGGGTTGTCCGCCACGGCGGTGCAGCGTCACGCCGGGGCGGTGCTGGCCCACCTGCTGCCGCGCCTGGACGCGGCCGGACCGGTCGTCATCGCGACCCAGGGACGGGTGGCGCTGGGCGACGATATCGGCGCGGCGCTGCGGGCCCAGGCCGTCGCGGTGCTGATCGGCGAACGGCCGGGCCTGACGACGCCGGACAGCCTGGGGATCTATCTGACCTGGGCGCCTGTCCCCGGCCGCACGGATGCCGAGCGGAATTGCATCTCCAACGTTCATGCGACCGGGCTGGCGCCGGTGGCGGCGGCGGAGAAGCTGCTGTGGCTGGTGGGCGCGATGCGGCGGATGCAGGTGTCGGGGGTGGGGCTGAAGGACGAGCAGCCGATTGCGCTGACGTGAGTGGCGTCCCCGGCGAGAGGGGAAACTGTAACGATATGATTTTGTCTAACCTATTGCAATATAATGAATATATCCAGGATTTTATGTAACGATGACCTTGCTACGAGGCGTTACACACGTTCAGTCTCTGCGTTCGTTCGGTAGTCATTGTTAGGCACGCAGTGCCCTCTACGCCCACCATCAGGCCCCTGCTGGAAAAGCGATGACAATCCAAAGCAACAGAAGCCAACTCCACATGACCCCTGACCCGTTCACAGGAGCGAACCCTGTTCCTGCTTCGGCTGTTCCTCCTGCGGGTCCATCTTCTCCCCGTGCGCTACGATCCGCAGCGATCCATCCGGCAGCGGGCGCTGCAACTCTCGCACCTCAGACCACGGTGCCGACATCCAGGCGTTCCACTCCTCCGGGTCGGTCAGGATCACCGGCATAGCCTTGTCGTGGATCGCACCGACATCCGCGTTCGCTCGGCACGTCAGGAAGGCGAACAGGTCGTTCGTGGTCTCGCCCTCTCGGACCTTCCGCACGGATCGCCACAACGGCACCCACAGCCCCGCAAAGAACGCCAGCGGCCGGTCCTCGGACAGCGCGAACCACACTGGAGCCTTGCCACCATAGGTGCCGTTGTCGGGTTCGGCGAAGCTGGTGAAGGGCACCAGGCACCGGTTTTCAGGTCCGAACCATCGGCGCCAGTGGGGCGACCCGAGGTTGCGGACGTTGGTCACGCCGGGATCGGTCTTCTTGCCGACCAAGTGCTCCGATGGCGTCGGCAGGCCCCAGCGAGCCATGGCCAACTCCCTGCCTTCCGGCCCAAGGCGCACGATCGGGGCGCGGTAGTCGGGGAAGATGCCTGGCAGCGGGGGAAGATTACCGGTCACGTCCCGCATGGCGCGCACCAGATCGCGGATCGCCTGCTGGCTCTTGGTCATCGAATACAGGTTGCACATCCGCCGCCAACGGTCGCACGGCGCGGGTTGGAACGCCACCGTTATCAGAACGATGGGGCGGCCGGAGGCGCTTTCTTCATGATCACGTAGCCGCTGCGTTCCAACATCTTGATCAGGTGCCTGGCCGCCATGTCTGCGGCGAATTGGTCCCCGAAGCGGCTCCAGCGCTTGCCGCGTTCGTCATAGCGGAGGGCATAGGAGAGACTAAGGGCGAGATCATCCGGCGTGGCGGGAGTGAGTGGTTCATCTGGCATGACCAGAGGGTGACGCAGCGACGAGAACAAGTCAAGAACAACGAGTGTCGGCGGCTGGACCTTTAGGGCTTTCGTTACCATATATTTCGGTCTATTCTGAGAACGAACAGACAGACCGAAGGTGTCCGCTTTGCGTGCGCTGATCCTGCTGGCGATGGCCATGGCACTGGCTCTATGCGGCTGCACCGATACGGCTGACACATTCCCGATGAACGACGCGGCGCAGCGACGGGGGCCGATCACGGTGGACTTCGTCCGAACGGGCGTTGGAAGGGGTCCCGTGACGATCACCATGGCTGATGGTGAAGTCCTCAAAGGGACCTACCGGGTCGCCTTCGGCGGCGGCTACGGGATGGCGTTCTCAGGGGCACACTCAGCATCCGCCGTGGTGATTACGGACGGCCCTGTCCAGTTCGTCGCCACCGGCCCGCACACGCAGGTCCTATGCCGGGGCTCCAGTTCGGCGATGGGTCACGGGAACGGGCAATGTCAAACCTATGATGGGGCCGTTTGGGCAGTTAGCTGGTGACGACCGCGTCGCGCTCCCTGATCTATTCTCGGGGACGCCGGTCCCATAGCAACGCCGGGCGGACGCCCTCCCGCCGCATGGCCGTTCTCAGGACCCAAAGGCGAGCCATACGGGGCCTTAACGCCGGCTTAAAAGGACCTCCGGCCCCCTTCCAATCCAGGACCCAAGCGAACAAGCCACCCGGCCTTCCTGCGTTTCCAGAACAGACCCCCCACCCACTCGGACCTGGGGCCATGAAATTTCCCGGCGACCTCTCCTCTCGCCACTCGGGCTATAACTAACAACAAGAACAACCCTTTACCGACATTTTGAAAACCCTCCTACAGACCCCCCATCCCCCCTCGCTTCCGGCCCAGACTTCGCCAACGTTGCCGGCGAACGACGAACCAACGGACGAACGAGACAGGCAGGACGACAGACAGCGGTAGCGGTGGCAGGGACAGGCACGCAGCACGTCCACACCGTTCCCCACGTCCACGGCTACGGCGGTAAGCCCATGGCCGAGTGTCCCGCGGCGGCCGTAGGCCCTAAGCCCCGATCCGTGTCACTACCTAATCGACGACCGTTGGTATGGTGTTGACACGGACTACTGAACAAGAGCATAAGCCGCCTAGGTTATCGTCTGAGGATCACGTAATGCCCCCCTCAAAGCAGCCTTCAGCCGCCTCTACAGGCCGCCGTTACGTGGCCTACATGCGCGTATCGACAGACAAACAAGGCCGCTCAGGGCTTGGCCTGGAGGCCCAGGAAGCCACGATACGGGCCTACCTACGTCCTGAGGACAAGCTACTCCTGCCACCGTTTGTGGAGGTGGAGAGCGGACGCCGTTCCGACAGGCCCCAACTAGCGGCGGCACTGGCGAAGTGTCGGAAGACGGGGGCAACGCTTCTGGTAGCCAAGGTGGACCGGCTGGCCCGTAACCTTCCCTTCCTGCGCTCCCTGATCGACAGCGATGTGGACGTGGTTTTCTGTGACATGCCCGACATCCCGGCGGGAGCGGTGGGTCGCTTCATGCTGTCCCAGCTTGCCCTTGTCGCGGAGCTAGAGGCTGGTCTGATTAGCGACCGAACCAAGGCCGCCCTGGCTGCCGCAAAGGCCCGTGGCGTCAAGCTAGGTGGGGATCGAGGATACCGGCCTACGACGGCTCCGGACTGGAAGGCGGGCACGAAGGCCGCGGCTGAGGCCCGTAGCCGGGCGGCGGATCATGCTGCCCATGGCGTCCTGGAAGAGATAGAGCGGGTCAGGGAGGTGTTAGGCGGCCCT
>NZ_DASZTJ010000254.1:0-18813 GCF_035548235.1 Rhodopila sp.
ATGCGATTCGTCCGCTTCCCGTCCTGCCGCACGAAAATCGGATACCACCCCTGCGTCCTGCAGCAACGGTTCGGGAAGGGGAAGGGTTCCCACGCCGGATCGCCGCGCCGGGCTGTCCCGCTGGCCCGTCCCGCTGGCCCGTCCCGCCGGCCTGTCCCGCCGGGCTGTCCCGCTGGCCCGTCCCGCCGGGCTGCCCCCCGTTGGGGGCTATTCGAGGATGCCCTGTTCCCGCGCCCAGGCCATGATCGGCTCCCGCAGGCTCATGCCGCCGCCGCGCCGCAGGGAAGCCAGCACGGACTGGAACGCCGCCAGGTCGATACGGCTGAACATCGCCTTGATCGGCAGGATGCCGCTGGCCGGCATCGACAGGGTGTGGATGCCCAGGGCCGCGATCGCCAGCGCCTCCAGCGGGCGCGAGGCGGCTTCCCCGCAGACCGAGACCGGCACCCCGGCTGCCCGAGCGGTGGTGGACAACTGCTCGAGAAGGTTGAAGACGGGGGCGGAGAGGAAGTCGTAGCGGTCATACAGCGACGGGGTGCCGCGGTCGGCGGCGAACAGGAACTGCAGCAGGTCGTTCGAGCCGACCGACACGAAATCGACCTCGTGCAGCAGTTCCGGCAGTTGCCACATCAAGGCCGGCACTTCCAGCATCGTCCCGATATGCAGCCGCCGGGGCGACGGGCGCACCCGCTTCGCCTCCGCCTCCAGCAAGGCGCGGGCGGAGCGGAATTCCTCGACCGTCGCGACCATGGGGAACATGACGGACAGGGGCCGGTCGCCCGCGGCCAGCAGCAGGGCGCGCAGTTGGCGGCGCAGCAGCGCCGGGCGATCGAGGCCCACGCGCAGCGACCGCCAGCCCATGGCGGGGTTTTCCTCCTCGGTCTGGGTGCCGGGCAGCAGCTTGTCGGCGCCAAGGTCGAGGGTGCGGAAAATCACCGGCCGTTCGCAGGCGTCGTCGAGGACCCGCGCGTAGATGGCGGCCTGTTCGGCGACGTCGGCGACGCTGCCGCGCGCCATCATGGCGATCTCGGTGCGGAACAGCCCGATGCCGTCCGCGCCCGTGCGATCGAGTTGCGGCAGTTCCAGGCCGAGGCCGACATTCAGCATCAGCGTCAGCCCCACGCCGTCGGCCGTGATCGCCGGCCGTTCCCGCCAGACGGCGAGTTCGGCCGATTTCGCCGATTTCGTCTCCCGCACGCGGGCATAGGCGTCGCGCACCTCGGCTTCGGGGCGCAGGATGAACTGGCCGTCATCGGCGTCGACCACCGCCTGGTCGGCGTTCTCGGCGGCATCGAGGATGCCGCGCAGGTTGCCGAGGGCAGGGATGCTCAGGGCGCGGGCGAGAATGGCGGCGTGGCCGGCGGGGCTGGCTTCCTCGATCGCCACGGCGGCGATGCCGCGGGCGTGCCAGTCCAGCAGTTCGGCCGGTCCCATGCGGCGCGCCACCAGGATCGCACCCTTGGGCGCGTCGGTCGCCGTCTCGGTGCCGGTCAGCGTCGCCAGCAGGCGGTTGGCCAGGTCTTCCATGTCGGCGAGCCGTTCGCGCAGATAGGCGTCGCCGATGCTGCGCATCCGGTTATGCAGTTCGCCGGAGACCTTCTGCACCGCGGCCTCGGCGGTCATGCCGGTGCTGATGACCTCGGCCACGCGCCGCAGCCAGCCGGCGTCGGCGGCGACCAGCCGGTACGCGTCCAGGATCTCGCGTGAGGCGGTGACGTCGGCGGGACGTCCGGTCTTCGGCGCATCGGCGAACAGGTCGTCCAGGCCGCGCTGCATGCTGATCACGGCGGCGTCGAGGCGGGCCTGTTCGGCTTCGGGGTTGTCCGAGAGGATGCGGGCGATCGGGCGGATCGCGTTCAGCAGGACGACGGGACCGACGGCGATGCCCGGATTGAGGGGCGTGCCGCTGAACAGGCGCGGGACGGTGGCGCCGACGCCTTCGGGGCGTCCGTCGGTCGCGCCGCTGGCCGGCAGCATTTCAGCCAGAAGCATGGCAACGGTTTCCAGGTCATCGATTTCGGGTTCGGTGAAGTTCCGCGGCGTCCGGTTCTGTACGACCAGCACCCCGAGGATGCGGCCGGACCGCCTGACGGGCACCGCGAGCAGGGAAGCGAAGGGTTCCTCCCCGGTTTCGGGGCGGTAGGCGAAGGCCGGGTGGTTCTGCGCGTCGGGCAGGTTCATCACCGTGGCCGTGGCGGCGCAGAGGCCGACGATGCCCTCACCGACCCGCAGGCGCGTGTGGCCGATGGCCTCGGGGTTCAGGCCGTGGGTGGCGGCGAGTTCAAGGATGTCTCCGGGACGGGAGACGTAGATCGAGCAGACCTCGCTGACCATCTCGGCCGCGACGAGTTGGACGAGCGCGGATAGCGGGGCAGCCCCGCGGGCGCGGAGGTTCCGCAGCCGCGACAGCAGATGGCGAGGTGGATTCACGTCCATAGTGCCGCCCGCGTCCGCATCCGGTCGCTGTGTCCTTCCCGTCCGATTGATGATCGTCACACCCTATGTGACCGCTCCGCGCCCAATTAAAAAGTGACCTCGTGGCAAGATTTCGTCCGAGGCGGACCTGTCCCCCGGTTTATCACGCGTTTCGACGGGTGCGGGGCAGGATAACGTGGCGGGCGCGGCCGGGCATCCACGAACGGTGGCGGGTTAACCGTTCCTTCACGGACACGGTACAGAAACGAAAAACCGGCGGGAATGAGCCCGCCGGTTCAACCGTGGAAGGGAAAAGATGCTAGGACATCTTCATCTTCTGCCGCTGATGATGGTGGTTTTGGCCTTGAAAGTCAACATCACCATCAATCGAAAGCGGTAGCAGGCGGGGTCCGGTGCCGCACGGGACCGGGCCTCCCGCCACGGGATTTCGTCATGGAGCCGCCCGGTCTTCCAGCGCCGCGACGGCCTGGGCGATCAGTTCCTCGATGATCTCCGCCACCGGCTGGACCTTCGTGACCATCCCGACGGACTGCCCCGCCATCACCGACCCGGTTTCCACGTCGCCGTCGATCACCGCGCGCCGCAGCGCACCGGCCCAGAAACGTTCGATCAGCAACTGGGCCTCTTCTTTCGTGACGTCTCCGGCCAGGAACTTGTCCCGCGTCTCGGCCTGATGCTCCAGGAACTTGCGCGTCCCCTCGTTCACCAGCCCGCGCACCGGGATCACCGGGAACCGGGCGTCCAGCTCCACCGACGGCAGCGCATCGCGGGCCGAGGCCTGGATGAAGAACTTCTTGAACTTCTCATGGGCGATGGACTCGCTCGACGCCGCGAAGCGGGTGCCTAGCTGGGCGCCGGACGCGCCCATTTCCAGATAGGCCAGGATCGCCTCGCCGCGTCCCAGCCCGCCGGCGACGAAGACCGGCACGTCCCGCAGATGCGGCAGGATCTCCTGCGCCAGGACGGTCAGGGAAACCGGGCCGATATGCCCGCCGGCCTCCGATCCTTCGATGACGATCGCATCGGCCCCCGAGCGGACCATGCGCTTGCCCAGGGCCAGCGACGGGGTGAAGGTGATCAGCTTCGCCCCACCGTCCTTCACCGCGCGCACCGCCGGGCCGGGCGGGATGCCGCCGGCCAGGACGATGTGCCCCACCTTCGCCTCCAGGCACACCCGCACCAGGTCGAGCAGATCGGGGTGCATGGTGATCAGGTTCACGCCGAACGGCTTGTCGGTCAGCCGCTGCGTGCCGGCGATCTGCGCGGCCAACTGGTCGGGCGACATCGCCCCGCAGGCGATCACGCCGAACCCCCCGGCGTTGGAGATGGCGGAGACCAGGTGCATCTCGCTGACCCAGGACATCGCCCCGCCCATGATGGCGTACTGCGTCCCCAGGAACGCGGTCCCCCGCGACCACAGCCGGTCCAGCCGGGCGCGCGCGTCAGCCATCGAGGCCGTACGCCGTATGCAGGGCGCGCACCGCAAGCTCGGTATATTCCGCCGCGATCAGGACCGAGACCTTGATCTCGCTGGTGGAGATCACCTGGATATTGATCGCCTTGTCGGCCAGCGCGCGGAACATCGTATTGGCAACGCCCGCGTGGCTGCGCATGCCCACGCCGACGACGCTGACCTTCGCGACGTCCGGGTCCTCCAGCAGCTCCGCGTAGCCGATCTGCTCCTTCACCCCCGCCAGCGCCGTCCGCGCCCGCGGCAGGTCCGCCTTGCCGACCGTGAACGTCATGTCGGTGGTGCCGTCAGCCGAGATGTTCTGCACGATCATGTCGACATTGGCGTTCTGCTCCGCTAGCGCGCCGAAGATCGAGGCGGCGATGCCCGGCCGGTCGGGGACACGCCGCACGGTGATCTTGGCCTCGTCGCGGGAGTAGGCGATCCCGGATACGTTCTGCTTTTCCACGATTTCGTCCTCATCGACCACAAGCGTGCCTTCGGTGTCGTTCGCCAGCCCGTCCTTGAAGCTGGACAGCACGCGCACGCGGACATGTTCGTTCATCGCCAGCTCGACGCTGCGGGTCTGCAGCACCTTCGCACCCACCGACGCCAGCTCCAGCATCTCCTCATAGGAGATTTTGTCGAGCTTCCGGGCGCGCGGCACGATGCGGGGATCGGTGGTATAGACGCCGTCGACATCGGTGTAGATGTCGCAGCGATCCGCCTTCAGTGCCGCGGCCAGCGCGACGGCCGAAGTGTCGGACCCGCCGCGGCCCAGCGTGGTGATCCGGTTGTCCGGTGCCAGCCCCTGGAACCCCGCCACCACCGCCACCTGGTTCTGCTCGGTCATGCGCCGGATCAGCTCCGACCCGTCGATCTCCTGGATCCGGGCCTTGCCGTGCGCGGTGTCGGTGCGGATCGGAATCTGCCAGCCTTGCCAGGAGCGGGCGTCGATCCCGTTCTCCTGCAGGCAGATCGCCAGCAGGCCGGACGTGACCTGCTCCCCGGTCGCGACCACCGCGTCGTATTCCCGCGCGTCGTGCAGCGGCGACAGCTCGGTGCAGTATTTCACCAGTTGGTTGGTCACGCCGGACATGGCGGAGACGACGACGGCGACCTGGTTCCCGGCCTCGACCTCCCGTTTCACGCGCTGCGCGACGTTGTGGATGCGGTCGAGGTCCCCGACGGAGGTGCCGCCGAATTTCATTACGATGCGTGCCATGGAGTGGAGTGCGAACGGTTGCCAAATAGGGATGCGGGCGCACACATACTGGCCGTGGGCTGCGGGAGCAACCCAAACGGAGAGGGGTTCATGACCGGCACAACCGTCCAGGACGCGGAGGTGGCGAAATTCGATCGGCTCGCCGGCCGTTGGTGGGACCCGAACGGCCCGATGAGGCCGCTGCACCGGATGAATCCCGTGCGGATCGCCTGGATCGAGACCTTGCTGAAACCCGGCTGCCGCGTGGTGGACGTCGGCTGCGGCGCCGGCCTGGCGTCGGAGGCGCTGGCCCGCAACGGCCACGACGTGCTGGGAATCGACGCGGCCGGCGCGGCGATCGAGGCCGCCAAGGGACATGCCAAGGGACATGCCACGGGACATGCCGAGGCGCATGCCGACAGCCGGGGCCTGAAGCTGGCCTATCGCGACGCGACGGCCGAGGACCTGGTCGCGGACGGCGTGCGCGTCCCGGCGGTGATCGCGCTGGAGGTGGTCGAGCACGTCGCCGACGCCCCGGGCTTCATCCAGGCCCTGGCGTCGCTGCTGGAGCCGGGCGGGGTGCTGGTCATGTCGACGCTGAACCGTACGCCCCGATCCTGGCTGACCGCCAAGGTCGGAGCGGAATACGTGCTGCGGATGCTGCCGATCGGCACGCATGACTGGCGGCGCTTCATCACGCCGGTCGAGCTGGCCGGCATGATGCGCGCCGCCGGGCTGCGGGTGACGAAGACCGCCGGCCTGGTGATGGACCCCATCGGCGGACAGTGGCGCATCGGGCGCGACACGCGAGTGAACTACCTCATGGCGGCGGTGCGTTGAGCCGGCAGGGCCGCCCCCTGATCTACCTGGTCGCGGGGGAGCAGAGCGGCGACGTGCTGGGCGCGCGGCTGGTCCGCGCGATCCGGGCGCGGCGGGACGACGTGGTCTTCGCGGGGATCGGCGGGCAGGCGATGGCGGCCGAGGGCGTGCAAAGCCTGTTCCCGATCGGCGACCTCGCGGTGATGGGGTTCCTGGAGGTGCTGCCGCGGATCAGGCGGTTGAAGGCCCTGCTGCGCCAGGCGATCGACGATATCGCCGAGCGGCGGCCGGACGTGCTGGTGACGATCGATTCGCCCGGCTTTACGCTGCGCGTGCTGGGTGCGCTGCGGGACAGCGGCCTGAAGCGCGTCCATTACGTCGCGCCGCAGGTCTGGGCGTGGCGGGAGAACCGGGTGAAGCGCTATCCGGGCCTGTGGGACGAGCTTCTGTGCCTGCTGCCGTTCGAGCCGGCCTTTTTCGCGCGCCATGGCCTGCGTGCCCGGTTCGTCGGCCATCCGGTGCTGGAAAGCGGTGCGGACCGGGGCGACGCCGCGCGCTTCCGGGCCCGCCACGGCATCCCGGCTGGGGCGCGCGTGCTGACCGTGATGCCCGGTTCCCGGCACTCCGAGGTGTCGCGCCTGCTGCCGGTCCTGGAGCAGGCGCTGCGGCGGCTGCCTGGTGACCTGGTGCCGGTCGTGCCGCTGGCCGGGCCGGTGGCGGATACCGTCCGGCGGCATACCCTGGCGTGGCCGGTGAAACCGGTCCTCGTCGCTTCGGCCGAGGAGAAATTCGACGCGTTCGCCGCCTCGGCCGGGGCGTTGACCAAGTCGGGCACCTCCACCCTGGAACTCGCGGTCGCTCGGGTGCCCATGGTGGTGACGTATCGGGTGAACCCCCTGTCGTATGTGATCGCGAAGCGGCTGGTGAAGGTCAGATACGCCTCGATCCTCAACCTGCTGCTCGACCGGATGGTGGTGCCGGAACTGATCCAGCACGATGCGACGCCGGAGCGGCTGGCGGAGGAAGTCAGGCGGCTGCTGGACGACCCGGCGGCGGTGGCGGCGCAGCAGGCGGGGTTCGAAAGGGCGCTGACGATGCTGCGACCCCTGGCCGGCATGCCGTCCGACAGCGCGGCGGAGGCGGTGCTGGGGCTGCTGGGGTAGGGGCGGCGCGGTCCAGGGACACGGCGGGGTTCGTCCCGGTCCCGCATCCCGTCCCGGGCGGAGGCCGCTACACCCGCATCGGCATCAGCACATACAGCGCGCTGGTATCGCCTGCGTCCTGCACCACGGTGGGGGCCTGCCCGTCGGCGAAGCGGAACTCCACCTGTTCCTGGATCTGGTCGGTGATGTCGTTCAGGTACCGGGCCTGGAAGCCGATCTCCAGCGGGTCGGCCTCATACTTGACGTGGTCGCTGTCCAGCTCCTCGGTCGCCGTGCCCTGTTCCGGGCTGGAGGCGGACAGCGTCAGCAGGTCGTGCTGCAGCGCCAGCTTCACGGGCCGCGACCGCTCCGAGGAGATCGCCGCCACGCGCGCGACGGCGTCGGCGAAGTCCTTCTTCCCCACGCGCAGCACCTTGTCGTTGCCGCGCGGGATCACCCGTTCGTATTCGGGGAACGTGCCGTCGATCAGCTTGCTGGTCAGCAGGATCGCGTCGGCGTGGAACTGGATGCGGGTCTCGGACAGCCCGACCTCGACGTTGCCGTTGACCTCGTCGAGCAGCTTGCGCAACTCGTTCACCGTCTTGCGCGGGATGATCACGCCGGGCATGGAGGCCGCGCCTTCCGGCAGCGGCTCCTCGACCCGCGCCAGCCGGTGGCCGTCAGTGGCGACCGCGCGCAGCACCTGGGTGCCGTCGCTCTCGGCGTGATGCAGGTAGATGCCGTTCAGGTAGTACCGGGTTTCCTCGGTACTGATGGCGAAGCGCGTGCGGTCGATCAGGGCCCGCAGCGTGTGCGCCGTCAGGCTGAACTTGTGCGGCAGGCTGCCGGCGGTCATCGACGGGAAGTCCTCGACCGGCAGCACGACCAGCTTGGTGGCATAGCGCCCGGCGCGCAGCGACAACTGCGCGTCGCCGCCGGGATGGTCCAGCTCGACCTCGGCGCCGTCCGGCAGCTTGCGGACGATCTCATACAGCGTCGCCGCCGGCGCGGTGCAGGCGCCGTTGCGGCTGGTGCTGGCGGGCACGTCCTCGACGATCGCGATCTCCATGTCGGTCGCGGTCAGGGTCAGCTTGCCGTCCCGGACCGCGATCATGACGTTGGCCAGGATCGGGATCGTGTTGCGTCGTTCGACGACGCTCTGCACATGGGCCAACGCCTTGATCAGAGTGGCGCGGTCGGCCGTGAATTTCATGGTCTGTTCCTAACCTCGGTCGGGCCGGTTGCGTCGGAAAGGGCGATTCGTACAGGCCAATGTAGCGGTTCGCCCGGATATCCGCCAAGGACCGTTCTGCCAAGGACCAACCTGTCAGGATGCCCCGGCCAGTGGCAGCCCGACCCAGTGGCAGCCCGACCCAGTGGCAGCCCGGGCCAGTGGATGCTCGGGTCAGTGGCTGCCCGGGTCAATGGCCGCCCAGGCCAGTCGCCGCCGGGTCAGTGGCTGCCCAGAAGCGGGCCCAGGACGTTGGTCACGCCGGTGATCAGGATCTGGACGCCGATGCACAGCAGCAGGAACGCGGCCAGCCGGGTCACGGCACGGATGCTGGCCGGGCCCATGAAGGCGGTCACGCGGTCGGCGAAGGCGTAGCTGACCCAGATGATCACCGCCAGGGTCAGCGCCGCGCCGGTCAGGCCCATGTGGAACCAGCCGATCGCCGGCCACTGCTTGGGATGGCTGGCGCCCAGCGCCACGGCGACCGAGATCGTGCCGGGGCCGGTCGTGATCGGGATGGTCAGCGGGAACATCGACGGGTCGTCGGGCCGCACGCTGGCGTCGGTCAGTTGTTCCTCGCGCTTGGCCTCGTGGCTTTCGGGGGCGTTGAGCAGGTTCCAGCCGCTCAGGGCCACGACGATCCCGCCGGCGACCCGCAAGGCCGCCAGCGAGATGCCGAAGAAGGACAGGATATACGACCCCGCCCACAATGCGCCGATCATCACCACGAAGGAGTTGACCGCCACCTTCCGCGCCATCGCCCGCCGCTCGGCATGCCCGAGCGTGGCGGTGATGCTGCGGAAGATCAGCGCGCCGCTGATCGGATTGACGATCGAGAACAGCGCCGGAAACCCCAGCAGGAAGGCGGCGACGGCGTCGTTCATGGGGGCTGGCGTCAGCCCAGCTTGGGCCGCTTGTCCGCCCAGGGCTGGACGGCCTCGAACGCCGCGGCGGCCTTCAGCACGCCCAGGTCGTCGAACCGCCGCCCGACGACCTGCAGCCCGACCGGCAGGCCCTCTTGCGTGAAGCCGCAGGGCACGCTCGCCGCCGGGTTCCAGGACATGTTGAACGGATAGGAGAACTCCGCCCAGCTGATCCAATCCCACGGATGCTGCGGCCAGTGCGGCGGCTGCAGCAGTTCGGCGGGGAAGGCGGCGACCGAGACGGCGGGCGTCAGCAGCAGGTCCCAGTCCTGGAACCAGCGATGGATCGACGAGACATAGGCCATCTTGGTGTCGCGCATCAGCTGGTAGTCCTTCATCGACACGCTGACGGACTCCTTGATGCAGGCCACCAGGCCGGGGTCCATCTGCGACTCCCATTTCGCCAGATGCGGGATCAGCCGCGCGAGATGGGCCGGCCAGGTGAAGCGGACCAGGTCCGGGCCGGGGGGGGCCCAGGGCGTGGCGACCTGTTCGACCGTCGCCCCCAGCTCCGCGAACCGTCCCACGGCCTTTTTCACCAGCTCCGCGACCTCGGGATCGACCTTGGCGAACCCCAGGTCGGGGCTATAGGCGACCTTCAGGCCCTTGATGCCCTCGGCGAGCCGCGCGCCGTACGGCGCCGGCCACGCCTCCAGGCTGGAGTAGTCGAGCGGGTGGGGGCCGGCCATCACCTCCAGCATCAGCGCCGCGTCCGCGACGGTGCGGGTCATCGGCCCCAGGTGGGAGGTCATGTCGTTGGTGGAGACGGGGTAGTTCGGCACCCGCCCGAAGGACGGCTTCAGCCCGAAAACGCCGCAGAAATGCGACGGCATGCGGATCGACCCGGCGCCGTCGCTGCCCTGGTGCAACGGCCCGTAGCCGGCCGCCGCCGCGGCGCCCGCGCCCGCCGACGACGCGCCGGCGTTGTAGCCGTATTTCCACGGATTATGCGTGATCCCGGTCAGCGGCGAGTGCGACACGCCGGTCCAGCCGAACTCGCTGGTCGTGGTCTTGCCCACGATGATCGCGCCTTCGGCCTGCAGGCGGGTGACGATCGGCGCGTCCTCGGCCGGCTGGTTTCCCGCGTAGATCTTGCTGCCCATCTGGGTCGGCATGGCCTTGGTGATCGCCAGGTCCTTGATCGTCGCCGGCAGGCCGTGCAGGCGCCCCAGCTTCTCGCCGGCCATGACCTGGGCTTCCGCCTTCCGCGCCGCGTCCATGGCCTGGTCGGCGGCGACATGGGCGAAGGCGTTGACCTTGGGCTCCACCGCCTCGATCCGGTCCAGCAAGGCCTGCATGTATTCGACCGGCGAGATCGCCTTGGCCTTGATCATCGCGGCCAGCTTCGTCGCGGGCAGGTAGCCCAGATCCTCTGCGTTCATCTTCGATCCCCCAATCAATACGTCGCGCGGCCGCCCGAGATGTCGAACACCGCGCCGGTCGAGAAGCTGCACTCCTCGCTGGCCAGCCAAAGCACGAGCGATGCCACTTCATCGATCTCGCCGAACCGCGCGATGGGGATCTTGGAGAGCATCCAGTCGATCTGCTGCGGCGTCATCTGGGAGAACAGCGGCGTCTTCACCGCCGCCGGCGTGACGCAGTTGACGCGGATCTCGGTGGCCGCAAGCTCCTTGCCCAGCGACTTGGTCAGGCCGATCACGCCGGCCTTGGACGCCGAATAGGCGGATGCGTTCGGATTGCCCTCTTTCCCGGCGATCGAGGCGATATTGACGATCCGTCCATAGCCGTTCGCCTGCATCGACGGCACCACCGCCCGGCAGCAGTAGAAGACGCCCTTGAGGTTGATGTCGATCACCTTGTCCCAGGCGTCGACCGGATAGTCCCAGGTCGGGTGGTTGGGACCGGTGACGCCGGCGGAGGTGACCAGAATGTCGATCCTGCCGAGCGCCTTGGCCGTGTCGGCGGCGGCTTGGGCGACGGCGGCGGAATCGGTGACGTCCAGCGCGACCGCGTGGTGGTTGCCGGCCTTGGCCAGCCCGGCCGAGTCACGGTCCCACAGGCTGAGCGTCGCGCCCTCGGCCGCCAGGCGCCGGGCGATGCCTGCGCCGATGCCGGATACGCCCCCGGTGATGACGGCCGTCCGGCCTGTGAAACGCTGCGCCATACGCGACTCCTGTTTGGGCCCGGCAGTGAAGGACGGTCCGAGCGGAAGGGCAAGATGGGCCGGCGTCGGACGGTCACGGAAACGTGAAATACATTACAACAACGACATGCGCGGCTTGATTGCGCCGTAACCCCGGTAGGATCAGGCTGACGGCCAGGCTTCAGCGTCCAAGAGACACGGTCGGGCAACGACCGCATGATGGACATCCGGCTACCCGTAACAGGGAGCGGTGTCGGATATCGCCATGGCAATGCCTCGGGCCGTTGGGGCTGTCCCAAGGGAGGGCAGAGTCCATGGCTGGGATCCAGCGTAGAGCGTTATTGCAGGCATCGGCGGCGGTCGCCGCGACGTCGGCCCTGGCGCGGCCGGCGGTCGCGAAGGGGCAGACCATCAAGGTCTGGTGGAACCAGGGCTTCTATGCGGCCGAGGACGCCGCGTTCCGGACGCTGGTCGCCGCGTGGGAGAAAGCCAGCGGCAACACCATCGAACTGTCGCTGCTGCCGGGCCAGGCGCTGAACGAGAAGATCGTTTCGGCGCTGACCAGCGGCGAGGTGCCGGACCTGATGTATGCCGACAACGCGCCGGGCCAGATCATTCCGCAGAACGCCTGGAAGGGCAAGCTGCTCGACCTGACCGACATCGTGGACACCCAGCGGGCGGAATTGAGCCCGACGGCGATCCAGTCCTCGCAGTTCTACGACGCCGTGGACAAGAAGCGCGGATATTACGGCGTCCCGTTCAAGGGGGCGTCGCTGAACCTGCCGATCTGGAAATCGCTGATCGAGAAGGCAGGCTACAAGGCCGGCGACATACCGGAGACCTGGGACGCGTTCTTCGACTTCTTCGAGCCGGTGCAGACCAAGCTGCGCCAGCAGCGCATGCGCCATACCTATGGCCTGGGCTACACGCTGTCGACGACCGGCGACGATCCCAACAACCTGTTCAACCAGTTCCTCCTTGCCTATGGCGGCGGCGGCATCGTCACGCCCGACGGACAGTTGCAGGTGAAAGATCCGAAGGTGCGCCAGGCGGTGATCACCACCCTTACGCGCCTGACCGATCCGTTCAAGAAAGGTTTCGTGCCGCCCAGCGCGCTGAACTGGGGCGATCCCGACAACAACAACGCCTTCCATGCCAAGGAAGTCGTGATGACGCCGAACGATACGATCTCGATTTCGGTGGCGGTGATGGAGGACAAGGACCTCTATTACAACCAGACCATGAGCGCGCCGCTGCCGCTCGACAACGGCGGCAAGCAGGTGGCGGCCTTGCTGGGCGTGGAGCTGGCCTTCATCCCCAAGGGCGCCAAGAACGTCGATACCGCGAAGGATTTCCTGCGCTACCTGGTGCAGCCCGCGAACCTGAATTCGTATCTGAAGGAAGCGCGCGGCCGCTGGCTGCCGGTGATGCCGTCCATGGTGAAGTCCGATCCGTACTGGCTGGACCCCAAGGACCCGCACCGCTCCGTCGCGGTCAAGCAGGGCGTCGTGGATCCGACGGCGACGTGGTTCTATGTGTTCAACCCCGCCTATGCGCAGGTGAACGCCGAACACACTTTCGCGGTGGCCGCGGCGGACGTGATCAACGGAATGCCGGTCGACAAGGCGACGGACAAGGCGTTTTCCCGGATCGAGGCGATCTTCGCGCAATACCAAATCCCGCACGCGTCCTAGGCCGCCGTCATGGATGGCGATTCCTTCCGGACAGCCGGGACGATCGGTTCCACCCGCCTCGCCGCGCGGGCCGGCACGCCCTTCTGGCGGCGCGGCCTCCATGGATCGGATACGGCATGGGCGCTGGCGTTCCTGGTGCCCTATGCCGCGATCTTCGCGCTGTTCGTCGTCTACCCGGTCGGCTACGGGCTGTGGCTGGGACATCGCCCGTCCAGCTACGAGGCGCTGTTCGCCGATCCGATCTACCTGCGCACGCTGACCAATACGCTGATCTACCTGGCGATCGGCGTGAACCTGCACCTGTTCGGCGCCTTGCTGCTGTCGGGGTTCTTCACCCGCCGGAACTGGCGGGTCCGCAGCCTGCTGGTGGTCTTCATCCTGCCCTGGGCGGTGCCGGCGATCCCCACCTTCATCGCCATCCACTGGATGCTGAACGGGGAATGGGGCCTGTTCAACAACCTGCTTTATGACCTGTTCAACATCGACGGGCCGTCCTGGCTCAACAGCCGGTGGCTGGCGCTGGGGTCGGTCATCGTCGCCTATATCTGGAAATGGATGCCGTTCTGGACCGTGATCTTCCTGGCCGGGCGGATGGCGATCCCGCAGGAGTTGTACGAGTCCGCGGCGGTGGACGGGGCCGTCGGCGTCAAGCGCTTCACCCTGATCACCTTCCCGCTGCTGGCCAACCTGTACCTGATCTGCACGCTGCTTTCGACGATCTGGACGCTGGGCGACTTCAACACCGTCTACTTCGTCTCCGGCGGCGGTCCTTCGCTGTCCACCCATGTCCTCGCCACGCTGGGCATCCGCGACGCGTTCGAGATCGACAACCCCTATCTCGGCATGGCCGCGGTCATGTCGGCCCTGCCGCTATTGGTTCCGTTGGTGATCATCCTGATGCGCAAGCTCGCGACGACACGGGTGCAGCTATGAGCGCGACGACCGCCGGCCTGACGGGTTTCCGCCGCAACCGGCGCCCGTTTCGGCCGATGGCGCTGACGGTGGAGGTGGTAGCCTGCCTGCTGATCCTGCTGTGGACGCTGATGCCGCTCTACAACATGGCTTCGGTCGCGCTGGAGCGGAAGGACAGCGTCTTCAGCGGCGATATATGGCCGTCCGACCCGACGCTCGCCAATTTCTGGACCGTGCTGACGGAGAACTACTGGTACGTCGCGCATTTCTGGCACGAGATGCGCAACAGCCTGTGGATCGGCGGGGCGACCGCGTTCCTGACGCTGGCGATCGGCAGCCTGACCAGCTTCGTCCTTGGCCGCCTGAAGCTGCGGTTTTCCTGGCTGGTCAGCAACGCGGCGCTGCTGACCTATGTGATTCCGATGTCGTTCCTGGCGATACCGTTCTATCGGGTGATGCAGAATTTCGGCCTGGCCGACAACCTGTGGGCGGTGATCTTCGTCGAGGTCACGTTCGCCACGCCCTATGCGATCTTCATCTTCCAGCAATACGGCACGAGCATTCCCATCGAGCTGGACGAAGCCGCCCGCATCGACGGGGCGACGCCCTGGGCCATTTACTGGCGGATCTATCTTCCCCTGATGCGCCCGGCGATGGTTGCGGTGGGAACCTATGCGCTGCTGCTGGCCTGGAACGAGTATCTTTACTTGTTCCTGCTGCTGTCCTCCGACCACAACATGACCGTGCCGGTCGCGCTGGGGCAGTTCCTCAACAGCGACGAGGCGCCGTGGAACCTGATGATGGCCACGGCGGTCATCTATGCCCTGCCGCCGGTGGCGATCTACTACGCGTTCCGCCGCCACATGAGCGCCGGCCTGACCATGGGCGGCGTGAAAGGATGAAGCTCGGCCCAAGCGGCGATCCGGCTGGCGGTCCATGTGCAGGCAAAAGCCCGGGGCTTTTCCGTCGCGCTGATTTGTGACTACGCTCCTGCCTTGGGAAGGACGCACGCTCCGTGGCAGCGTTCCACGCGGCATGTCGTTCGTTCCCGGCGAACCCGCGCGTACGGCTGCCGCCCTCGCCCGGTTTGACTGCCTACCCCCGGACAGGGCCTGACCAGGCCAAGGACGGGGCGCCGCCAATGACAAACGCGCCACTGACCGGATCGGCAGCCACGGCGCAGGGGAGGATCATGCATGGATATCGAGACAAGTACAAGCCAGGCCGCGCGGGTCACCGCGCGGCTCGATCGACTGCCGATGACCCGCAGCGTCTGGTCGCTCGTTTTCCTCGTGTCCCTGGGCGCGTGGTTCGACACATATGCGATCTTCCTGACCGGTTCGATCGCGCCCGGCATGTTCGCCGACAAGATCTTCACGCCGACGACGGTGTCGCTGTTCGGCTTCACCGGCCTTGCGTCGTTCATCGCCGCGCTGTTCCTGGGTCTTTTCATCGGCACGATGTTCTTCACCCACCTGGCGGATCGTTTCGGACGGCGGACGGTGTTCACCATCTCCCTGGTCTGGTTCGGCATCGCCACCGCCGCGATGGCGTTCCAGACGACGCCGAACGGCATCAACATCTGGCGCCTGATCGCCGGCATCGGCGTCGGCGTGGAACTGGTTACGGTCGATACCTATATCTCGGAGCTGGTGCCGAAACGATTCCGCGGCAAGACCTTCGCGATCCAGCAGTCGATCGGCTTCATCCCTGTCCCCGTCGTCGCTTTCCTGGCCTGGATGCTGAACGGCACCGCCCCGCTGGGCCTGTCCGGCTGGCGCTGGGTCGTGCTGGTCGGTTCGGTCGGCGCGCTGCTGGTCTGGGTCGTGCGCCTGCGCCTGCCGGAATCGCCGCGCTGGCTGGCCCAGCAAGGCCGGCACGACGAGGCCGAACGCGTGCTGCACCGGATCGAAGCCCGTGTGGAGGCCGAGTACGGCAAGCCTTTGCCGGAACCGGAGCCGCCGGCCCTGGAAAGCGACGCCCGCGGCAGCCTGGCCGAGGCGTTCAGCCCCGAATACCGCAGCCGCACCATCATGCTGTCGGTGGCGAACTTCTTCCAGACCGTCGGCTTCTATGGTTTCGCGAACTGGGTGCCGACGCTGCTGATCGCCAAGGGCATCCACGTGTCGCAGACGCTGGAATATTCCTTCATCATCGCGTTCGCCTATCCGCTGTTCCCGCTGCTGGGTTCCCTGTTCGCCGATCATATCGAACGAAAATGGCAGGTCTGCCTGTCGTGCCTGGGCCTCGCGGTGTTCGGCGTCATCTTCTCGTGGCAGACCGCGGCGATCCCGATCATCATCGTGGGCACGCTGCAGACGATGATGAACGCATGGCTGTCGTTCTCGATCCATAACTACCAGTCGGAACTGTTCCCGACCCGGATCAGGGCGCGCGCGGTCGGGTTCGCGTATTCCTGGAGCCGGCTGTCGGCGGTCTTCACCGGCTTCGTGATCGCCGCCATCCTGCAGCAGTTCGGCGTGCTCGCGGTGTTCATCTTCATTGCCGGCGCGATGGCGATCGTGATTGCATGTATCGCCCTCGCCGGACCGAAGACGAACCGGCTGGCGCTGGAGCAGATCGCGCACTGACGTCGGACCCCTCTCCGTCCGGGGCCGCGGCGCCGGGCGGGGAGGGGGGACTGCATGCGTCGCTATGTCGGGGCCATCGACCAGGGCACCACGTCCAGCCGGTTCATCGTCTTCGACCGAGCCGGCAACACGATCGCCCTGGCGCAGCGCGAGCACCGCCAGATCTACCCGCAACCCGGCTGGGTCGAGCATGACCCGGGGGAGATCCTGCGCAACACGGTCGCGGTGATCGGGCAGGCGCTGCGGCAGGCCAGGCTGACCCCGGACGACCTGGCGGCGGTCGGCATCACCAACCAGCGGGAGACGACGCTGCTTTGGGACCGCCGCACGGGCGAGGCGGTCCACAATGCGCTGGTCTGGCAGGACACGCGCGTCGATCCGATGGTCGCCGAACTGGCGCGGGACGGGGGGCAGGACCGGTTCCGCGCGCGGACGGGGTTGCCGCTGGCCAGCTATTTCTCCGCCCTGAAGCTGCGCTGGCTGCTGGACCACGTGCCCGGCGCGCGCCGGCGGGCCGAGGCCGGCGATCTGATGTTCGGCACGGTCGATAGCTGGCTGCTGTGGCACCTGGCCGGACGGCACGTCACCGACGTCACCAATGCCAGCCGGACGCAGTTGATGGACCTGCGGACGCTCGACTGGGACGACGCGCTGCTGGCCGCGTTCGGCATCCCCCGCGCGGTGCTGCCCGCGATCGTTCCGTCCTCCGCGGTCTATGCCGAGGCGCGGGCGCCGCTGGCCGGCGTGCCCATCGCCGGCATCCTGGGCGATCAGCAGGCGGCGCTGATGGGCCAGGCCTGCCTGTCGCCCGGCGAGGCGAAGAACACCTATGGCACCGGCTGCTTCCTGCTGATGCAGACCGGGGAGACGCCGATGCCGTCCTCGCACGGGCTGGTGACCACGGTGGCGGCGAAGCTGGGCGACGGGCCGGCGACCTATGCGCTGGAAGGCTCGATCGCCATCACCGGCGCCCTGGTCCAGTGGCTGCGCGACGGCCTGGGCCTGATCAAGACCAGCGCCGAGGTGGAGGCGCTGGCCCGTTCGGTGCCGGACAATGGCGACGTCTATTTCGTGCCGGCGTTTTCCGGGCTGTACGCGCCCTATTGGCGGGCCGACGCCCGCGGCATCATCGCCGGCCTGACCCGCTTCGCCTCCGCCGGCCATATCGCTCGGGCGGCGCTGGAGGCGGTCGCGTACCAGGTCCTGGACGTGGTGCGGGCGATGGAGAAGGACAGCGGGATCCCGATGACCACGCTGCGGGTGGACGGCGGGATGGTGGTCAACCGCACGCTGATGCAGTTCCAGGCGGACATGCTCGCCGCCCCGGTGGTGCGGCCGGCCGGCGTCGAGACCACTGCGCTGGGCGCCGCCTATGCCGCCGGCCTGGCGGTCGGCTACTGGGCCGGGCCGGACGACCTGCGGGCCAACTGGGCGGAGGCGGAGCGGTGGACGCCGGCGCAGGACGCGGACCGGCGCGCAAGGCTGGAGGCCGGGTGGCGGAAGGCGGTGGAGCGGTCGTTCGGGTGGGTGTAGAAGGTTAGACCCACGCCGTATTATGCGGCAGCCGCCGCAGGACTGAAGAGGTAACAGACTGAACCCCATACCATTCCCGGTATGAGCATGTCACCCGTTATCAACGCCTTGGTTAACAAGCGAGCCAAGATCGCCGGTCAGGTCTCCGTTCTGGAATGGCAGATCGCAGAGACTTGCGCCGGTCTGGCGCACCTGGATGCCAGCTCCGGCTGTTCGATCCTATGATCATATTATTCCCGTATCCGGTAGCTCTGTGTCGGATACGATAACGATTGATAGCTCCCGTCTTCAACGAGAAGTTGCCAAATATGATAACTCATTGTCGATTATAGAGGTATGCCGGGGTCGGCGACAACCGAGCAGGAACTGGCCGACAAGACGAGCCAAGGTGTCAATTGCCAACAAACTAAGCCGAGGAACGATCGCGGCCACTTTCCTTCTGGCAACAATTGCTGCATTGAACATGGAGGGGACAAAACTTGACGGGCTGTAAATGGGTCAAACGCGGTGGCAGGGATTGATATTCCTATTGTTGTTGGGAATATTGGCGATGTGCATCGCTATTGGGGGTATGCTATCTTCAATTATACAGAAGTGGGTATGCGATAGCGGACACGACCCCAACAGCGATCAAAGCTCCTCTCAAAATAAGTATCTCCAACGAAATGAGTTGCGATGGGATAGGGGTGCAGGAAAACTGTCAGCTCATATCGATGCTGTGGCACAAGCGATTAATGCTTATCACAACAAGCGCGATGCTCACGAAAGGCATAA
>NZ_DASZTJ010000255.1:0-7192 GCF_035548235.1 Rhodopila sp.
GCCGAACATCGCCGCCGCACCTGCCCGCGCATCGCCTACATGCCGCAGGGACTGGGCAAAAACCTCTATCCAACGCTCTCGGTATTCGAAAACGCGGATTTCTTCGGCCGCCTGTTCGGCCAGGACCGATCCGAACGGGAGCGCCGGATCGGCGGATTGCTGGAGAGCACCGGCCTTGCCCCGTTTCGCGACCGGCCGGCCGGCCAACTCTCCGGCGGCATGAAGCAGAAGCTCGGCCTCTGCTGCGCGCTGATCCACGATCCGGACCTGTTGATCCTCGATGAACCGACCACCGGCGTCGATCCGCTCTCGCGCCGGCAGTTCTGGGACCTGATCGACGCGATCCGCGCCGGCCGTCCCGGCATGAGCGTGATGGTGGCGACAGCCTATATGGAGGAGGCGGCCCGGTTCGATTGGCTGGTCGCAATGGATGCGGGACGTCTCCTCGCGACCGGCGCACCCGCGGACCTGCTGGCGCGGACCGGCGCTGCGTCGCTCGATGGCGCCTTCATCGCGCTGCTGCCGGAAGAAAAGCGGCGCGGGCACAGGGAAGTGGTCATTCCGCCGCGCGGCGTGTCGCGGGATGAGGAACCGGCCATCGTCGCCGACGGACTGACCATGCGGTTCGACGCCTTTACCGCCGTCGACCACGTGAGCTTCCGGATCGGGCGCGGCGAGATCTTCGGCTTCCTCGGCTCCAACGGCTGCGGCAAGACGACGACGATGAAGATGCTGACCGGGCTGCTGGCCCCCACCGAGGGGACGGCAACGCTGTTCGGCCGCGCCGTCGAACCCGACGATCTCGAAGTGCGGCGTCGGGTCGGCTACATGTCGCAGGCCTTCTCGCTCTACAGCGAGTTGACGGTGCGGCAGAATCTCGACCTGCATGCGCGGCTGTTCCGTCTGCCGCCCGACACCGTTCCCGCGCGCATTCAGGAGGTGGCGCGGGATTTCGACCTGGCTGGCGTGATGGACGCCCTGCCTGACGCCTTGCCGCTAGGCATCCGTCAGCGGCTGTCGCTTGCGGTGGCGATGATCCATCGCCCGGAGATGCTGATCCTGGACGAACCGACCTCGGGCGTCGATCCGATCGCGCGCGACGCGCTGTGGCAGCTTCTGGTGAAGCTGGCGCGGGGTGACGGCGTGACGATCTTCATCTCCACGCACTTCATGAACGAGGCGGAGCGCTGTGACCGCATCTCGCTGATGCATGCGGGGAAGGTGCTGGTCAGCGATACGCCCGCGGCCATCATCGCGGAACGCGGGACGACGACGCTGGAGGATGCGTTCATCGCCCATCTGGCGGCGGCCGGCGGAACGCCTCCCGTGATGGCGCCTCCTGTCGCCGAGGCCGCGGATGCCGTGGTTCCGGAAGCGGACCGATCATTCTCGCTGCGGCGGATGATGAGCTATGCGCGGCTGGAGGCATTGGAACTGCAACGCGATCCGATCCGCCTGACGCTGGCCCTGGTCGGCAGCGTGATCCTGATGCTGGTGATCGGCTACGGCATCAACCTCGATGTCGACAATCTCAGCTTCGCCGTGCTCGATCGCGACCAGACGGTGAAGAGCCAGAGCTATGTGCTCGACATTGCCGGTTCGCCCTATTTTGTCGAGCACGCGCCGATCACGAGCTACGACGACCTCGACCAGCGGATGCGCAGCGGGGAACTGAGCCTGGCGCTCGAGATTCCGCCCAACTTCGCGCGTGACGTGGATCGTGGGCACAGCGTCGAGATCGGCGCCTGGATCGATGGGGCGATGCCGCAGCGGGCAGAGACGGTGCGGGGCTACGTGGTGGGCATGCATGCCGACTGGCTGGCCGCGCAACTGGAGCGTCGGCTCGGGCGCGGCGCGGCGGTCCCGTTCCGGATTGAGACGCGCTATCGCTACAACCCCAGCATCGAAAGCATTGTCGCGATGGTGCCGGCCGTCATGCCGATGCTGTTGATGCTGATCCCCGCGATGCTCGCCGCGCTGAGCGTGGTGCGGGAGAAAGAGCTAGGCTCCATCGTCAATCTTTATGTCACGCCGGTGACGCGGCTGGAATTCCTGCTTGGCAAGCAGACGCCGCTGGTCGGGCTGGCGCTGATCAATTTCCTGCTGCTGTTCGCGGTGGCGCTGCTCATCTTTCGGATCCCGTTCACAGGCAGCTTCCCGGCCCTTGCCCTGGGCGCCTTGCTCTACGTCATGGCCGCCACCGCGTTCGGGCTGTTCATATCGAGCTTCATGAACAGCCAGATCGCGGCCATTTTCGGAACGTTGATCCTCACCTTGATCCCGGCGCTGCAATTCTGCGGCATCATCGACCCGGTCTCGTCTCTGGAAGGCGCCGGCGCGGTGATCGGGCGGATCTTCCCGACGACGTATTTCGTCGTCATCGCGCGCGGCACGTTCTCGAAAGGGCTCGACCTCGCCGCGCTCGCGCCGCAATACGGACCGTTGCTGGTCGCGACGCCCGTTTTGGTCGGTGCGGGGGCGGCGCTGCTGCGCAAGCAGGCGCGCTGACATGCGGCTGGGCAACGTATGGCAGTTGGGCATCAAGGAACTGCGCGGCCTTTGGCGCGACCCCGCCATGATCGTGCTGATCGTCTATGCCTTTACTGCCGCCGTGTACGCGCAGGCGACCGTGCAGCCGGAGACGCTGAACAAGGCGCCGATCTCGATCGTCGATGAGGATCGCTCGCCGCTGTCCGAACGGATCGTGAGCGCGTTCTACCCGCCTTACTTCACGACGCCCGCGCTGATAACCCGCGATGAGATGGATCGGCGGATGGATGCTGGGATCGATACGTTCGCACTGGACATCCCGCCCGACTTCCAACGCGACGTGCTGGCGGGGCGTTCGCCGGCGATCCAACTCAACGTGGACGCGACGCGGATGACGCAGGCATTCAGCGGCGCCGGCTACGTGCAGACGATCGTCTCGAATGAAATCAGTGCCTTCCTCGCCCGCAGCCAGACGCCGGAGACACCGCCGGTCGACCTGGCACTGAGGGTACGCTTCAACCCCGACCTTACGCATTCCTGGTTCGGTTCGGTGATGGCGGTCATCAACAGCATCACCATGCTGGCGATGGTCCTGACCGGCGCGGCGCTGATCCGCGAGCGCGAGCACGGCACGATCGAGCATCTTCTGGTGATGCCGGTGACCGCCGTCGAGATCATGGTGAGCAAGATCTGGTCGATGGGCCTTGTCGTGTTCGTCGCCGCCTTCGTGTCCCTGCTGCTGATCGTCCAGGGCCTGCTCCACGTGGTGGTGCAGGGATCGGTCGCCCTGTTCATGGCCGCCTCCGCGCTCGACATCGCTGCGGCGGCCACAATGGGCATCGCGCTCGCGACGGTCGCGGAGTCCATGCCGCAGTTCGGGCTGCTGATCATGTTGGTGCTGCTGCCGTTGCAGGTCCTGTCGGGCGGCATGACGCCGCGCGAAAGCATGCCGGAGATCGTCCAGAACCTGATGCTGCTGGCGCCGAACACCCATTTTGTGATCCTGGCGCAAGCGATCCTGTTCCGCGGCGCCGGCTTCGATCTCGTATGGCCGCAGTTCCTGACGCTGTTCGGGATCGCGGCGGCACTGTTCGGATTCGCGCTGTGGCGGTTCCGCGGGTTCCTCCGCTGATCAGACGCCGATCCGATCGATGCGCGGCGTGGCGACGCCGCACCGAGGACGGACGCTATTCCGCCGCGACTTTCCGCGGCGGGGTCTGCACGATCGGGGCAAGTTCCGGCGCCCCGAAGGACACCTCCCGCCGTTCGTTGCCTACCGGACGATAGACGGTGTCGCGCTGCGTCGGTGCGCGGCCGATTCCGCCGATCAACGTCTCCATCGCCTCGGGCGGGAACTCCTGCCCGTGCTGGGTGCCGGCCGCGCGGCTGATGCTTTCGTTCATCAGCGTGCCGCCCATGTCGTTGGCGCCGGCCTTGAGGCAGAGCGCGGCCCCCTCGGGCCCCATCTTCACCCAGGAGGTCTGGATGTTGGTGATCAGCGGATGCAGCGTCAGGCGGGCGACGGCGTGCATCAGCACCGCCTCCCGCAGTGTCGGGCCCTTGCGCGCCAAGCCGCGCAGATACATCGGCGCTTCCATGTGAACGAACGGCAGCGGAACGAATTCGGTGATGCCGCCGGTCTGCTCCTGCACGTCGCGCAGCACCAGCAGGTGACGCGCCCAGTTCAAGGGAGATTCAACATGGCCGTACATGATGGTGGACGTCGTGCGCAAACCCAGCTTGTGCGCAGCTGTCACCACATCGATCCATTGCTGCGTATTGATCTTGTCCGGGCAGATCACCGCTCGGATTTCATCGTCCAGGATTTCTGCGGCCGTGCCAGGCAAGGTCCCCAGACCGGCGTCTTTCAGCCGCGACAGGAACGCGGTCAGGGACAGGCCCAGCGTCGCCGCGCCTTGGGTGACTTCCAGGGGGGAGAAAGCATGGATGTGCATGCCGGGGATGGCGGCTTTGATCGCCTTGCAGATGTTGATATACGTTTCGCCTGTGTAATCGGGGTGGATGCCGCCCTGCAGGCAGACTTCGGTCGCCCCGCGATCCCACGCTTCCCGGGAACGGCGGACGATCTCCTCCATGTCCAGGTCATAGGGCGTGCCGCGCAGGTCCTCGTGCGTCTTGCCTTTTGAGAACGCGCAGAACTTGCAGCGATAGTAGCAGATGTTGGTGTAGTTGATGTTGCGGTTGACGACGTAACGAACCGTCTGGCCGCTGACCTCCTTGCGCAGGGCGTCGGCAGCTTGCAGGACGCGTTCGTAATCGACGTCGCGGGCGGCGAACAGGCGGATGATCTCTGTTTCCTGCAGGCGGATGCCGGCGATGGCGCGGTCGATGATGCGGTCGATCTGCGGATCGACCCTGGTCAGGCGGACGGGCTTTTCTTCCGTCGGCCACACCAGGCCGGGCGCCCAGTCGTCGTCGCGGGCCCAGCCCTCGGCGTCGGCAAGCTGCATGACGCGCGTGGCGACAGGCGGATGCAGCCAGCGGCCGGCGTCTGCGGCCCAGGCCGGATAGACCGGGAGTCGCTGCACCAGGATCTTGTCGCATTCGGCGGTGCGCTGGGCGAGCGCCTCCAACTCCGGCCAGGGCGCTTCCGGGTTGACGTGGTCCGGCGTGACCGGCGACACGCCGCCCCAGTCATCGATACCGGCGCCGATCAGCGTCGGATACACGCCCGGCGACAGGTTCGGCGGCGCCTGCACATGCACATCCGCCGGCAGGATCAGCCGAGCGGCCGCGATGGTCCAGAGCAGGTCGTCGAGGTCGGGCTCGTCGGCGTCGCGCAGCTTGGTGTCCGCCTTGGCGCGGAAGTTCTGCACGATCACTTCCTGGATGTGGCCGTATTCCAGATGCAGGTCCCGGATCGCCGCCAGCGCCTCCAGCCGTTCGGTCCGCGTTTCGCCGATGCCGATCAGGATGCCGGTGGTGAACGGCACCGCCAGCTCGCCGGCAAGACGGATCGTTTCCAACCGAACCTTAGGTGCCTTGTCGGGGGAGCCGTAATGCACGCCGCCCGGCTGGCACAGCCGCTCGCTGATCGACTCGAGCATGATGCCCTGGCTGGCGGAGACCTCGCGCAGCGCCGCGATCTCCTCCCGCGTCATCACGCCGGGATTCACGTGCGGCAGCAGCTTGGTTTCCTTCAGGACCAGCGCGCACATCTCGCGCAGGTATCCGATAGTCGTCTCATGCCCTAGTGCTGCCAGGGATTCGCGGGCGGCGCGGTACCGCAGTTCGGGCTTGTCGCCGAGGGTGAACAAAGCCTCGGTGCAGCCTGCCGCCTCGCCGGCGCGGGCGATCGCCAGGACCTCTTCGGCCGACAGGTAGTTGGGGACGCCGGCACGAGGCGTCTCGGCGAAGGTGCAGTAATGGCAGACATCCCGGCACAGCTTGGTCAGCGGGATGAAGACCTTCCGCGAATAGGAGGTATTGCGCCCGAACGCGGCGTCGCGCTTGTCCGCGGCCTCCGCCATCAGGTCAGCCAGCGGCGTTGTTTCCAGCCAGGTCAGATCGCTCATGCGGCATGTCCGTCCGAATGGGGCCAGTTGCCCTTTGGGACAGCATCGTGTGCTATCGCGCCCCAGAACACAACCGCACGACGACAGGAGGAAGCCATGCAGATCGGATGCAGCGCCCCCACCAGCGGCCCGCTGATCGATCCCGACAGCCTGCTGAAGATCGCCACCGAGGCCGAATCGCTGGGCTTCGACTACGTCACCGTCAGCGATCACCTGATCATCCCGACTTCCATCGCGTCGCGCTATCCATATTCCGAGAGCGGCGAATTCCCATCGGGCGCCGCCGCGCCGCGGCTGGAGCAACTGACGGCCGCCACCTTCATTGCCGCTGCGACGACGAAACTAGGGATCGTGACCTCGGTGATGGTGGTGCCGCATCGTCCGGCCGTGCTGACGGCGAAGATCCTGGCGACGATCGATTATCTGTCGAAAGGCCGGCTGACCCTGGGCATCGGCGCCGGCTGGTGCGAGGAGGAGTTCAACGCCATCGGCACCGAACCCTTCGCCGAACGCGGCGCCGTGACCGACGAATACATGGCCGCATGCCGGGAGTTGTGGACCGCCGATCATCCGAAATTCGACGGAAAGTATGTCAAGTTCCAGGATGTGCTGTTTCCGCCCAAGCCACCCGGCCGGATTCCGATCTGGGTCGGCGGTGAAAGCGGCCCGGCCCTGCGGCGCACCGCCCGCTACGGTGACGCCTGGTATCCGATCGGCACCAACCCGCAATTCCCGATGGACACGCTCACGCGCTACAAGGCGGGTGTGGCGAAGCTGCGGGGGATGACCGAAAAGGCCGGCCGCAGCCCGTCGTCCGTCGGTCTCGCCTATCGTGTCTCCTCGAACCCCGAGGCGCAGCCGAAAGGCACCGTCGATGGCGAGCGCAAGCTCTTTACCGGTTCGGCCGTCGATTATGCCGGCGACATCCAGGCGCTTGCCGAGGTCGGGGTCACCGCCTTCGATTTCGGGCTGTTCGGCGCCGACCTTGCGGCGACGATCGACAATATGCGTCGCTTCCGGGACAACGTGATCGCAAAGGTGCGCTGATGCAGCTTGGTATTACCGTCGACATGTCCGGCGCGCACCCGAAGCTGGACATGGATCGCGTCCTGGAAGCGGAGCGGCTGGGTTTCCACCAAGTCTGGTGCGGCGAGTCATACAGCACC